>JAFSKY010000088.1 GCA_017448685.1 Synergistaceae bacterium
AATTCTCATTGACGGGAAGCCTGTACATATTCGCTCAGTGCGTCAGGCCATGAACAACGGAATCGCGATGGTTCCCGAAAATCGCAAGGAAGAAGGACTCGTGCTGATTAACTCTGTAGGCTACAACCTCACATTGACAGTGCTGCACGAAATCTTCAGGGGAAGGCCACTCGGTAACCTAGCAAAAGAAGCTGAGACAATCACTCGCTACATTAAGGAGCTTGCGATAAAAACGCCTTCAGCTGACCAGCTCGCCGAGAATCTTTCGGGTGGTAACCAGCAGAAAATAGTCATAGCTAAATGGCTCGCAACAGGGCCGAAGCTCCTCATACTTGATGAGCCGACAAGGGGAGTCGATGTTGGCGCAAGGGCAGAAATTTACGCGTTCATGAATGAGCTTGCGAAACAGGGAGTCGCTATTCTCATGATAAGCTCTGACCTTCCTGAAGTCATCAACATGTCAGACAGGGTACTAGTCATGCACGAAGGGAAAATCACGGCCAATCTCAGCAAAAACGAACTGAGTCAGGAAACAATAATGCGTTACGCGACAGGGACAGGAGGAAATATAAATGCCGCTTGAGAACTCAATCAAAGCGCAGAACGGATTTATGCGCTACTTCAAGGAAAACATGGGGACGCTAATCGGGCTTCTTGCAATGTGCGTGATACTCTCATTCACGACAAACGGAGTATTCTACTCACAGCGCAACTTGGTGAACGTTCTCCGGCAGGTGTCATCAAATGCCTGTCTTGCGTTCGGAATGACATTCGCGATAATCACGGGCGGAATTGACCTTTCAGTCGGCTCAATCCTCGCATTATCAGGGACATTGAGCGCGGGCTTCATCGTTCACAGCGGCTTCACAGTTACGCAGGCTGTAATAGCGGCAATCGTAATCGGAACGCTGTTAGGACTCTTCAATGGCTTCGTCATCGCAAAAACCACAAGTCCCCCCTTCATCGTAACGCTTGCAATGATGCAAATAGCCAGAGGAGCGGCGTATATATATTCCAACGGTCAGCCAATTCGCGCAATGATTCCCGATTACCAGATAATAGGCACAGGCTATCTTGGGCCAATACCTTACCCGGTAATCTATATGGTTGTGTTCCTGATTATATGCGTGATTCTCCTGAGTAAGACTCGCTTTGGCCGTCATGTTTACGCTGTTGGAGGGAATGACAAGGCAGCAATATTCTCCGGCGTTAATGTGGTTCGTACAAAAATGATGGTCTACACGATGAGCGGATTTTTGGCGGCGTTCACGGGCGTGGTACTCTGCGCAAGGATGGCTTCAGGGCAGCCCACAGCAGGACAGGCCTTCGAGATGGACGCAATCGCGGCTACAGTTTTGGGCGGAACGTCAATGTCAGGCGGAGTCGGGAAAATCGGCTCGACGTTCATCGGCGTGTTGATTATTGGTGTGTTGAATAACGGATTGAACTTGCTGGGATTAAATTCGTTCTGGCAGCAAATCGCAAAAGGTGTAGTGATACTTCTTGCTGTGTATGTGGATATGCTGAAAAAGCGCAGGAAGTAAGACGTGATATAATACCGAAAATTTCGGCAAAAGGAGCGTAGACAAGGTGCAAATCGGCGGCTATAATCGAACCACGAACCACGAACCACGAACCACGAACCATGAACCACGAACCACGAACCACAGCCATAACTATGCTCTGATTCATGCTGAAGTAACGAATACTGAGACAACGTCCTCACGTTTAGGGGAAAATCCCTGAGCGTGGGGGCGATTTTTTTGTGTCTGAAAGGAGACATGCATTATGGTCAAGAAGTTGTTGTGTTGTGCGGTGCTGGTGATGGTGCTGGCATCTGGCGCATGGGGTGAGCCGTATTTATGGAGCGGTCATTACTCTATGGCGGGGCTTTCGGGCGGACGTTCGGATTATTCGCAGGCGAGGTTTCACAGGGTATTTCTTGAGGTTGATGACGATAACCACACAGCCACACAAGCGCATGTAAACGCTACTGGCACTATGACGCTTTCAGGTGGGGGTTACTCGTACATAGACAGCGACAAAGCGTGCAAGCCAATATCAGGTACATCAAAGACATTCGAGCTTAAAGCGGGCATGAAAACTGGTGAAAATCTCGTGTACTATCCTAGCGATGATGGGTACAGTTTGTGCAGGGCGCAGATAACGGCCTCAACGGCGTAAATGTGTCATGGAATTTCCCGGATATGTCATCGCTTAACGGTCAGGGCAGAATCCCGGCATTCAGGACGACTCAAGAACAGCTAGCTTCGTTCGTGCCTTACGTGGAGTATGTGTATAACGGCTCGAATGTTACCGGGCTGAAGTGGCGTGTGGTGAAGGCTTCTGACACGGCGACTCCAGTAGCGCAGGATTTCAGGATGAGATTCCGTGTGATGAACGTCTACAAGGAAAGCTACGTGAATTTCTACAGCGGCTCATGGATTGATATAGCTTCAGGCAACGTTCCAGAAGGCACAATCACGTTCGATGCGCCTATAGCAGCGTCGGAAATTTGGGGAATACGCGTGAGGCTCTATACTCACTGGGAGGAAGACAGCCCGGAACGCTATGAATGGCGGTTCTTCACAGCAAGCACCTCTGCGCCTGAAATTTGGATGAACCACGTTAGCCGGGCTTCCATCGTGAACGGCAAGAGTGATTACAGCGATGCTCAGTTTTTGGGGCTGTTCATGGACTATGCAGATTACGGCACAATGGCTGAAGCAAAATATTTCACTGGTGATGGACGCTTGAACATTCCCGGTGGAGGCTACACTCTGAGGGCGAAAAATGAGAGCAACGACCTTCTAGGCACAATCGAGGCCGGGCGCGATATGTCGTTTAGGCTGAAGATGACAGAAGGCATCAACTCGGAATATCTGTACTATCAGCCTATCGACAGTACTGGGGAATATATTGGTTTCGGAGATGGAGCTGAGACAGGTCTCAATGGCAAGACAGTAACATTCACATTCCCATCTGAGCTGAATATGAACATCAGCAGGATAGTGCCTAACTTCAAATCTGTCAGCCAGCAACTTGCAGAGTGTGTGCCGTATATTGAGCTGGTTACTGAGGGCGGGAACATCACGAGTATTGATTTTTGCCTTGTTAGCGCAAGAGACACTTCAACTGTTGTAGAGCTTCCTTACAGAACTGAGCTTCATTTCACGGTATACCATTCTTCAGGAAACGACAATTATGGATTCACGGCATATACAGACGGTTGGCTTAACTTGGATAATCCATTGCCCATGAGCGACCTAAGGTATGTCCGGGTTCGTCTCTACACCTACGAGGACTCCTCGAATCCCTGTGTGTATCAGTGGAACTTCTACCCCTCCACAGCATCGGGCGGTGTGTCATCATCAGGCGGCGGCGGAGGAGGCTGTAACGGCCTAGCAGGTATTGCCGCAATAGCATCACTCGCATACATCATCAGCAAGCGGCATTAGTCCACAAAAAAACCGGGACTCCCTCATCAGGAATCCCGGCTTCATTTTCCCCCTCTGTGTGTGAAGAGAACGTATTTTTGCCTTAAAGCCCTAAAATTTCGGAATGTCTACCACCGGGCTTTAGGATATTGCGATATTTCCCGGCACTCTCACGCCTGACATCGCGCTTATATGAGTTACGCTGTTTTATGTTCCTCATTGCCTGCCTCATTCCATATTTCATCCATCTCCGCAAAAAGCTCATCAAGCGTCATTTCTTCGCCTATGTCGTATTTGTCCTCGTACATTGCACGAATCATAGCCTCAGTAGGATTCCCGAACTTGTCGAACAACACGCCATCGCCCAAATCATCAGAATCATACACAGACGGGTCATAGTCGTAATTGTCTACGAGTGCTTGTATCTCTTCAGGTGTCAGCTTGCGGTCAAACTTGTAACTTTGCTTCGGCCTCGTAATTACAGCCTCCATAATTCTCACCTCCTCCCCTAATGCCCTCCTGCCTTAAAATCCAACATAGTACGCTCATACACCAAATCAGACTGCAACATGACACAGAAACACGCGCTCAGCGGAATTATCGCCAGCCATATCGTATGCTCCTTCAGATATGACGACAGGGCAGTAACGATTATCCCACCGAACATGAACGCAAGTATGAGTTTCACGTGCTTCAGCATTTTTGCGCGAGCTTCGGCTTCTTGGTCATGATGCTTGATGATGCGGGCGATTGAGATTCCTATTTGCCGGACATGGTTCGTAACGAAAAGTGTTGCCATCGGTATACCTTCTGCTTGTCGGAACGTGTTGAACTGCATCGCGCACAGGAAGTTTATCATCACCTGAACAACCTGATCCGGCCATGAAAACGGAATGAACCCTATCAGGAACAGCACGAGAATTTCAGTGCCAACTAGCGCGGTTTCCCAGCGGATGAATAATGTGTGGCTGACTTTTTCCGGCAGTATCTCAGATATTATTGTGCCGAGTACATACGCCGTGAACGGTATGAAGTAGTACATGGCCTCAGCGAAATTCCCGTACCCAATTGCCGCAGTCATCTTCACGATGTTACCTGTTTGGGCGTTGCAGAAGACTTGCCCGCGCAGGCTGTATGTGTAAAGCCCCATCATTCCCCCAGCAACCGTAAGAAGCTCGAATATGTAGTACTTCTCACACGTCAGATAATGCTCACGATGAAGCTCATTGTGCAACTCCTTGTGTTTCTCACTCAAAAATTTTTCCGGCATTTTTCGCGCATCCTTTCTTGAACGGGCATTCCCCGCAGTGATTGTGATTTGGCTCATACGACTCTGAAGCGCATATTTTCGCGGCATGTTCGATTCTGCCTCGTATTTCGTCAAAGCATGATATTTCCCTTTCACGTGTGCTGCCTTCACGGAGAAAAGCTATGCATGTGTTTACGGACTCAGCCTTTTTCATCACATGGAGTACATACGCGTAAAAATCAGTCTGCGAGTCATACAGTTCTGAAGGCGCATTATCCTCAGCGGTGATTTTGTAGTCAACTACATTATTCCCGTAAAGCACATCAACCGCCCCGGCCATGAATGTACTTGCGTCAAGAGCCTGCCTGAACCTGTATTCAGTCTCAACGCCTGCCGTATTCTTGAGCCTGACTCCCAAATCGCTGGCCGCAAACCTCAATAGCCATCCTTCAAGCCGAGTGTCTTTCTTCCTGTAATTTTCGCGCCACGTATCACGCAAATACCCCGGCAATGTGGGTATCATTGATTTCTCTGTGAGAAGTCTGTGAATATCCTCACCCTTGAGCCATTTCGACAACACCCAATGCGCGAGGCTTCCGAGTTCAGCCCCTCCGATAGTGTCATCATTATTGGCGCGGTCAGGGCGTTCCCATTCTAGTGTGAGTCCTTGGCGGTATTTCCTCCTCCACGCATAAGGACACCACTCAAACAGCGCAAACGATGTCGCCGAAATCTGACGCAATGCACGTTCAGCCTTCACGATTTTCACGGGCGTTAGTGTGGGTGATTCTTGCTGTGATGTTGCTGACATGGCCGGGGGGAGTGAAGTCGGCGTGATGTGTTCAATGAGGAAGGCTGAGTCGTTCATGCCTTTCACGCTGTCAAGCATGAGCTGAGTCCATGTGTTTTTGTAGGGATTGCCCTTTGACGTGAGATAACCACAAAATATAAGGCTATCACGCGCCCTTGTGCAGGCAACATAGAACAATCTCTGCTCTTCCTCCAAATCCCCTTGACCTGACAATAATTTTTCCCAGTCTGACAGCTTCGACCTGAAATTTGCCGAGGGCCTGAACTCATCCGGCAATGTGCTTGCAACAATCCCCAAATCACGCGAAGGCCGCAAAGGTTTATTGTCCGCGTTAATGCGTGTTCTGTCCTCGAATATCACTGTAACGGGGTATTCAAGTCCTTTTGCCGAATGAACAGCACCTAGCTTCACGGCGTTTTCGTCTTCATCGTGGCATTCAGCTTCCTCAAATGATGACGCGCCTTTAATGGAACGAGTCATGTATTCCGCGCATGAGACGAGTCCGGCTGTCCCGGAAGACTGTTGAAACTCGCGGGCAATCCTTAATGCCTGCATGACGTTGCGCAAGACTCTCAGCCTGTCAGAGGGCTTTATGCATGATAGCCAATGCCTGTCTTTGTCGAGAGTGGCGAGAATCCCGGAAGCTCCTTCGTTTTCACCGACAACACATAGATATTCGAGGCGTTTATATGCGTCAGGGAGATTAGCGCGGATTAAGTCTATTGGCCTGTGATTTTCGTCAGCTTGTGCGAGGCATTTCACAGCTTCATCTTCATTCACGCCGGAAAAAGGAGACATTAGCCAGCCCGCAACGGAGAAATCATCATGAATATTCGCCGCCGCCCTGAGAGTGCAAACAACATCGCCGATTTCGCCACGGTTGAAGTAGTCATTGCTTCTGTCCTGCCTCGTTGGGATTCCGTATTTCTCGAATGCGTCCTCAAGAATCCCGAAACTTTTGCGCCCACGTAACAACACCGCGAAATCCGAGTATTTCACCGGGCGTATGATTTTGGCTTCTTTGTCCCACACAGTAAGCTCATCACTGACCCATTCAAATATTCTCTGGGCTATTGTGTCAGCTAGGAGGGCTTTCATGTCATCGGCCTTAGTGCCTTTGTCCATGTCCGCAAGAATTATCCTGAAATCCGGCATTGTCCCGGACTCGCGAATCTCCGAATTTGACGATTTGAGAGTGTTATACATCACGTTGCGCATTGATGCGTCCCGGCTGATTCCGTTGCGCCACAATGACGAGAACATAAAGTTTATGCGTTCAAGTAGGGTTGCTCTTGTCCTGAAACTTTGGTCGAGGGGGATATTCTGTGTACCTTCGCGGCTTATTACATCGGCAAAAAGTGAGGGGTCTGCGTGCCTGAACCTGTATATTGACTGTTTCGGATCTCCAACGGCGAAAATCCCCGGATTTCCTCCGCAACCTTTCAGAGCCTCTATCATGTCAAACTGCAAGCGGTCTGTGTCTTGGAACTCATCCACGAGAATATGCCGGAAAGTTTTGCGGATGCCGTTTTGCCCGATTGCGCTTCCTGCGTGAAGTATCATGTCGGAGAATGAGAGAAGTCCGCGTTTTGATTTCATGATGTCCCACATTCCCCAGGCTACAGCGCAGAATTTCATGAGGATTGTACGCATGTGTTTTTCTTCAGGGGGCAAATCATCGTCAAAACTTGCTGTGATATTCTTCAACATTTTGGGCTGGTCATCGCGCCATGCTGACAGAGTTTTTCCTACAGGCGTATCACGGAGCGCGACAAGTGCCTGAGTCCTACCGATAAATTCGGGGGCAGATACTATGATGTCATAAAATTTCCTCAAGCCTTCATCATTGTCAGGGGGATTTGCTCTTGCAGCGTCAAGAAAATCATTGAGGGCATTCCCGGCTTTGTCTTTGGGTTGCACATCCTCAAGCCTGATATTTTTCCACAGCTCCCAGACATCACGCCATTCAGGACGGAGAACTTCAATCACCTTTGACTCGGCCTCACGCAAAAGCTCGGAGTCATCTTCCGCCCACGCAAGCATTTCCCGCCATGATTTACCCCTTGAAGCGTGAAGGTCAGCCGTAATCCTCGCGAATGTACTCAGGCTTTCAGCTCCCCATTTTGCCGCGGCGGCACTCATATACCCGTCATTGTCGAGGGAAGTTGCTGTTTCACATATTGGCCCTGCTATTTCTTTCGGAATGCCCTTAGTGTAATCGCCTGCAAGTTTCCCAAGCCCGGCAAATTCAGCGGCGTTGCGTATATCCTCCCAGAACTCTTGCTCCTGATGCGCCGAAATCACCGAAGCCCGCGGGTCAATGTCCAGTGAAAGCCCTGACTCCCGTATGAGCCTCGTTGCGAATGCGTGTATTGTTGAAATCCATGAATCGCTGAGCCCGTCAAGTATTTTCTGCCTTCTTGCGTCATTCGGGAAATATTCCAGCGATCCCGATATGAGCTTCTCGATTCGCTCTTTCATTTCACCCGCAGCAGCCTCTGTGAAAGTCAGCGTGAGAATATCCGAGGGCAATAACTCATCGTCATTCAGTAGCAAGTGAAGATAACGCTGTGAGAGAACCCAAGTTTTTCCCGTTCCTGCTCCGGCCTCAACAGTTATCATATCTCTGTCCGCTGTTATTGCATCGCGCTGGCCTTTGGGTGTGGTGTCTGAGAGCGTGTATGTCATTCGGCAATCCTCCTTGTGATGTGTGAATTTGAACGCAAAAAAAAACTGGCGGGATTAATTTTATCCCACCAGCTTGTGAATTTCTGGTTATTGTCTGTGAATGCTTACTGTGAAATCGCGCTCACCGGGCATGTGCCTACGCATGTTCCGCACTCTACGCAAGCGTCAGCATCTACCTTTGCTTTTCCGCCGTCAACTGCGATTGCTGAAACGGGGCAAGCTCCTACGCATGACTCGCAACCTACGCACACATCCTGATCGACTACTGCTTTTGCCATCTTTATTTTCCTCCCCTCGTTTAGACTTGTTCATTAACCGTTTATCTCAAAGCCCCTCTGCTTCTTGACGCGAAAAATTATATCACACCGCCCGTGAAAAATCCGCTGTTTGACCGTTCAACCTTTAAGCCGTCAATGCATTATCCCCCGCAACACTCATACACCCTCCACCTTAAAGCCCCGCATAACCATGCGCTTCCACCTGCTGAGATATGAGCTTCGATTTTCGCTCCGTCATCCCCTAATGGCACAACGAGGTGTGTTACTCCCAATTCCGCAAACGCATCAATCACAGCTGGGAGTCCCGGCCCCTGAAGGAAGCAGCCTTTCTTTTCGCGCAAAATTCTCTGGGTTGAGAGAAGCCAGCGATCCCGAATTGCCTCAGGTGAAAGCCATACCCATTCAGCCTCACGAACTGCCCGCGAAAATTCCTCTTGCGGAAAACAGTCCTGCCTCCCTGCGTAACGGTCATCAAAGAACGCCGAACGCCATCCCCATTCACGCATGAAAGGCGCAAGCTCCCTCTCATAACCAAGCACAGCAACTTTATCCCCACTCGCACAGGTCATTACAGCGTCAAGATATTGCCCGCCCTCATCATGAAACGGAATGAGCAACGAACATGCAGCACTAGCCGCGGCAAATTCTTGTGGGAATGGTGAGACATACAGCCCGGCTAATTCTTTGAGGGTTGATGTGAGAAGTGATTGTGTGTGAATGGGGCGTGATGTGTGAGGCTCAATGCGTGAGTCTGGGACGAAGCCGACTCCTGTGCGACCATCATGGGAGATGATACAGCTTGCGTGCCAGCCTAGTATGAGACGTGATACGGGGGAATCCGGGACATTCAGTAATGCCCGCGATAAATCGTTGAAGAAGTTACTGCTTGAGCTGTTCAAGTTTAAGGCTCAATTCCTCCCACGAAGAATATAACTCTTCAAGCTCACGTGCAAGATTTGAACGCTCCGTCATAAGTGCCTGGACTTTTTGCGAGTCCTTCAGCGTTTCAGGGAGGCATAACAGCCCGTCAATCTCTGAGATTCTCGACTCATGGCCGGAGATGTCTTTTTCGGCTTGGGATATGGACTTCTTCATTTCTCGGATCTCGCGCATGTTGTCATTACGTTTTGGAGATTGAGTTTTTGCGGGGAATTTCGCTTCTTCAATGGCGGGGGATAAAGTCTGTTCGCGTTTTTCGAGAAACCACGAGTAATTGCCGGGATAATCGTACAATATTCCATCGCGAATCTCTAACACTCTTTCAGCTAAAGCGTCAAGAAAATGGCGGTCATGTGAGACAATCAATAACGTACCCTGATATTTGAGCAATGCGCGTTCAACGATTTCGCGTGTGTCAGCGTCAAG
>JAFSKY010000089.1 GCA_017448685.1 Synergistaceae bacterium
CCCCGGCCTTTCACCGGGGGAGTTCATTTACCGCCTCAATACCTTTGAGAGAACTTCTATCGTCCTAGGCTGTTTCGGATGGTCAAATACCTCATCCGGCGTACCTTCCTCACTGATTACCCCTTTGTCGATGAATAGCACCCTGTCAGCAATCTTATGCGCAAATCCCATCTCATGAGTCACAAGGTACATTGTCATTCCTGAGTCAGCAAGCTCCTTCATGACATCAAGAACCTCGCCAATCATTTCCGGGTCAAGCGCGCTGGTCGGCTCGTCAAATAACAGCATGTCAGGACTCATCGCCATAGCACGCGCAATTGCTACTCTCTGCTTCTGGCCTCCCGATAACCTGTCGGGCCATTCGTCAATCTTATCCGCCAATCCAACACGGGCGATAAGTTCACGGGCTTTAGCGTCAGCTTCCTCCTGAGTCATCAATTTCTGGTCAACGGGCGCAAGTGTCAAATTCTGCCTCACAGTTAAATGCGGGAACAAGTAGAAGTGCTGAAACACCATGCCCATATGCCTGCGTACAAGATTGATGTTGCATTCTGGCGCGGTTATGTCCTCACCTTTGAATGTGATTGTCCCGGCTGTTGGAACTTCCATTTGATTCAGGCAACGGAGAAATGTTGACTTGCCTGACCCTGAAGGCCCTATGACCGCGATTTTCTCACCTTTGCGAATCCCTGTCGTTATCCCGTTGAGAACGCTCAATGTTCCGCCGTCCTGAAGCCTGAATGTCTTATGCAGGTCTTTCACCGTCAAAATCATTTCGTCATTCATGGCCTCATTACCTCCTACCACGACTCAACCATTGTTCCAGCTTGCGCACAAAACGAGTCAGCAGCAACACTATCACAAGATATATTATCGCGACCATCACTAACGGCTGTGAGTGTTCAAGCGTCAATGCCTGAATGTTTTGCCCGGCTCGCGTCAAATCGTCAATCCCGATATACCCGGCTATTGAGGTCTCTTTCAGCAGGGCTATGAACTCGTTGAACAGCATCGGTACGACATTGCGCAAAGCCTGCGGTAAAATCACGTGCCTCATTGATGACCAATATGTGAGTCCTAGAGACCTTGCCGCTTCCATCTGGCCGGGGTCAATGGATTCGATTCCGCCCCTGAAGATTTCCGCGACATATGCGCCTGAATTGAGGCCAAACGCTAGAATCGCAATGTACTGTGTATTCAAATCACGAGCTGAAGCAAAAATAGTGAAGTTCCATATCAGCAACTGAACCATTGCAGGAGTCCCGCGAAGGACGGTTATATACGTCTCGGCGAGTTTGTTCAGCACGGGAATATGTAGCCCGCCTTTGTGAGCAACACGAATAACGCTCAGTATCAGCCCAACTATAACGCCTATCACAGTTGCGCCAGCCGTCATGAAGATAGTTGATTTCAGGCCGTCAACTAGCATCATATAGCGGTCATCCTTCACGAAATTCTGATAGAACCTTCTATTGAAGTCAGACCATGCCGCCTCAGTGAAGAACCCTGACTCCCACAGCAAATACAGCAGGAATGCACCTACAAGCCACAGGAGAATATCTCCCCTGCCCGCACCGGGATAACTCTTACTTCTCGTAGTCATCCGCCCGCACCAAAGCTACCTGTTTTGCGCCGGTAACGTAATTGTCGGAGAAGTCCATGTTCTCTTTGCGCTCGTCTGTTACTGTGATTCCTGCGCATATCATGTCAACTTTTCCCGTTGATACAGCTGTGGGTAACGCGTCAAAATTCATGTTGATGATTACGAGTTCTTTACCGAGCTTTTTGGCGATATTGGCGCACATTTCAACGTCAATCCCGATGAAGCCGCTTCCTACTTTCAACTCATAGGGAGCAAATCCCGCCTCAGTGCCGACATAAAGTTTTCCGCCTTCCGCGCCCTTGTTGAAGTCAATATCTTCAGGCTTGATTGATGAGTAATCACCATCAATATACTTCTTCAATATCGCGTCTAATGTGCCGTCAGCTTTCATCTCCGCAAGAATCTTGTTGACCTGCCCGACTAACTCAGCATTGCCCTTCTTGAAGCCGATTGCGTAACTTTCCTCCGTGAGAGCCTCATCCATTATGGCCAGTCCGTCAATCTCATTCACGAATCTTTTCGCGGGCATTTCGTCCATGATTACGGCGCGGATTTTCTCCTGCCTCAATGCGGCTACAGCGTCAACGTATTTCTCGTACGTGGTGAGGAGTTCGGCTTTCTTGTCGCCCAAAAGATCCTCGGCGATGAACTGGCCAACAGTACCACGCTGTGCGGCGAGGCGTTCGGTTTTGAGCTGGGAGGGGGATTTGAGCTTTTCCCCGTCAGCAAACGCGCACGAACACAACGTAAGTACAAGCATCAACGCAAAAACTTTTCTCATATGATATTCCTCCTTAATGTGATTGGGCTGTATTATACGCTACTTTGCCCTCTCAACTGCCCCGCGGCTCTGGAACAAATACGGCTCAGAAATCACTAATCCCATCATCTTGTCCAGTGGATAAGGGAGCAGCTCACGCTTCATGTTGTAGACGTTGTTAGTCCACATGACCGCGTCAACCCTGCCTGACGAAATCGCTGACTGCCTCGTCCCAGCACTCACGCTCACAAGCTCAATGTTGCGCCCAGTTCGCCGGGAAAGCTCAGCAAGAAACGCCGTGTTGAACCCCGCGGGTCTTCCTGCCGGGTCAACGTAGTCAATCGGTGGAAGGTCTCCTGTTACAGCTACCCTCATGACTTCGCCGCCCTCTATCACCGGGAAATCGACAGCTACAGGTTCGCCGGACACAATGATATTCTCGCGGATTAGGCGTTCAAGTGTCCCGTCAGACTTCATGCCACTGATTGCGAGGTTGACTGCCTGCATCTTGGGCTTGTCCTCCTCACGCATGGCTAGAGATAGGCCGAGTATTGGGTTGTGGTGATGGTCGATGAGGGCTAAATCCTTGTTGCGGGTGGCTATGTATTGGGCGGTGTAGATTCCCACGTTGAAGCGGTCAATCCTGCCTGCTCGCAATGCCATAAGCATATCGGTAATATTGTCGAATATCACGATCGTGTTGGCGTTTATGAAGGGAACTGACTTGCCTTCTGCTTGGGCTACATTCTCTGACCAGCGGAGAACGTCATTCTCACTCATTCCGATTGGCGCAAGGACTCCGATTCTTGCCGCGTCAGAATGTGTAGTTGTGGTTGAGACCATAGCGACAACTAGCGCAATTAATACAGCGTGTTTCTTCATGGGGAAAGCCTCCTGTTGCCGGGAAATTTTGACGCAAGAATTATACCGCCTGTTACGCAACACCAATGTTCATTACCCTGCTGGCCACCGCAAAATACAACGTCAAACTCCCCGCATCAACAATCGTTGTAACAATCGGTGAAGCCATCAATGCCGGGTCAAACCCAAGAGCCTTTGCGAGTAACGGCAACATTCCTCCGACAGTCTGCGCAAAAATCACCGTCCCGAAGAGGCTTATCCCCACGATGATTGACAGCAGCAAATCCCCGCTCATAGCATACTTGTAGGCGAAATTCACCAACGCCAACCCGCCACCAACCATCAAGCTCACACGAAGCTCCTTCACGAGGACTGATAGAGCATCACGCAACCTTAGTTCACCTACAGCAATTCCGCGAATGACCAGAGTCGACGATTGAGAGCCAGCATTACCGCCCGTATCCATAAGCATTGGGATTGACGCAATCAGCGCAGGGAATGCCGCAAACACAGCCTGATAGTGTGTGAGGATTGCCCCTGAGAATGTCGCGGAAATCATCAGCACCATCAGCCAAATCACGCGCTTTTTCGCAAGCTCCCCCACTCCCATCGACAAATACGGCTCATCCATCGGCAACATGGCCGCCATCTTGTGGAAGTCCTCTGTGCTTTCCTCCTCTAAGACCTCCATAGCATCATCAACCGTAACGATTCCGACAAGATGATTCTGCGAGTCAACAACTGGAATCGCCATGAAGTCATATTTCTGAAATAGCTCCGTAACTTTTTCGCGGTCATCGTTCGTGTTGACGGTGATTAGATTCGCATCCGTCATGATGTCGCCGATTTTGTCCTCATACTTCGACAGCAACATTGTCCTCACAGTAACGACTCCTATCAGTATGCCTTTAGGGTCAGTAACGTAGCATGTGTATAGAGTCTCTTTGTCCGTTCCAACCTCGCGAATATGCCTGAAGGATTCTTCAACGTTCATGTCAGGACGGAGGGAAATATATTCTGTGGTCATTATGCTTCCGGCAGAGTCTTCCTGATACTGAAGCAGCTGGTTTATGCCTTTGCGTGTCTCAGGGCTTGCGGATTCGAGAATGCGCTTGACCACGTCGGCGGGCAATTCTTCAACGAGATCTGCCGCGTCATCAAGGAACAACTCATCAACAATCCGTCCTAATTCGGGAGCCGTCAGCTGTGATACTAGGGCTTCTTTTGTGTCAGGTATTAGGTGAGCAAAAACTTCTGCGGCCATGTCCCTGCTTAACGCACGGAAAAGCACAACGCGTTCTTCCGGCTCTAACTGTTCGAGTGTGTCAGCTATGTCTGCATCATTCATGTCTTGGGTTATGGCTCTGAGTTCACGTATGTTTTTGGCTTCAGCGAGGGATTTTATTGTGTCAAACGTCTCTGTGATTTCCGGCATGATATACGCCTCCTGTAGTGTTTAATGCAGAATTTTATCACGGGGCAGGCTTGCGGGTATTGTATGCAAAAAATATTACACTTTACTAAAGTTCAGTGAGTACACAGTAGAACTTCTTTATCTTGATTGTAAAATAATTATTGTAAATCCTTGCGAAGATAAACAAGATTTATCTCATCGGTAAAAAGTTGCTGTACCCACAGAAAAACTGAGCAAATAATAGAGGCATTGAATGATACTGAGTGAGCAACATATATTCACAAGAGGCTCTAAAGCATTTAGTGAGCTTGAGAGATTATGCCGGAATGCAAATAATCTGTACAATGCCACTATGTATTGTGTACGGCAGGAATTTTTTGTCGGAACAATATTAACGTATGAAGCAGTCAATGAAAAGTTCATTCAAGACCAACAATCTGATTATTATAGCCTTCCTACAAAAATCTCCCAGCAAATACAGCGTATTGTAGGCTCTGCATGGAAAAGCTATTTTGCGGCAGTAAAGGACTACAAGAAAAACCCGTCAAAATATCAGGGCAAGCCATGTATACCAGGATATAAAGAAAAGGGAGGATTTTTTGTAGTTCCATTCACGCGGCAGTCCATAGCGTTCAATAACAGAAATGTACCTGATGTATTTTTGAGACTTTCAGGCACATCAATATTGATTAAGACTAAGCAGAAAGAAATACAGGCGGCGAGATTAGTTCCACAAGATAGAAATCACATAAAGGTTGAAATTCTCTATAAGGTTGCGTGTCCAGAAATAATGATTAATGGGAGGATAGCATCTATAGATTTGGGAGTGAATAACCTAGCAACGATTATATATCCCAATTCGAGAACGGAGATAATCAATGGACGGCCATTAAAGTCGATAAATCAATATTACAACAAGAAACTAGCAGAGGTACGTTCTAGAAACTCTAAGCGCAAACAACAGACAAGAAGGGAGGTTAGCTTGAGAAACAAACGACGGAATAAGATAAATGATTACCTTCACAAGGCATCACGTTATATAGTGAATCAATTAGTTTCCAACGATGTAACCGAATTAGTTATAGGCTACAATGCGGGGTGGAAACAAGACACAAGGATGAAAAAAGTCGGTAATCAGAGATTTCAATTTATCCCGTTCTACAAGTTCATAAGCATGTTGGTATACAAGTGTGCTTTAGTCGGAATAAAGGTAACCACAAACGAAGAAAGCTACACGTCCAAATGCAGTTTTTTGGATAATGAAGAAGTGTGTAAACATACGGAATATAAGGGCAAACGAGTAAAACGAGGATTATTCCGAGCGTCTGATGGAAGATTAATAAATGCGGACGTGAACGGAGCATTGAATATCTTGATAAAATATATGGAGAAAGCAGTCAGGAATAAAGAGGGAATATTGAACTCTTTGGACTTGATAGAGGTGTGTAGTACGCCATCGGTTTATACCGTAAAACTCGCAGCATAGATGCTTTTGTATGTTTCGAGTAACTATAATCGCGTACACTTTTTCACGGAAAGGAAGAAGCAATCAACAATGACAACGAAAAAGTTTTATGCGCTAATTGTTGCGTTCATGCTTCTGTTCGCTGTTGTAGCGGCGGGCGGTTGTGGCGGTTCAAGCGGAGGAAGTGTGCAGTCTAACGGGGATAACTCAACGACAGAGACACAGCTCCCGGACATGTCGGATGTTATGGACTCGCCGGAATTTGAGCAGACACTCTCAGAGCTTGAGCAGGAACTCATAGCTGAAGGCATTGACCCTGAAACATTCACAGGCCCGGACATTCATTTTGTCATGATATTGTCAGATGATGCTATGTATCTTGATGATGGATTATCGAGCGCATCAGCAGTGAGAAGCTCCGGGGTAGCCGCGTCAGAATCAATCTCAGACATTGCCGGGAGACTCTCAGCGGATTATGAGTCGGGTGATGTTATCGCGCTGTATTTCCCGACACCTGAGAAAATCAACGAGCTTTACGAGGCATTAGGCGAGAGGCCAATATACCCCGTAACGCTGTCAGAAGATGAGCAGACTTACCCGGAAATTTATGCGATCGCCAAACGTCATGGAGCTTCTGCGGATCATTATTTTGCGTATGAAGTTCAGGGAAGCAGAGCTATTCTCAATGCTATAGTAACTGACATTATTTCCAGCGGTGATGCATCATCCTCCGAAAGTTACGGCGGTGATTATGCCCTGAGTGATTCGGCGGTCTCAGATGATAACAGCATGAGGCAGGAATATCTCTTCCAGGCGAGGCGTTACGCTAACTTCATCAAGTGGGCAGCGTTGCTCGACACAAGGACGCAGGTTGTTGATGCCGGAGCAGCTTCGGCAATGTATCAGTTCAAGGCGGCGGCGAACAGTTCAGCGAATTTCCTCGATATGTCATCACAGAATTTTGACGGTGATGCGGGCTACTTCCAGAAAAAATATCAGCCTCTTTACCACAGTGATATGAGCGATCCGAACCGTCTTTTTCCTTGGGGTGGCTATTTCGCACTCGACAGCGACGGGTATACGTACATGGACGACAGGTGGGATGTCGAATGCCCCAACAAAATCGACATACACTATGACGCGGGATTTTCCTTCACCGTTTACACCGCGCATAATTATTCGGACGGGGACGACTATTATCTGTTCAGGTCAAACGCCTACACCACTCCGAAAAATTTCAAGAGTTATAAGCCTCTCAGCAATCAATACCTGTATGCGAACTGGGGCTATACAAGAGTGTTCAGCATTAAGGCTTCTGTACCCGGAGCAAGCACGAGTCAGGTAATACTTCGCGACAATGCCCCCCAGACCGTGAACCGCAACGGAAGTGTTACGGACGGAATCACCACTACAATCACGGGTACATTCGGACAGAGTCAGACCTTGAGCGGAAAACTTGGTTTCAGCGGTGAGACACCAACGGGCGAAGTCGGCGGGGAGATGACGCAATCCTACGAGCAGTCAAACAGCGTATCATACTCGCATTCACAGACGTGGGAGACCAAAGAATGGTATCTCTACAACAAGAGCGGCGGAAACTCTGCGGAATGGGCAGCTGATTTCACCAGCAACAACACCTA
This sequence comes from Synergistaceae bacterium, assembly GCA_017448685.1. Taxonomy (GTDB): domain Bacteria; phylum Synergistota; class Synergistia; order Synergistales; family Aminobacteriaceae; genus JAFUXM01. The sequence continues at coordinate 7,744 of JAFSKY010000089.1, forward strand.
TGTTCAGTCCGCAACGGTGCAGACGAAACTTGCAAGCGAATGGATATGGCGCGTTAAGAACAATTTTGCGACGAAGCATAACACTCTTGACGTGAAAGTGGAAGTTACGACTCGGCAGGGCTTCGATAAAGGTGCTGCCAGCACTGCGCAGGATGAGTTGACGTGTCAGCGTTGCGATAAGGAAATCACTACGCCCAAAACAATCCGTGTTAGCCGTCCCAATC
>JAFSKY010000090.1 GCA_017448685.1 Synergistaceae bacterium
CTATACGTAATACTACTGATATATTCAGCAACCGCACTCCCAAGCCCACCGATTATGTTATGTTCCTCAACCGTAACTATGAGTCTGTGAGTCTCCGCAAGCCTGCCGATAAGTTCCCCGTCAAACGGACTCAGCGTGTGAACGTCAGCAACAGTTGCATCGAGTTCCTCCCCAGCCTTTAACGCCTCGCCCACGATATTCGCTCCTGTTGCGAGGATTGCGACTCCTGATCCTTCGCGAAGGACATTAGCCTTGCCGATGGTGAAATCGAAGTCGCTCTTGTAGACCATAGGCAGCCGATAATACCCGCAAAGTCGTATATATGCCGGGCCGTCATTCTCTGACACTGCTAGAACAGCTTTCACGGCTTCAGCGCAATCTGCCGGGGATATGACTGTAACATTTGGGACTGACCTGGCGAAACCCACATCACTAAGCGCGGTGAGTGATGCCCCTCCTGAGCAGCCTGTGAATCCCGCGGCGGTTCCTATGGCTTTTATGTTGAGCTTCATATTCCCCATTAAGTGCCTGAACTGATCCGCACACCTGTATGTGATGAAGGGCGCATAACTCAGTGCGAAAACCTGCTTACCCTCCATAGCCATACCCGAAGCGACTCCCATCATGTTCTGTTCCGCTATACCCACGTTAAACACTCTGTCTTTGAGTTCTTCCGGGAGCTTGTGGACTCCGTTCGGCCTGCCTAAATCCGCTGTGATGAGAAACGCATTCGGATTGTTGCGCATGACTTCGGCGACTCCAGCGAGAATGACTGACGGGCCTATACCGAGAAGCCCCCACGTCCTGATATTTTTGCTGTCAAAGCTAATCATTGTCTTCAGCCTCCAGCCTGGCGAGTGCTTCATCATAATCCGCCTGAGTTATAGCCGTGTGGTGTGAGTCAACGTTGTTCTCAAAGCGTGAGACTCCTTTTCCCTTGATGGTATGAGCGACAATAGCCTTTGGTTTTCCGTCATGAGCCGAATCAAACGCCGCGCAGAGTGCTTCTATATCATGGCCGTTTACGCTCTCAACGGTGAAATCCAGCGCGTGAAGAATGGCCTCAATGTTCATCGGCATAATGTCATCCGTGAAGCCGTCATACTGGAGTCCGTTGCGGTCGATTATGACAGTGAGATTGTCGAGGGCGAATTTCTTTGCGGCAGTGAGAGCCTCCCACACAGAACCTTCGTTGCATTCCCCATCGCCCAGCAATGTGTAGACGCGGTGAGTCATGCGGTCATGCTTGGCTGTGATTGCCATTCCGACGGCGAGGCAAACTCCCATTCCTAGGCTGCCCCCGGAAAATTCGAGTCCCAATTCGGGTTTACGTGGGCGACAAACTAGAACTCCTCCGTCCTCATAGGCGGTGTAAAGCCATTCTTCCGGGAAGAAACCCAGCAGGTGAAGTGCTGGGAGGTGTGCGAGTATGGCGTGTGCTTTGCTGATGATGATTCTGTCGCGTGTGCTGGATTTGCTGACGTTCGCGGCGTGTCCGTAAAGGGTGGCGATGATCTCAGCGCAAGACATGCTTCCGCCGAGGTGTGAGGCTTGTGGGGCGGCTTTGATGGCCATTTTGAGTCCCAACCGCCTTATTTCCCGCGCAAAATTTTTCAGCTCGTGAAGATTCATAATTCTCTCCTCTCTAATCCTGAGAGGGTACGGCGTAAAGCACTGCGTCTCCCGTGATATACGGAAGGTGTAGCCTGAAATAGAATTTGTACCCATCCCAGAAGCTCCTGATTATTTCCGGCAGAACAATGCAATCATCTCTCCTGTGGTAGGCACAAATCGCCAGCTTTGGATGATATTTCCTGATTGTCTGCTCTGCTCCTTTGAGGGCATCTCTTTCTGCTCCCTCAATGTCCATCTTGATGAACGTGACTCTTCTCCCACGCGTTACGTTGTCGATTGTCTCTGCGGGAATTTCGATTATGTTTTGTGAGGTAGTACCCGCGTTAGAGTCCAGCACATTTGCTCCCATAGTTCCGCGTGATACGAATTTCAGCGTTGTGGCTCTGTCGTACGTGGCGCATGGTATAATTTCAACGCCTTTGAGGCCGGAAGAGTTCACATACGCTTCGAGTTTTGCCCTGTTAGCGGGGTCAGGCTCAAATGCGTAGATCCC
>JAFSKY010000091.1 GCA_017448685.1 Synergistaceae bacterium
ATCAACATTTTTCCGTAAATGTTCTATGCCTTCTTCGGCTGTGCGCATTCTTTTTCCCATCTCAAAGCCGAATGGTTTTGTTACGACTCCGACAACAAGGACTCCCATATCCCTCGCCGCCTCAGCTATTACGGGGGCAGCTCCTGTACCTGTTCCGCCTCCCATACCAGCAGTAACGAAAAGCATATCCGCTCCCGTGATATATTCCTTTATGCGGTCAATGCTTTCTTTTGCGGCATTAGCTCCGACTTGGGGATTTGCTCCTGCACCGAGTCCGCGTGTTAGGGTTTCGCCGAGTATTACCTTATTGGGAGCCTGATTCATGTCGAGGGCTCTTGCGTCAGTATTAGCCGCTACAAAATCAACGCCCTGAACGTTTGACTCTATTATGTGGTTGAGGGCGTTACCTCCTCCGCCGCCTACACCAAAGACTACGATTTTTTCATTTTGACGGACGTTGTTATTGGTGAGCTTGAATAGGTTGTCATTCATAGTAAAAACATCTCCTCCTCCGTCTGAAAATTTTATCATACGCTCCCATTTCTATAATGTGGGAGGTGAATTGCGCTGTATAGTATAGCTGTGTGGGATAATTTTTTCACGATAAGAGGACGACAAGTGATAAACACGTGGCCACAAAAAAAGCCCCCGCCACATTAGCGGAAGCATTTCACATTTCAGGGCATCAAAACAGCTTCTTGAACTTTGACGCAAGATTCCTCATGAACTCGCCAAGATTCTCACCGCGTGAAGGTGGCTCATCCTCATACCCTGAGTCGCGCTTGTCATTAGAATTGTGGAGTTATTTTTTCACGGCATGAAGCAAGTTAACGGGCAAGCATACACACAAGCACAAGGCTACACGCGCCACAAAAAAAGCCCCCGCCACATTAGCGGAGGCATTTCACATTTCAGGGCATTAAAACAGCTTCTTGAACTTTGACGCAAGATTTCTCATGAACTCGCCAAGATTCTCACCGCGTGATGGCGACTCTTCTTCATCATCACCATCATCACCGCTGTCATCCCCGTATCTATCATCATCATCATTCCTGCCGTAAGTGTCATCCTCATACACGGAGTCGCGTTCATCATCAACAATGCGGCTACGTTCCTGCCGTCTTTGCTCCTGCCTTCCACGCTGTTCAGAGCGTTCTGACAGTCCCGGCAAAATCTGCTCCGACTCCATGAACATATACGGGTCGCGCTCAATCGCCACATAATAGCGCAATATTCCCGCCGCACTCACATATGAGGCGTTATCGAGTCCGGGAGGCATGGCGTAAACTGGCCTTTCTGCCTTGCGCACTGGCATTTGTATTATGTCCTCAAGCATTATGTCAACGCCAGGTGTATCACTGACTCCGCCTGAGAGTATTATCCCGCTCGGAAAATGCTGGGGAGTGCATTCAGCCAGCGCATCACGTACGTAATCGTTGAATAGTTCTTCAAACCTTGCAAGTATTACCTGATACGCTAAGTCAACATCTATTCCGTCGCGCCTCAAATCATCCTCATTCACCGTAAATATACGCTTCTTCAGCTGTTCAGCCTCGCCCAATGACATATGAAGCACCGTAGCAAGATCGCTCTTTATGTGGTCGCCGCCTATAGGAATACTCATAACTCGGAATGCCCGCCCATTACGGTAAAGCACGATTCCTGTTGTGCCTCCGCCTATGCATATTGATATGCACCCAGCGCGCATTTCTTCCTCATATACAGCTCCAAGTGAGGACGCAAGCGGTTTCAACACGAGTCCGCGAATGTCAAGCCCCGCCGTTTGCACACAGCTGGCTATGTTCTGTACGTATGTCATTGGGACTGCAACGGTTTGCATCCATATATCGAGCTGGCTTCCGTTCATGTTCAATGGCTCGTCTATTGGTCTGCCGTCAAGCTCATAGCTGGTTGGTATAAGGTGAAGGGAGTACATATTGTTGCGTGAGGCTGTTGCGAGTACGGAATTTGCCCGGGCACGGTCTATGACTCTGTCGAGGTCGTCAGGCTCTACGGATTTTGAGTCCCGGCCTCCTAGCGTAACCATGCCATGAGTTGACTCGCTCTGAACGTCCATTGCGTTGAACGCCACAATGACATCTTTCAGACGTTTGGCCGGTATACCTGTTATGCTCTGCGCGTCCTTAAACGCCTTCTCGACTGACTGCCGGGCATCCTGAAGGCTTACGATTATACCCTTTGAGAGTCCGCGCGAAGGGGCATTCCCGAATCCTATCACGTGAATAGAGTCAGGGTAATG
>JAFSKY010000092.1 GCA_017448685.1 Synergistaceae bacterium
GCTATCAGGGCGGGGCTAATGCGGGTCATACTGTAGTGTCTGACGGCAAGAAGTTTGTGTTTCACCTCCTGCCTTCAGGAATGCTTTATCCGGGGAAATTATGCGTTCTCGGAAATGGCCTCGTCATTGACCCGGAACAGTTCCTCAATGAGACAGGCGAGCTTTTCGCACAGGGTCAGGACAAAGCAAGACTCGCTGTGAGTCCTCATGCTCACGTGGTCATGCCGTATCACAAAATGCTCGACAAATTGCAGGAAGAAGCCCGCGGTAAAGGACGCAAAATAGGCACAACAGGACGCGGAATAGGGCCGTGCTATGTGGATAAATACTCGCGCTCCGGGCTGAGGGTTGAAGACCTCATTGACCCTGATGTGTTGCGTGAGAGACTGACATACATACTTGACGAGAAAAACCAGATATTCACGAAATTATACGGTCAGAAGCCGTTAGCGTTCGATGAGATTTACGAGCCGGCAAGGAAATGGGGCGAGGCTCTTGCACCTTACGTTGACGACACAAGAGCGTTATTGCGCCGTGCAGTTGACGAGGGCAAACACATTCTCCTTGAGGGAGCGCAGGCGGCATTGCTGGACATAGATCACGGGACATACCCATATGTTACGAGTTCCTCAACGTCAGCTTCAGGGGCTTTCACCGGGACAGGACTCGCACCTTCAGACCTTTCACGCGTTATAGCTGTGGTGAAGGCATATACGACTCGTGTTGGTGAAGGGCCATTCCCGACAGAGGATTTCACTGATGCGGGCGAAAAACTCAGGGCTAACGGCGGCGAGTTCGGAGCTACTACAGGTAGGCCGAGGCGTTGCGGTTGGCTTGACATTCCTGCATTGCGCTACTCGATGGAGCTTAACGGCGCGGATGTGATTGCACTCACAAAACTTGACGTGCTTACGGGCATGGGCGGAATCAAAGTATGCACAGCCTATGAGCTTAACGGAACAAAGCTCACATCATGGCCGACAGATACGCGGACTCTCAGCGACATTCAGCCAGTGTATGAGACATTACCGGGTTGGGATGATGATATTACCGGGTGCAAGAATTTCGATGACCTTCCAGAAAACGCAAAGTCCTACGTGAAATTCATCGAGAACGCTTTGAATGTCCCTGTAGGCTTGATTGGTGTCGGAGCTGACAGAAATCAGACAATCAGCAGGGGAATATGATTCTTGTATGTGCCTGAGATAGACTTCCTGACGTTTGACGACCTGCCCGACGTATTGAGGCTCAACGCAAAGTCTTCATGCTCATGGCCGGAAAAAGTAATCAGGGCTGATCTCAGGAAGGACTCGAACAACGAAATAACATACCTAGGGGCTTTCGCGACAACTGCGGAAGCTCCTCTTTTAGGCTATGCTGTTTTGGGGCGCGAAAAACGTGAAGGGTTACTCATGGCATTATTCGTTGATGACCTCTACAGGCGCAGGGGTATAGGAAGGCAGCTCGTCTCGGCTGTTGGGGATTGCGCAACATATCTTCATTTCCGGCGGTTAAGGCTCAAGGTCAGGAAGTCAAATGCCGGGGCAATCGCTCTGTACACTCAGATGTCGTTCATCGGCGAAAAGGTTCGGCGTGGGTATTACTCCAACGGTGAAGATGCTGTGATAATGAGTGCGAGACTTCCATTGAGGGCGGGTGCTTTGCGGTGAGAGTGTATATCCCGTTTGATGACGGTTCAAGCGTTTCATTTGACGGCGAGAATTTCACGATACACAAACGCCCAAAAGACATTAACGCAGCTGATGAGCCTGACAGCCTGAAGCCATGTAAGGCCGAAGATGCGTGGAATTTTCGGTGGAGCGAGGTTGTGAGGGCTCTTGAGAGTGCGTACAGGAGGCAGGAAAAAGCTCGTAAGGAACAAAGCCCCAAACGAATATACAAGCCCTAGCATACAGTGATATAATCAGGCATCCCAGTCGAAAGGAGCTTGACATTACCCACATGGCTGTGTATAATCCCA
>JAFSKY010000093.1 GCA_017448685.1 Synergistaceae bacterium
GATGAGGATATAGAAAGCATACTTGCATTTTGCAGAAACTACGGCTTTGTAAATGATAGGGAATTTGCAAGAAAAAAAGCGCTGGATTTAAAAAACCTCAAAAAATACGGAAAACAAAGAATTTACCAAGAGCTAAAAGTAAAAGGCATAACAAACATAGAATACCGTCTTTTAGGGTCAGGCTCGCCGGGAAATTTAATCAGGCTTGCAGAATCTCTTGACGTTGCGGGGCAGCTCAAAGTTTGCGGGGTATTGCCCCATGATGAAATATTCAGCTGGTATGACGATTTGGACGTGTACATTCAGCCGTCAAGGACGGAAACGCTTGGACGTTCAGTTGTGGAGGCAATGAGTCGTGGACTTCCTGCTGCGTGTTCACGTGTTGGCGGAATGGCTGAATACGCGAGCAAAGATATTATGTTCACGGCCGGAAATGTGAAGGAAATTAGCAGGGTAATCGAGAGTCTCATTGACCCGGCTGTGAGGGAGCGTGAAGCAAGAAACTCATTCAGGATTGCTCATGAGTTCAGCAAAGAGAAGTTAGACGCGATAAGGGATGAATTTTACGCAGGCTTTACGGGGGTAACTAGTATGCGCGGCAGGTGATTCGAGTTCAGCGGATGCCGTCGCGCAGTTTGCAGGAGGAATGAACATGCAGGACACAAAAATAATATTCGGCACGGCGGCATTCATAAGGAACAAAATCAAGGGGCAAGAATATGTAATCCGCGCTCTTGCAATTCTCAAAGCAAAGGGCATCACGAACATAGAATACAGGTTAGCGGGTTCAGGTTCGCCGGAAAAACTCGTGAGGCTCGCGGAATCTCTTGGCGTGTCAGGACAGCTCAAAGTCTATGGAGCTTTGCCTCATGAGGAAGTATTCAGCTGGTATGACGATTTGGACGTATACATTCAACCATCATTTCATGAAACATTAGGCCGTTCAGTTGTGGAGGCTATGAGTCGTGGACTTCCTGCGGCCTGTTCACGCATTGGGGGAATGGTTGAGTATGCCAGCAAGGATATTATGTTCGGAGCAGGCAATGTGAATGAAATCAGTGTGGTGATGGAAAAACTCATGAATCCCGAAGTGAGAGAACGTGAAGCCGTAAAGTCATTCAGGATTGCTCATGAGTTCAGCAAGGACATATTAGACCGCAGGCGTGGCGAGTTCTATTCGGAGTTCACTGGTGTGAAAAACTGGTGAGGTGAGTCAATGCCCCTTCAGCGCAAAATCTGAGGGGGCTTATGCGTTCCGTATTTCGCGGATTAAATTCTCCATTAGCGTTATGATTCCAGCATCATTAATCCCTTCAGCTTGTCGGAAAAGTATATACAGCCTGTCCTTTTGCGACCTCGTCAACTTCTCCTCAACCTTCAGAATCTCAGAGCGTATTTCCCTCATTCTTGCAACCGTGTCAGTTATGTTTTTCCGCGCTTCCTGCTTCGTAAGCGACAACGCTTTAGCCGCCGCCCCCCTCACTATAACGTCATCAATCACTTCAGCCCCCCCGAAAATCTCACGCACCGCCGGAATCTTTGCGCACCCTCCTGTGAGGATGAATCTCTCAGGCTTCCAGACACGTAACAGCCTGCTTACAGTGTGATACGCCCTCTTCACCGGGAAATGTGCCAGCCTCGTGAAATCTTCACGCGATATAGTCATGTTGTGCCACAAACGAGAGTCATTTTCGCTGAGAATGTGCTTTATCCTTTTCGCCTCACGCAGCAATTCAGCGTCAACCTTCTTCATTCTGCGACGTTCACGGAGATATTCAGCAAATGACCTGTCGAACTCATCACCGCAAACATCCGCAATAACCGCGCTGTCCAATACGCTCCCTCCCTCAATGATTACAGCTCTGAACCCTGACGCGCCGAAATCGCAAACGAGAGTCCGCGAATCATCACCTAGTCCCAAGCACATGGCCTCTTGAGCCGTTATCGTATGCACATCCCTGAAGCCGGATTTTTCCGCCTGAAGAATCATGCTGTCTTTCCTGCGTGATTGGAGTCCGTCAGGAATTGCGATGACGCACGACAATATGATTTCGTCAAAGAATATTTCTGCCTGCTCACGGAGTTCTAGCGGGTCAAATCCATCACAGCGGGCAATAATTCTTGTGCCGAGATTGTCAGCATATGCCAGCTTTGAGCATGATGAACCCGCATCAATCCCCACGCAAATGTTCAAGCCTGAAAGCATCTCTCACGCCTCCTTCGCACGTTCGCAAATGAGCCTTACGCCGTCAAAGCGTAAAGCCCTCGCAGTGATTGTCTCATTCTCCGCGCCGTAACATTCCGCCTCGATGTAATGTCGTGTGTAGCCGTGATTGCCGCGCTCAATGAGTATTTCCGTGTCATGTCCCGTGAAAGTCTCGGCGTAATTGGTGTACATTTCCCGTCCGAGTGATATTGCTTCTGCTGTGCGCGAAATCTTCACGTCATGGGGAATCTGCCCGGGCATGTTTGCGGCTATTGTGCCTTTACGCGATGAATACGGGAACACATGAACACGTCCAAGCCCTGACGCTTTCATGATGCTCAACGTGTTGCGGAAGGCTGAGTCTGTTTCACCGGGGAAGCCTGTCATTATGTCGCTTGATATGTGGAGGGAAGGCGATATTTTTTCCCGCGCCTTGTCGCATACCCTCACGAAATCTTCTGCCTTATAGCCCCGTCTCATTGCCGCAAGAATATCATCATCACCGCTCTGTAATGGAAGGTGCAAATGATGACAGAATGCCCGACAACCTGCGAGCGCGTCAAGAAGCTCATCATTCAGGCAGAACGGCTCAAGCGAACCCAGCCGCAAACGTTCAAGGCCGTCAATGCGTGAGACATTCCGGATTAGCCGGGCAAGTGTTGTGTTTCTGTCATGGCCGTAAATCCCAAGATGAATCCCCGTAAAGATTATCTCCTTCGTTCCACCCTCAATGAGCCTGTGAAGCTCGCTGATGATATTTCCTTCTGGCCTGCTTGACGGCTTCCCCCTCATGAACGGAATAATGCAGTACGTACAGAAATGGTTGCAGCCGTCTTGAATCTTCATGAATGCGCGTGTGTGCATTACGGGTGAGATGATTGGCAGCTCGTCCCATTCGGATATGGATATGTCGCGCCTAATGTCGGCAAATTCGCGGCCATGTTCCAGCATTCCGCATAACGCTGAAGGGATTGTGCTTTTACCCTTTGAGCCTGCGAGAATGTCAATGCCCAATTCCCGCGCAGTGTTTGAGTCGAGTCCCTGCGACCAGCATCCGCAAACGCAAAGTACTCCGTTATCCCCCAGAGATTTGCGAGTCCTGCGTACGAGTTGCCGGGCTTTTCTGTCGGCTTCCTGAGTCACTGAGCATGTAACGATTACGGCGGCTGTTATGTCGTCATTGAGGGATTCTGTGATGTCATGGCCATATGATTTGAGGCTGCCTGCTATGTATTCCCCTTCGCAGAGGCTAGACCTGCACCCGAAAACGTGAATATATACTAGCCCCATGCCTTTATCGCCCTGCAACCCCACCAATCATTGAGGCGCATTTCACGTTCAATCATAAGCCCGGAAGAGTTCATCACGGAGATAAACATGTGGCTCTCAACGTAAGTCATCCCTGAGAACACAGCAAAGCCCTTGGGTTTCAATACTCGTTTTACGTCAGGAAGAAGCGTTATATTTGGATTGAGGAGAATATTTGCCGTGAGTAAGTTGACCTGACCTTTGAAGCCTTTGAGGAGGTCTCCAACGCTCAAATCGCAGATTTTCGGGTTAATGCCGTTGAGGTTCATGTTGCGTTTTGCCTCAGCGAGTGTTGCCGGGTCAATGTCGCGGGCTATGGCTTTGTCAGCTCCGAGCTTTAATGCTGTGATGAAAAGTATTCCCGTCCCTGTACCAACGTCAAGAATAGTGTCGCCTGTCCTGACGATTTCCTCAATCAGCGACAATGCTATTTGTGTGCTTTCATGGTAGCCTGTTCCGAATGCGCTTGAAGGGTAAATGTATATTGGGAGTCGTCCTTCTGGGATTTCTTCTTTTTCGTGCCACGGAGCCATGACGATTAAACTTTTTCCGACAGGTAAAGGCGGGAATGAGTCATAATTCAGCAATTCCCATTCTTGATTTTCGACCTTATAGCAGCGTGTTATTTCTATTCCGTCAAAATCCGGGTCATGAAGTATGTAGTCAAGCTCATAGACGACATCATCAATACCCTTTGAGGATCTGTAATCCGTCCTGAGAAATAATCTGTCGTTGCCGTGAAAGTCTTTTTCCGTGAATATCTCTGAGCCTATAGAGTCTGTGAGGGCAGCTATGACGCTGAGTCGTTCCTCGTTGTATGCCATGTTGTAGCGGGCGACAGGTACGCTTAACTCTACTGTCCACCAGAAATTATTGTTGTTGTTTTCGTCCATGTGAAGTTTTCCCCGTGAGATTGAATTTGAATGCGTTGATTATATCTTATGCAAGTTAGTCTGCGCTTTAGGACGGGAATATCATTTTTCAGCGTATCCCATACTACAGTGTAGTCTATATTTCCGTAATCGTGAGTATGAACATTACGCATAGCCTTTATTGCCCTCCATGCTATATCAGGCGCGGACTTAGCTGTGTCTTCCGAGATTCTTCCGGCAAGTTCTCCGATTTGTATCAGGCACATTCCGCACGAATACTGAAACGAAATATCCTCAATGTATCTCTGAAAATTTCCGCCGTATTGCTTCATGAGCAATGAAATATCATCATAGTACTTTATCATTCTCTCTATGATTGCGCGGTCTCTGTCATTACCCTTCATACAACAACACACTCCCTTGCCTTATGCTGTCAAGAAAATTCCTGTCCTCAATTCCTGTTGTGATTACGTCAGCATGACAGCCAAGAGCCTCTTCAACATCCAGCGTAAACGAGAAATAATCTATTAGCCCTCTGATTTTCCCTTTGTCGATGAGAATATCTACATCACTTGACGCGCCAGCCTCGCCCCTTGCGTATGAGCCGAAAAGCATAACTCTCTTCACCCCGTATTTTTCCGCAACAGGAATCACTCTGCGTCTTATTTCGTCAACAGTGAAAGCCATCAATCCCGCCTCCCACGCAAAAATCTTATGCCGTTATGTTATCATCCCTCACAAAATCCAAACTCAAAGGGTGATACATCATGAGGAAGTTTCTTGCGTTGTGCTTCATGCTAATTCTTTGCGCCCCTGCATATTCAGAGACAAGAGCGCGATTCCTTTTCATCGGGGACATTATGGTTCACGACCAGCAATTAGACGCGGCAAGGCATAAGGATGGCACGTGTGATTTTTCGGCCTCATTCAGGAGAATCACTCCCATATTCAGCGATTCATTTCTTGTGGGGAATTTGGAGACAGTTTTCGCCGGGACAGGTAAGCGGCTTCGTTACGCAGGCTTTCCACTGTTCAACACTCCTGACATATTCACGGAGAATTTATCCGGGGATTTGGGCGTTGACCTTCTGACTCTCGCGAACAATCACATATTCGATCGTGGTGCTTCAGGCGCAAGGAGGACTGCTGAAGTACTCGCCTCAGCAGATATACCCTGCATAGGACTCGGATTCGGCGATATACCCTCGAATGACGCAATAATCCTCGACAACGGTGGAATACGTGCTGCATTCATCAACCACTCATACGGCAGTAACGAATGGCCGAAATCCTCAGACGTGCATTTGAACGTCATATCATCATCCGACATAGCTCAGAGCATGAGACGAGCGCGAGCTTTAAGCTCTGATGTGATAATCGCGCTGTTTCATTGGGGAAATGAATACCATCACCAGCCCAACATACACCAGAAGAGAGCCGCCGATATTGCATTCAACGAGGGAGCAAGCCTTATTGTAGGGACGCATCCGCATGTGTTGCAGCCTGTTGAGGTGAGAATTTCGAGCGATGACAAAACGAGGGCTGTGGCGTGGTCATTGGGTAATTTCGTGTCATTCCAGAGGACATTGCCGCGTGAAAGAAGCATAGTGCTTGCTGCCGATTTCGTGAAGGATGATGACGGAATAACGAGGCTTGCGGAATTGTCATGCGTACCGTTGTATGTTGTTGCGCCCGGCTCAAAAAGAACGGAGGTAACTTACGCAGGGGATAACGCAGAAATCATAGAGGCTCTGAATTTTGACGGCCTGAGCAAATCACAGCTGAGGAATATTCGCACAATCGGCCATGCTGTGAATGAATTTCTCGGTGCGAGGAAGGATTATGACTCTTACGGCTTCAATATTTTGTGGAACGAAGAAAGTTCCGACATCCTCCCAAAAAGCAGAAGGAAGACTCCAAGGTAGCGAGGGCAAAAAAAATTTCCCCTGCCATTGATTGACGGGGGAATGTTCATTCTTGAATCATGATGCGGCTCTTGCGGCTGTTGGCACAATATCTGTAATACGCACTCCGAAATTTTCATCTATAACGACGACTTCACCATGAGCGATTAATTTTCCGTTGACGAGAATATCAACGGGCTCACCTGCCATTTTATCGAGTTCAACGACAGCTCCGGCAGTGAGAGCAAGAATCTCTGACACGCTTTTTCTTGCCTTCCCAAGCTCAACGGTAACACGCACAGGAATATCCGCGATAAGGTCAATCGGACTTGGTGCGCCACCACCACCACCGCCCCCCAAAGGCTGAAATGCTGCTGGCCTCACATCAACCGCTGGGCCTGCGTTCTGTCTTCCTCCACCCATATTATTCCCGCCTCCCATAGGGTTGTTGTTTGATGATTGGGGCTGAGGCTTTTTGCCTTCGAGAGCGTCGCGCATGAATCCGGCTATGTCTATTGCGTTGTCCAGCGTCATGCATGTCCAAATGTTGAAGGGGGCTAATCCGTCAATAGTAACGTTTACGGGGGAAGCCCAAATCTTTGTGTCAGCAGGTTCAAGCGACAATGCCCGCCAGTTATCCTCACCAAGAGCTGAGGTTGTGTTTTCCGGCATGAGCCTTCTTCCTGCAAGAAGCCCGCTGAGGCTCGTGAACGCTGACCCTACAACTTGGCTCAAACCTTCCTGAGCTGCGTTCCAATAGAGGTCGCTGGGTTCAGGGATTTCCGCGCCTCCTCCGCCCATCATGAGGTCTGCGAGGGTTAAAGCTCCTTTTTGGTCAACAACGAGGGCTAAAGCTCTGTCATCCATTCCGCCGAAAGTTGTCGAGAAGAGGAACGGAACTTCAGCGAATTTCCCGGTGAAATCCTCCTGCGATAAAACTTCAGGGCTTCCGACATTTGTTGTAACGTTTTTCCCGGCCAACATATTTATGACGCTGTTTTCTGCGTTGGCGAATGTGTCAGCAACTTGCGCGAGACGTTCAGCGTTTGCTTCTGAGATCTCATCAGCTCCACCGAAATCCGCTCCGCCTGAAAGAAGCGCGTTAATCTCATCGGGACTCAGTAAATCATCAGGCATAAGTCATATCTCCTTTCATGCGTTTTCATCCTCTTTTGGCGTGATTACGGGCATTTCCTGAGTCAAAACTTTCGTCAGCTCGACTGCCATATGACCGTTCAAAGTACCCGGCCTAGCCTTGAAGCGAACCTGATTGCCGACTCTCACGTCAATATGCGAGTCTTTCAGCTCATCCAGCTTTATCACATCCCCTGCCTGTAACGCGTAAACATCAGCAAGCGACAATACAGTATGGCCAAGCTCCATAGCCATAGGCATATTCACCTGCATCATTGAGTCGCTCAACCAGTGCCGTACTTCGTCATCACCCTTGTGGCTAGTTGACGCAAACCACTGCTGACTCGATAGCCTGTCCATAATCGGCTCAATCAGGAAATACGGAAAGCATAAACTCACCATGCCTTCAACATCTGAGACTCTAAGTTTCATGATGACGACAAGAACCATATCGCTTGGCGAGCATATCTGCACGAAAAACGGGTTACTCTCCATGCTCTCAAACCTGAATCGGACATCAACAACGGTACTCCAGCTGTCTTCGAGCAATTCAAGTATCCTCATGATTACGCGTTCGATTACAGTTTTTTCTATGTCGGTGAGTTCTCTGACGTTGCCGGAAAATGTCCCTCGCCCGCCTAACATACGGTCAATTATCGTGAAGACTAACGCGGGGTTAATCTCTATGAGCATTGAGCCTTCAAACGGGTGCATTTCGATGAGGCCGATTACTGTAGGCTGAACCATGTAATTCACGAACTCTTCATAGGCGAGCTGTTCAACTGAGGCAATTTCCGCTGAGACTATAGAGCGTATGAGCGTGGATAAAACTGTAGTCATCTGCCGGGCAAATGACTCGTGAATCATCTGTATTGCTCTGAGTTGGTCTTTGCTGAATTTGTCAGGGCGCTTGAAGTCGTAAACTTTGAGTTTTGCGTATTCGTCAGCCTTAGCGGCGATTTCGTCGATGTTTGCGCCGCTAGAGATTGACTTCATTAACGCATCAATAGCGTCCTGGGATAATACATCGGGCATATTTTTTTCCCCTTACTGAAGGACTATGCTCTCAAAAAGCACATTCGTTATAGGAGCTTCACCGCCGACATCGGGTAGCATTTTGTTCAACGCCCTTTTGACATCTCCGGCAAACTGCAATGTCCCTTCTGCGCTGGTGAGGTCGTCATACACTCTGTCTTTCACGAGCATGAAGACTTCATTGCGTATTCTCATGAGCCATCCGGGAGTCTGAATGAGAGCGGCTGCCCCTTCTTTTTCGACAAGCTCAAGCGAGAGGCCGAAGCTGATTACGTGCCTTCCTGCCCCGGCTAAATTGCTGGTGAACTCGCCAATTGAGACTATTGGGCCGGGATTCTGAATCACTTTGCCAGCACCGATTGGGTTTTCATCTTTGGGGGCCATTGTCCTGCCGAGAATGAGTCCTCCTCCGAAGCCTGCTCCGAACATTACGAGTCCTACCACTGCGAATATGAGTATGCGTTTCAAGTTTAAACGTCCTCCCTGTTTTGTGCCTGAAATATATCTGGGATTCCTGCTTCCTTGCAGAGTTCTTTCACGGTGTAATCATCAAACTCTTCCGCCCGTTTCAAGGTTATGAATCTTCCTTCCTTATTGGCCAGCACATCATGATATTCGCCGTGGTTCGCAAGGAATGA
>JAFSKY010000094.1 GCA_017448685.1 Synergistaceae bacterium
CTTCATGAAAAAACGCCTTGAAGCACGCAAATACTTCAAGGCATCATCATGTGATTCTTCTGGGATTCCGTCAAACAGTCCGCAATTCAGCATTGAGACTTCTTACTTCACCGGGAAATCAAAATACGTGTCAGGGAATGGCTCATCCTTCAATGTGAAGTGCCACCACTCAGAATACAGCGGCTTGAAACCGTGCTTTGTCATGGCCTCACGGAGAATCATACGGCAATTATACTGTGCAGGAGTCAGCCCCTTGTAATCAGGGTGAGACTTCTCCCCGAAATAGTCAAACGTCCCACCCATGTCGGCTTCTTTCTCCGTGTTCATGTCAAACAGCGTCAAGTCAACCGTGCTTCCGCGTGAATGCCCTGATTTGTAGGCTATATAGTCCTGCTCAAACAGCACTGACTTGTCAAGCTCCGGGTAAAAGTAGTCCTTCATTTTCGTGTCATCGATATTCTTCGCCCATTCCGCAAAATGATTCACTGCCCTCTGCGGACGATATGCATCAAATATCTTCAGCCTATACCCTTTGCGCATAACCTCATCGCTGACCTTGCGCAGAGCTTCAGCAGCCTCTTTCGTGAGGTACGCAACTGGCCTCTCATAGCCGCGAATCCTGTCGCCCACAAAGTTATACGTGGAGTAGTAGCGGATTTCGAGTATTGCATCAGGCACGGCCTCAGCGAGAAGCACAAAGTCTGACGAGTCGACCGAGATTTTTCCCTCAGCGAATGACGGAGAAACAATGCACAGAATCAACGCGATTGCCGCAAAAATTTTTGTCCTCATTGAAATTACCTCCTTCAATGTATCAGAACAGGAAACCGCTTGAAGTTTTCATCTTAAGCACCATTTCCCTGTTCCAGCTGTAATACGGCTCTGAGATGATTATCCCTTTAGGATTCTCAGAGAAAAGAGCACTGACATCTTCAGGCATCTCATGATTTGCCGGGGCATTCTCCGCTGTTTTGCACCAGAAAAGTACATCAGCCCTCCCGGAAGTCAGAGCCTGTGCGCGCCCACCTGCGTCAGTGTTCGAGAAGCGTATGTTTTTGTGGAGACGCTTGCCGATTTCCGTCAATATTGCCGTGC
Source organism: Synergistaceae bacterium (assembly GCA_017448685.1). GTDB lineage: Bacteria > Synergistota > Synergistia > Synergistales > Aminobacteriaceae > JAFUXM01. The sequence continues at coordinate 1,096 of JAFSKY010000094.1, forward strand.
TGTAGCCTGCTGGTTCTCCGTCCCCCGCGAACATGTCAAGCGGAGGCATATCACCCGTAACAGCTACAGTGATTGTTTCAGCACCTTTGAATCTCTCAGGGGTATGCGACCTGATTTTGTGGTCAGGGTTATGGACGTATTCATCTTCAAGAGCCTTTAACGTTCCGTCCTCCTTCATGGCCGAAATGACCGCGTTAAATTCATCCCTCAGCTTTTCATTGCCCTCAAGGAATCCGAATGACAAACGCAGATTGAAAATTGAAGTGTAGCTTTCACCATAATAGCGGGAATTCATCTTCATGACGTAATAGCCAGTGCTTTCAGGAAGTATTACCTCATCGACTCTCCCGGAACGCAGGTTCATCAGCATGGTCATTAGCGAGTTGTAGAAATGCACCTCTCTTCTACGTTCAACAAGCGAGCGTATAAAGGGGTAAGAATGCGGGTATTCTTGGAGCTTTTCGAGGGATATGTTATTCCTGAAAACGTCAAGCCCCTTCTGAAATGACTCCTCACTCGAACCCATATAGCCCAGCATACCGAGCTTCACGACATCTTCAGCACACGCAACACTGCACAATGTAGCGACAAGAAAGACAGTCAGAAATCTCTTCATGATTTAGCGCGCAAGGAACAAAAATTCGTTCCACTCGTAATAGGGTTCAGAAAGCACGAGCATTTCGGGAATGTCGGAATGCTTCTTCACGTCCCTATAGCCCTGAATCCAGAACACCGCATCAGCCCGGCCTGACGTTACAGTAGCTGCCCTTGCGCCTGACATAATGTAGGTCAGCTCAATGTTGACGTTAAGACGGCGGCCAATCTCAGCGATTACAGCAGTGTTGAATCCCGCAGCAGTTCCATCCGCAGCAACGTAATCAATTGGGGGAAGGTCTCCTGTTACGGCGATGACAATTTTCTTGTTGACATTCTCGAATTTCCTGAACTCTATGCTCTCAGGGTCTCCGATTCCCGCGCCATCAATGAATCTTCCCTGAAGGACTGAGAGTGTACCGTCTTCCTTCATGGCGAGTATTGCCTCGTTGAATTTCTCGGCGAGGGCTTTCCCGGCATCGTCAAGCCTGAATCCGAATGCGAGGTAGGCAGGTAGTGTGCGGGCTATGCTGGAGACTTTGTACCGCCCTGTAACATCCATCACATACTCAGCGACGGCTTCAGGGAGCAACATTTCGTCAATTTCTCCGGCATTGAGTCCGAGCTGTAGTGCTTGAAGTGAGTCGTAGAACTTGAAGGCGATTGATTCGGGAGCGGGCTTTGAGGAGAAGAATCCCCATGCGCCAGCTTTATGCCCGGTAGCTATGAAGTCGCTGTACTCTTCCTCAGTCATGTTGAGCTTTGAGAGCGCACCAACTTTGAGAGGCTCTGCGGAAGCGATTCCCGCAAAGAGTGCTAGAAGGATTAACGCGGATAATATTTTGCGCATTGTGATTGACACCTCGATATGGAATTTTGAGAGATTATACCGCGCCAAGAAACATAATTAGCGCGACAAGAACAGAAATTCATTCCACTCATAATACGGCTCTGAAAGCTCTATGCCTTCCGGGATGTCGGAGTCTTTATCCACGTTCTTATGTCCCTGAATCCAGGATACAGCATCAGCACGTCCAGAAGCCAAAGCTGAAGCCCTTGCGCCCGCGTCAATGTCAAGAAGCTCAATGTTGATTTCAAGCCTCCTACCTATTTCCGCAAGCACAGCTGTATTGAAGCCCGCTGCTTTTCCGTTGGGTGAAACGTAATCAACTGGAGGAAGGTCGCCAGTAACACCAACAATAATTTTCGTGTCAACGTTGGGAAATTTCTTGAACTCTACCGAATCAGGTTCACCGACTCCCGGCTCGGCAATGTATCTGGCCTGCAAGATTGCGAGAGTCCCATCGCCCTTCATGGAGTTTATTGCGTTGTTGAACTTTTCGCGCATTGAGGGGTCATCATCTTCCCTGAATCCGAATGAGAAATACGCGGGTCTAGTCCTAGCGATTGCTGAGACCTTGTAGCCTTCCGCAATATTCATGACGTATTCGGCGACGGCTTTGGGCAGGAAGATTTCTCCGATTTCGCCAGCGTTCAATGCGAGCTGTAATGCCTGCAACGAATCATAGAATGCGAACTCGACAGGCTCATCATGCACGGGCTTTGAGGAGAAGAGTCCCCATGCACCTGCTTTACGTCCGGCGGCTATGAACTCGCTATATTCTTCCTGAGTCATATTGAGCTTTGAGAGTATGCCAACTTTCATGGGGGCGGAGTATGCTGGAATGACCCATGCGACAATGGCGAACATGAGCAGAGACAAAAAGAATCTGCGCATAGAACAAACACCTCACTGTGAAATTTTTGGATGGGATAAATATTAAAGCATTACGAGATAAATTCAACGTTGTTTTTTGGGGCATTATTTCCGCGCATGAGTATAATTAACTGCACGAAGTTTATTTTTCGGAGATGTATTAAGCTCCTGAATCTTCTCCTGAATTTTTAGTGTTACTTATAGTGCCTTGACACAAGAACAAAGGAGGGCTAATCTGCTACGTATGCCGGGGCGCTGGACACAAAGACGGCAACAAAGATTTATCCGGGGAAACCTGGCTACCGCTGGCTAGGCGGGAAGTTAAGCTTCTGGACTGCCGAACCAACTCTAGTAGTGGCAACAATGCGAACGAGGGCAGGAAATGCCTCAGCAATGAGGAAAGAACGAGGAATTTTCGAAAAAGTGTCGGTAACACGGAATTACACTTTTTACGTAGCAGATGTTATTTTGCCGCGCTATATTTGCATACACGGACACTTCTACCAGCCGCCCCGCGAAAATCCATGGCTTGAGACTGTAGAGATTCAAGAATCGGCAGCCCCTTGGCATGATTGGAACGCAAGAATCTCAGCCGAATGCTACAGCCGCAACGCCGCATCACGAATCCTCAACGATGAAGGCTACATCATCAAGATCTGCAACAACTATTCCCGAATGAGCTTCAACATAGGGCCTACCCTCTTGACATGGCTTGAGGAGAATGACCCACTCTGCTACAGCTCCATACTTGAGGCTGACAGGCTCGGCGCAAAAAGATTCTCAGGACACGGCCCGGCAATGGCGCAAGTCTACAATCACATCATAATGCCGCTAGCTTCACGGCGCGACAAAGAAACACAAGTCAAATGGGGAATAGCTGACTTCAAAAAACGTTTTGGACGTATGCCCGAAGGAATGTGGCTCGCTGAATGTGC
>JAFSKY010000095.1 GCA_017448685.1 Synergistaceae bacterium
CAATTCGGTGAACTCGACATTATCGCGATTGATACACATTCAGAGCCTCAAGAACTCGTTATCGTTGAAGTGAGATGTCGCACACTCGGCAAAACACAATCCCCCCTCGATTCAATTGGCGCGAGGAAAATTCGTACCCTCATACGCTCCTCAACAGAATACGTTGACCATATAGAATGGCTGGGCTTCTGGCGTATTGACGTTATCGGAATCACAATGACGAATCCGAATGACCTTCACGAATGGGAGCTTGAACACGTCCGGGACATCACAGCCGGAATGAACATATCATACTGAGGCACTTTAATCCCCCCTTACACACGCTATAATAGGCGCGTTCACAGCAAAACAGCAAAGGAGGCCAAAATGAATTGGCACGAAATATCACACCACGCAAAGAGAATTATTCGCAGTGGTATCTTGACGTAATCAAAGCTGCGGGACTCGCTGACTATGCTCCCGTACGCGGCTGCATGGTCATACGTCCTACAGGCTATGCAATATGGGAAAACATACAGTCAAAACTTGATGCTGAGTTCAAGAAGACAGGCCATGTAAACGCATATTTTCCCGTGCTTATACCCGCGTCATTCTTCCAGAAAGAAGCAGAACATGTTGAAGGCTTCGCGCCCGAAATAGCCCTTGTAACACGTGCAGGAGGTGAGGAGCTTGAAGAGCCTTTAGCCGTTCGCCCAACATCAGAGACAATAATAGGTCATATGTATTCAAAGTGGATTCAGTCATGGCGAGATTTGCCCGTGCTGATAAACCAATGGTGCAACGTAATGCGTTGGGAGAAGAGGCCGCGTTTGTTCCTGAGAACGTCAGAATTTCTCTGGCAGGAAGGACACACAGCCCATGAAACGGAGCAAGAAGCCCGCGAAGAAGTGCTGAGGATGCTTGAGGTGTACAGGAAGGTTCTTGAGGAAGAATTAGCCGTGCCTGTAATAGCTGGTGAGAAGACGGCGGGTGAGAGATTCCCCGGAGCTGTAGACACATACACCTGCGAGGCCATGATGAGCGATGCACGGGCGTTACAGTCAGCGACGAGTCATTTCTTGGGGCAGAATTTCGCCAAGGCATTCGAGATTCAGTATCAGAGCAGGGAAGGCGAGTTAGCTTACTGTTGGACAACAAGCTGGGGACTGTCAACGAGGAGCATCGGCGCGCTAATTATGACACACTCAGATGATGACGGCTTAATCATCCCGCCCAGAATAGCCCCCATAAAGGCAGCAATCCTCCCAATTTCGAAGGATGAGTCAATCGCGGCAAATGACATATTCCCCAAAGCAAAAGAGTTATCCGCGAAACTTGATGCTGAGTTAGGCGGAATGTACACGAAGGTTGATACTGACTTTCACATGAGGCCGGGCGACAGATTTTTTGCCCACCTGCAAAAAGGAGTCCCGTTAAGATTGGAGCTTGGCGAGAAAGACATAGCCGCCGGGACTGTCAGACTTGTACGCCGCGACACTGGCGAGAAAATTGACGTGAGCAATGACGCTGTAATCTCAACGGTGAAGAAGACTCTTGACGACATACAAGCTAACCTTTTCACACGCGCCAAAAATTTCCGTGAAGAAAACACACATGACGCTTCAAGCTATGATGAGCTGAAAGAGATTGTTGCGTCAAAAGGGGGATTCGTCCGGGCGTATTTCGGCGGGACTCCTGAAGACGAGACTCGCATACGTGAAGAGACAGGCGCAACTCCGCGAGTGATTTTGCCGGGCAATAACACGGGCAAATGCATAATCACGGGCAATGACGGCGCAAGACTGACGATTTTCGCGAAGGCATATTAGGACATGGCCGGACATTACGAGGCGGATTTAGTTTTCGCCAACATTGGAGGGGGCTGGCTTCCTTCTGCTGATGTGTGGATTGTCGTTGACGTTCTGAGGGCAACAACGGTTATTGCGCGGTGGTTTGAGCTTGGTGGGACGGAATTATACCCGGTCAAGACTCCCGACGAGGCTCGCGAACTCGTGAAAGAGCTTAAAGGCCGCGGGTCATCTCCATTGCTTATGGGCGAGGTGAACGGCATTCCTCCTGAAGGTTTTGACACTGGAAATTCCCCTATTGCGCTTACGTATGAGATAGTTCGCGGTCATTATTGCGGCGTAATGTCGACAACAAACGGAACTGGTGCATTGCTTGAAGCTGAAATGACTGGTTGCCCTGTGATAGCTGCCTGCCTTCGGAATTATTCCGCCTGCCTCGATTACGCATTGACTCTCGGAAATCGCATAGGGATTCTCTGTTCAGGGAGGAAGAAGCGTCCATCATGGGAGGATGCTACTTGCGCAGGAGGGATAATCGATGAGCTTTCACGGCGCGGAGAATTGCTCATGACTGACAGCGCGAGAATAGCGTTGTCGTTGTGGCGCAACAGGGGAACGGATCTCGAAGGGTACATCAGGCAATCAGAACATGCCAGATACTTGGAGCAAATCGGCTACACTGAGGATATTGCGTTTGCATGTGAGTCTGACATGTCAACAGTTGTCCCTGCGCTTTCACACAGCGGAGGGCATGTAGTGATTCAAGCGGTCTCAGGAAGCGCGAGGCCGTATCAACATAAAGAGCTTGGCATGACGGAAAAAACGGGAAAAAAACTTGACCCATTCGAGGAATTGTTATCATACACAAGGAAGAAGGCATAATACACTTTGAGGACATTATATTTGGACTGCTTCGCGGGAATAGCTGGTGATATGTTCATAGGGGCATTGTTGAATCTCGTCCCTGATCCTGAAATTCTCAAGCGCGAAATCAGGAAGATACACGCTCTTGACGCGGATGAATACGGACTCACGATTGAGCATATAACGCGTAAGGGAATCGCCGGGATGAATTTTGATGTTCGCATGAAACGCGGCCATGAAGATGAACATTCCCACGCCCACATACACGCGCATGAACACGAACACGGCCATGAACACGACCACCATCACAGGAACTTGCACGACATTGAAGCGATGATTACGGGCAGCGATTTATCGCAGAGGGTGAAGCGTGAAACATTGCGGGCGTTCTCGATGCTGGCGGATGCAGAAGCCCACGTACACGGCACGACACCCGACAAGATACACTTCCATGAAGTCGGAGCTGTCGACTCAATCATCGACATTGCCGGGGCATTTGTGCTTATGGAGGCTCTTGAATGGCCACGTGTAATTTGTTCCCCCGTTAATGTTGGTTCAGGAATGGTTGAATGCGCTCATGGGATATTGCCTGTTCCAGCTCCAGCGGCTGAATATCTGTTGCGGGGAATTCCAGTTTACTCGGCTGGTAGTCCTATGGAACGCACGACACCTACAGGGGCATTACTGGTGAAATGTCTGGCTGATGGATTTGGTTCAATGCCTCCGGGGAAAATTACGGCTTCAGGCTTTGGCTTCGGGAATCATGAGTCAGATGACATGCCTAATGCTTTGCGGGCTATGGTGCTTGAGACTTCTGGCGAGATTGGCGGGCTTGTACGTGAGAGCGTTACGCTGATTGAGTGCAACATTGACGACATGAATCCGCAGGACTATGGGCTTGTTTGCATGAAAATGTTTGAGGCTGGATGCCTTGACGCATGGACGGAGAATATCTCCATGAAAAAGGGCAGGCCAGGAATAAAGCTGTGTTGCCTTTCACGACCTGATGACGCTGTGAAGTTGAGCCGTATGATTCTGACTCACACGACAAGCCAAGGCGTAAGGCTGAAGGAGTATGACAGATTGCGGCTTGAATGGCATATTGAGGAGTCTGAAACGTCATTGGGAAGAGTCAGAGTGAAGGTTACGGAGCTTGACGGGGAAATTCTGAGGCGTGTCCCTGAATACGAAGACGTGAAAGCACTTGCTGTGAAGCATGACATGCCGTTATGGGAGATGAGGAATATTATCCTGCGGGAAATATAGAGGTTATGCCCCCTTGCCTTTGTGGTGAGGGGGTTTTATTGTGCGCAAAAAAACAGGGCGGGGAAATTCCGCCCTGCATTGATGGTCATGTTGCCTGTGTTGCGCCTAGTTGTTGAAGGGGATTACGGGTGTTTCAACGTTGCTGGTTGTGATGATGTCTGTATCCTCAAAGCTGATAACCTCGAGTTCGATTGCCTCGTACTGTTTCATTGTGTTCACCTCCTCAGTTGCCTTCGTCAGTCTGGCCGACATATTCAGGGTAGTTCGTTATAGCCGCCTGATATTGTGTTGTGGCCGTGTAGTAGTTGTAGAGAGCCGTAACAGCGTTCTCCATTACCGTTTTGGTCGGCGTTGTGCTTTCTGTATAAGAGTTACTACTCAGCACCGAATGCACGTAGGACAGCCCTGACACAGAAATCTTCATATCATCAGTGCCATTAACCTTGACGGTTACATCAAACATTTCACCCAGCTCATGAGCCGCAACGTTTTCGATGTCCAGCGTGTAATATCCTTCATAGCCTGTCTTCGTTGTTGCTTCAGCATCAGTAGCCTCTGCAAGGGCGGTATGTTCATCACCGTTGGGCATGATAGCGGTTATCGTTGCTGTTGACTCTTTGGGCTTCAGGTAAAGCCTTATTGTTGTTACGTTATCGAGGAACAGAGAGAACCCCACATTAGTTATAGTTGTCTCCTCTGAAGGGCTGTAATCGGTATCAGTATCATCCGCTTTCTTTACGGTTATCTTATACTCTGACAGGTCATTTGCTGTTGCTACTGTGATTGAGTCATTCCCTTGGGTCATTGTTGTGTGGCTATTCTCAGCGTCAAGCGTCCAGCCATTTGCCGCCGCAAGCATGGGTTGAACATAGTAGCCGTAATCCATGATTGCTTTACCGAGATTTTTGGCCGCTTCCGATTCACCGGAGTTGCTTCCAGTGAGAGCATTAAGATATGTCAGAGCCTTGTATGTCTGGAGTTCTTTCCCCGCCCTGTACTCATCATTAGCATCGCAAGTCAGAGTCATTACGATGTCATCGGCCATCTCAACGGAGCTGATGAAGCACTCATATCCATGTAAGGTATACTGTCCATCCGTTATGACTTTGGCAGGCGTGGCAATATTTGCGTTGTAGGATTCTGATACTCCGTTCACCGTGAATGTAACCGTGCTGTTTGACGGAAGTATGTCAGTCGTTGCTGCTTCATCTTTGCCATAGTCAGGGAAATAGACGTAGAACATAACGCTGAGTTGCCCGCCTAGAACCATTGAGTGATATGCGACTTCGGGCTTGTTGGCGTTGTCGCCTGTTGCGGGAGTAAAAGCTCCTGCCTTGCGCCATGTGGCTGTGAATGTGAGGTCTTCTGCCGTATTTGCCGGGATTGTCAAGGTCGTTGCGTCCTCGTTAATCCAGCATACATTGTCTCCTATCCAGCCCGCGAAGTTGTAGCCACTCCATTCGGGTTCAACGAGGTTAATGACA
>JAFSKY010000008.1 GCA_017448685.1 Synergistaceae bacterium
ACTACCATAATCACTCCCAGATACACCGACAACGCCCATGCAAGCGCGGATTGATTCGCGTCCCCTTTGCGCGTTAATGCCTTTTCGCTGTAAGTCATGGCCGCAAGAATGAATATCACCGCAACAATCACAACCCCAATCATCGAGTCCCCCAGAAAGAACACCGAGAACATTACACCCACAGCCAGCGAGTACGTGATGAGAGTCGCAATAAGCGTTGTAACTTTCATGTGCCAGACTCTTTTACGGATAATGAATGCTGTTACAGCCGTTATTGCTATGAGTATCAGCCATATTCCGAGAGCACTCCCCCCGGCCATGTCCGCAAGAACGTCAAAGCCCTTCAACGCCATAACGTAAGCAGTAAGAATCATCAATCCTAACGACAGAATCATATACGCGCAGAATTTCGGAAATATTTGGGAGTCAGTCCTATCGTGGGTAACATTAATATTCATGGGAGAAATAAAAACCCCGCGAACTTTCTCACGGGGCAATTTCAATCTCTGTTAGAGAATGTCAATCCATGCGTCAACCGTTTCTTTGTTGAACGTGTTGAGCTTGTTAAGGAAGCTGATTGTTCCTCCGTCAGCAGCTTTCTCAATCGTAAGCGTTCCGACTTCCCCAGCGTTGAAGGTCTCGCCTACTTTGCCGGTAATCTCACCTTTCACGAACGCAACAGCCGCATATGATGCCGCGTAACCGAGCTGTGTCGGATTCCATAAGAACGTCTCATCAGCTATTCCCTTGTCGATAAACTCCTTCATGTCTGACGCGAGAGTCAAGCCTGTAACTTTCACATTGCGTTTTGCGTCCATGATGCATTTGCTGACTGCTGGCGCGCCTACTGTTGTGGGAACGATTATCCCCTTCAAGTTAGGATATTTCTCAAGGAGTGCTTGAGTCTCGTTGAAGGATTTTGTGTACTCATCATCGCCATAAACGACTCCGACAAAATCAATCTTCGCGTATTTCGGATCATTGCTCTTCAACGCTTCCTCCATGAATGAAATCCACAGATTCTGATTCGGAGCTGTAGCCATAGCTGAGAGGATTGCGATTTGTCCTTCACCGCCGACAGATTTCACCATCGAGTCAAGCTGTGTCAATGCGATAACCTTTGCGCTTGCTGGCTCAACATCAAGGTCTCTGCCTTCAGGGTCAACAGGAGCATCCCATGTTACGACTTTGATTCCGGCCTCGCGTGCTTCGTTGCATACATCAACGAGTGAAGCTGGGTCATTCGCACTCACGCAAAGAACATCGACTCCCTGAGCTATGTAGTTCTCGATGATTCTGATTTGGCCGTCTGAGCTTCCATCATCGGGGCCGTCATGCATGAACGTGAAACCAAGCTCATCTGCTGCTTTCTGGAATCCCGCGACTCCAGCCTGGAAATATGGATTGCCTGATTGCTTGTACACAACACCGATTGTGATTCCCTTGCCGGGCTTATCCTCAGCAAACGCGAATCCCGCAAACACGAACGACAGCACCAACACTAACGCCAATACTTTTTTCATGATGCAACCTCCTGAATATGATTATGAGTTATGAGCTACTGTTTCAGCCCTTCTCCTCGCTACCCTTCTTGCGTTGCGCCAGTCCTCAATCAGGTTAGGCACTAACACGCTCAGAATGAGTATGACTCCCACCGACAAATTCACCGCGCTGTCAGCAAATCCGAACAGCGTACCCAGTCCGAATTTCACCACGCCGAAAATCACCAGCGATATTGCCGCACCTATAACGCTACCTTTACCGCCGTCAGTCGAGAAGCCTCCAAGCACAGCCGCGGCGATTGCGTACATGTGATAGCCGTCCATTATGTCAGCTTTGACGGATGAAGACGAGTTGCCCACGAAGAATATACCTGTTACCGCGCTCATCAATCCTGCTATGACGAAGCACCAGAACTTTATTTTGTCGGTCTGAACGCCGGAATAATACGTTGCTGACCTGTTTGTGCCGATTGCGAAAATCTTACGTCCGTTGCCTGTCATGTGAAGCCACACGAAGAATATTATTGCGAACACCAAGAACACAGGCAATGACACAGGGACTTTCACGCCTCCCACATCAATCAGCTTATTCAGCGCTGACAATGAGCGGAATGTAGGATCTTTGAACGTCAGAGTCTCACCGCCTATTATGAGGTAGCTGAATCCCCTGAAGAATAGCTGTGTCGCAAGCGTGATTATCATCGAGAACAGCTCTTTGAAGCGCGTACATAAGAACCCGTTGACAGCCCCGCAAACACATCCCACAAACAAGCAGGCCATGAGCGATAACGTCAAAGCTACCGGGCCAGACATGCCGCCGATAACAGCAAGGTTGTTATACGTTACGCCGAGAGTTACCACGCTTAATGTACCGATTGCGCCGACGGAAATATCAATATCCCCCATCGCAAGAATGAGCATCATTCCGAGTGTCATGAAGCTGTACAGGAAATACGGCCTCATTGAACGCACGACATTGGCGAAATAGAACACAGGACGGCGGGAAATCCCAGCAGCGACTCTCCCTGCGTCAACGTAATAGAACACAGCGCACACTACAGCAAGGAGTACGACAAGGAAAAATTCCCAGCTCGTAAAGAAATCACGTATTCTCTTCATAGCTATATGTTCCTCCCTGCTAAATCTTGCTTGGCTGATATGCGCTGAAGTATCACGTTCAGGAGAATTGCGAACAACAACAGTATTCCCTTGATGAACTCCGTAATCATTGAATTTCCGATGCCCATTTGAGGAATCGCACTGTCAATGAACGCCACCATTAACGCGCCAATAACAACGCCCGTTATTTTGCCGTAACCACCCGTAACGCTCACGCCTCCAAGAACACACGCCGCAATCGTGAACATCTCATCGCCTGTTGCTGAACCCTTCTCGATTGCCGCATAGAACGCAAGCCACATTATTCCCGCAAGCCCGGCTGATGCCCCGCATATTGTGTGAGCTAGGACGCGTATTTTGTTGAGATGGACTCCGCGCATTTGGGCTGCCTCAGCGTTTGAGCCGACTGCGTAAAGGTTACGTCCTGTGCGTGTGTAATTGAGGAATAACGTTGTAGCCACAACCACAAGTACAGCCAGCCATACGAGGAACGGAAGCCCGAAGAGTTCATGATTGATGAGGCTATCCTTGAACGCCTGAGTCAATTGCGTGGGATTCACTTTGTTCATGCCTAATAGCCAGTTCATCGGGATTAATGCCCTCACAATATAGCTTGTGCCGAGCGTAACTATAAGTGCAATGACTCTTCCGTAGCTCATCAACACGCCATTAACCGCACCGATTGCCGCGCCTATTGCGATACCTAACACGAACATCAGCAGTGTGTTCTGAATCATGCCGAGTCCCATCAATTTCCCCGCAACAGCTCCAGCAAACGCAAGTACAGCAGTCGTAGAAATGTCGATTGAGCCGACGAGCAACACGCAGAGCATTCCGCAGCACATTACCATGTTGATTGAGCCGTTCTTGAGGACGTTCAGCCAGGAATTTGCCAGATAACCCGGCACTCTCACATTCACCGCGAAAAGAAGAAGCGCAATCACTCCCAGCAAAGGAAGTTCCCTATGCTCAATGAGGAATGAATACACAGATTTATGTTTTGCCATGATCGCGCCTCCTTTTATGATGCTGCTTTGGCTTTGGGCATGGCCGCGTTCAGGATAATTTCCTGAGTGAGGCTCTTTGTGTCGGTGAACTCGGCTGTAATTTTGCCCTCGCTCATGACATAAATACGGTCTGACATGTTGATTACTTCAGGCAACTCAGACGAAATCATGAGGATTCCGAGTCCCTGTGAGGCTAAATCGCTCATAATCTCATAGATTGCCGCCTTGCTTCCAACGTCAACGCCTTTTGTCGGCTCATCGAGGATAATCATTTTTGGATTGGCCGCGAGCTGTTTAGCGACAACAACCTTCTGCTGATTCCCTCCAGATAATGCGCCCGTAAGTGTGTCAGTGTCAGGAGCTTTTATCGCGAGGAGGTCTTTCATTCCGTCTGAGAGCTGGCGTTCTTTTGTTGCGCTGATGAATATTCCGTTCTGGCATTCTTGAGCCATTACAGGAAGCGAAATGTTGTGATTGATTGACCACTGCAACAACAAGCCGTCTTTCTGCCTGTCTTCAGGGAGGTAGCCGAGTCCTTTTGCCATCATCTGTGTGGGCGTATGAGCGTGAATTTCCTCGCCGCGGAAGATTATTTTTCCTGAGTCTGGCTGATGGACTCCGAAAACTGCTTCCATAACCTCAGTCCTACCTGCACCAACAAGCCCGGTCAAACCTACGATTTCTCCAGCCTTCACCGTAATGTTCACGTCCCGGAAAAATCCCGTCCTGCTCAAATTCTCAAGCCTCAATAGCTCTTCACCCGTCTCAGTCTCTTTTTTGGGGTAAAGCTGGCTAATGTCGCGTCCTACCATTTGGTGAATCAGGAATGACTGTTCAACCTCATGAAGATTCCACGTGCCTATATACTGAGCGTCCCTAAACACCGTAACGCGTTCGGCGAGTCCGTACATGTCCTCGAATCTGTGTGAGATGAGAATGATTCCCGTACCCTGATCCCTGAGACGTAACGCAATCTTGTAGAGGGCTTCGGCTTCCCTCTGAGATAATGCGGCTGTAGGTTCGTCCATGATGAGAATTTTCGCGTTCATCGAGAGGGCTTTTGCGATTTCAACAAGCTGCTGCTGTGCAACCGACAATGACCCAACCGAAGCTGTTGGGCTGAAATCCGCATCAACTGCCTCAAGGAGCTTTTTGGCCTCACGATTCATTTTGCCCCAATCGATGAAAGGCCCGATCTTGTATTCATGGCCGGCGAAAATGTTTTCTGCAACGCTCAAATCTGGGTAGCTTGCGGCGTGTTGATATATTGCGGCTATTCCGCGTTCTTGCGCGATTATTGGGTCAGACATTACGACTTTTTCCCCGTTAAGGATGATTTCTCCTCCGTCAGGCTGATGCGCTCCAGTTATGACTTTGATGAACGTGGATTTTCCTGCACCGTTTTCACCTGCTAGGGCGTGAATCTCTCCTGCTTTCAGGTTGAAGTGAACGTTATCGAGTGCTTTAACGCCGGGGAATATTTTGGTTATGCCGTTAAGCTCTAGGATATATTCCGACAAAGTTTTTGCCTCCTTCCGTGAAAAAATCCGGGAGGCCATGAAGCTCATAGCCCCGCCGGAAAATGAATTACATCATTGACCTGTAGAGGGCTTTAATCTCCTCCACGTTCGTATCACGAGGGTTGCCCGGGCAGCAAGCATCAGCAAACGCCGAATCGCTCAGGAACTGCACATCCTCTTCCTTGAGGATTCCTTTCAGGTCAGCAGGGATTCCAACGTCAGCAGAGAGCTTCTTCACCGCGTCAATTGTGGCTTTGCAGGCTTCTTCGTCTGTCATGTCGCCAATACCCTCAACGCCCATAGCCTTACCGATTGCACGATAACGGAGTCCCGCGGCGGGTGCGTTGTATTCGAGGCCGTAAGGGAGGATTATTGCGCAGGCGACTCCGTGAGGCGTGTCGTAAAGTGCTGAGAGGCCATGTGCCATGCTGTGAACAATTCCGAGTCCAACATTCGAGAATCCCATTCCGGCGACGTACTGCCCTAACGCCATTCCCTCGCGGCCTTCAGGTGTTCCGGCAACAGCTCCCCTCAAGCTGTGCGATATAAGCTCAATGGCTTTCAGGTGGAACATGTCGGAAATCTCGCAATGTCCCTTCGTGATGTAGCCCTCGATGGCGTGAGTCAGTGCATCCATTCCCGTTGAGGCTGTGAGTCCTTTGGGCATTGACGACATCATGTCGGGGTCAACTACGGCGATTTCGGGTATGTCGTTCGTGTCAACGCACACAAACTTGCGCTTCTTCTCCACGTCAGTAATAACGTAATTGATGGTAACTTCTGCGGCTGTACCTGCTGTTGTGGGTACTGCAATCGTGAAGACTGCGTGTGATTTCGTGGGGGCGACTCCCTCAAGGCTTCTAACGTCAGCAAACTCAGGGTTATTGATGATGATTCCTACAGCTTTTGCCGTGTCCATTGCTGAGCCTCCACCGATGGCAACGATTGAGTCAGCGTTGGCTTTCTTGAACGCGGCGACTCCGTTCTGAACGTTCTCGATTGTGGGATTGGGCTTTATGTCGCTGTAAACCTCGTAGGCTATTCCGGCTTTGTCGAGGAGGTCAGTAACCTTCTTGCTGACTCCGAATTTCACGAGGCTTGCGTCCGTGCAGACAAAGACTTTCTTCTTGCCACGTGCTTTGAGGTCGGCGGGAATGTTCTCGATTGCGCCTTTTCCGTGATACGATATGCTGTTGAGTACTATACGGCTTGCCATTACTGTAAATTCCTCCTTACGCTAAATAGCCTTCTCTGGCCTTCACGCTGAATCTTCCTTCAAGCAAATGCATCTGCTCATCCGTTATCGTGTTGACCAACGGCAAATGAGCTATCTTCATGTAGATCTCCGCAGCTTTTTCGGCAGTCTCAATCAGCCCGAATGCCTCATCCAAATCAACGCCAGCCCCGTAAAGCCCATGTTGCGCCCACACAACAAGCCGTGCAGTTTTCATCTTGTCCGCTGTGGCCTCGCCAATCTCGTTTGTCCCGCAAAGCATCCAAGGTAGAACGTTCACGCCATCCGGGAAAACTACAATGCATTCCGTACACATCTGCCAGAGAGTCCGCGTAAAGGCTCTCTCATCGAGCGTGTGTACATACGTCATGGCCAAAAGGTTTGTGGGGTGGCAATGCATTACGACTCTGTTTGCTGGGTTGACGCTGATTCTTACGGCATGGCTCATCATGTGTGCGGGAAATTCGCTCGTGAACTTCCCCCCGTCTGTGAAGCCCCATAACAGCTGGGCATTCTCGCCTCCGTCAACAATCTTCACGAGTCCGAGATTCACATCTGGAGCGTACTGCACATTCTTGAAGTATTTTCCCGTTCCTGTTACGAGGAAATATTTTCCGTCAAGCGAAGGAGCTTTGAAGCCTGTGGGGATTGTCCGCAACACACGCCTAACATCGCCATATTCTGACACCTGAGACTCATCCAGCATTAGCGATATATTTCCGCCGTTGCGCTCATCCCAGCCGTGATTGTACATGTTGGTGCAGGTGCGAATCATCTCAACAACAAACGGTGCTGTAAGTATGTCTTTCATTGCCGCTAGCCTCTCTTACTCAGAACTTCGCGCTCGTAACGCTCGACTTCCGGGAACCATGCCCCGTCAAGAGGCTTCCCGCAAACACCGCAATACTCATCCCACACATCACCAAATGGAAGAGTCTTCAATTCTTCCTGCGCAACCATGAGCTTTGAGAACTCGCCTTTGTCCTGCATGGCCTTTAACGCGTCCATAGGCTGAAGGAGTGCGAACAACAGAGCTTTTTGCGCGTTCCTGTAACCTGTTGTCCACGCGGATATACGGTTGATTGACGCATCGAAATAGTCCAGCGCAATATGTACACGTCCATCAAGGCCGCCGCATCTCACAATCTCGCGAGCAATCTCTTTCGTCTCATCGTCAAACAGAATCACATGATCCGAATCCCATCTCACTGGGCGCGTAACGTGAAGTGCTATCTCCGGGAAAAACGCGAGTAATGCGGGTATCTTGTCGCTCACAACTTCTGTAGGGTGATAGTGGCCATTGTCCATGAGGGGAATGCATTTGTCCATGTTCAACGCGGCGTAACTTAACGCAAATTCTGCGCTGCCGACCGTATAAGCCTCAACGCCAATCCCGAAGACTTTGCTCTCAACGCATGGCTTAACCTTCTGGAAGTCGTAAGGCTCAGTGAGTATTGCGTCAATTGCCTCACGGTATCTCTTGCGCGGGCCGATTCTGTCTGCTGGAACGTCCTTGAAGCCGTCGCCTGTCCAGATATTCATTACGCACATTTGCCCAAGCTCCTCAGCAAGATATGTGCTGATTCTGATGCAGGCTTTTCCGTGTTCAATCCAGAAATTACGCGTGTCATCATTGGGAGAAGCAAGCGTTAAGGGGTCGCATTTGGGATGAGAAAAGAATGTGGGGTTGAAGTCGCAACCGAGTCCGCGATCTTTGCAGAATTTTGCCCATTTCGCGAAGTGGCGAGGCTCTAATTTGTCGCGGTCTGCCCATTCTCCACCCTCGAAGATTGCGTAGCTTGCGTGAAGGTTCATCTTGGGTGTACCGGGTATGAGGCTCATAACTTCGTCAAGATCAGCCATAAGCTCATCAGGAGTCCTTGCGCGACCGGGATAATTGCCCGTTGTCTGAATGCCGCCCGTGAGGGGTTTGCTTGGGTCTGTGTCGAATCCGCGTACATCATCGCCCTGCCAGCAATGCAACGAGACAGGAACGCCCTTGAGTTTTGCTATTGCCGCGTCTGTGTCAACGCCTAATGCTGAATACTTCTTTTTCGCCTCAGAATAGCTCATGCTAATTTACCGCCTCCATTTGAATTTTCAGGTTGCCCAATGCTGTAGCCTCAATAGGAAGGGCAATAACCTTTTTCCCTGTTGCCTGTTCTGTGAGATTGTTGAGGAACGAATTTTTTGCGCCCCCGCCTACAATATATATGCTGTGATATTTATGGCCTGTGATATTTTCGAGTTCGTTGACAGTATCACGATATGTGTTTGCGAGTGAACGATAAGCGCATCTGAAATAGCCTGCTGGGGTTGTCGGCTTGTGCCTGAGATTTTCGTCAAACGCTTCCTTCATGCTGTCAGGCGCAAGAAATGCGTTGTCGTTTGCGTCAACAGTCTCATCAAACGAATCCGCTTCAGCCTCCCTCACAATTTCGCCGAAATCTTTTCCCGGGCATAATTCATCACGCAGACGATTTATGAGCCACATTCCCATGATGTTGCGGAGGTAACGTATATAGCCGACTCCGCCTTCGTTCGTGAAGTTTGCTGACATGCTGTGAGATGAGGTTATCGGATGTGGCATTTTGACTCCGAGAAGACTCCATGTTCCTGAAGAGATATATATCTCGTTACCCTCCATAGGAATCCCCTCAACCGCGCTGGCTGTGTCATGTGATGCGCATAGAACGCACTGAATCCCCTTGTATGTGCCTAACTTTGTGCCAGGATTCTGGAGGAACTTGAAGAGGTCTGACGGTAATCCAAGACGGGCGATAATGTCCTTGTCATATTGGCGTGTGTTTGCGTTGACCATTCCGCCGGTTGTGGCGTTGGTGTATTCGTGGGACTTGACACCGCATAACTTGTACAGCAAATATTCCGGCATCATCAGAAAATCCGTAACACCTTCAAGCCTTCCTGCTTTTTTGTCCGCGTAAAGCTGATATATCGTGTTGAACGCAAGAAGCTGAATCCCTGTCTTACCGTAAAGCTCATCAAACGAGATTATGCTGTGTACCTCGTTTATTGCGTCAGAAGTCCTAGAGTCCCGGTAAGCGTAACAGGGCAGGACTTCAGAGTCTCCCTTCATGAGGACGTAATCACATCCCCACGTATCAATTGACAGGCTCACGATGTCCGGGCAAACCTTCAATGCATCATCGATTCCGCGCTTCACATGGCCGAGCAAGGCTTCAATGTCCCATGTTAGATGGCCGCCAGACTCCTTAACGCCATTCGGGAAGCGATAAACTTCCTTCGTGATGATTTTTCCGCCTTCATTCCAGCCCAAAAGATGACGACCGGATGACGCGCCTATATCAACAGCGAGATAATGTTTCATGATGAATGACTCCTCGCAGTAATATTTTGTTGCGTGAAATTTTGTTTGGATAGGGTAATTATCTGTTATAAGGTTGGGAAATTCAAAGAGTATTTGCGCGTAAAAAGTATCTTCATGTGCAGTCCCGATAATGTTTCGGACTCTTGCCGTAACACTCGGTGAAAAGTTTGTGGAAGTGTGTCATGTTCTCATAGCCGACAAGATACGCAATGTCATCTATTCTTTCGTCAGTGTTGAGGAGAAACCATGCCGCTTGTGAGAGTCTTTTCTCCTGTAACAGACCTGTGAAATTCTGCCCTGTCTTTTTGCGGATTAACCGTGAGAGTGTTGCGTGATTGTAATGAAGCATCCCGGCTATTTCATTGAGCGTGGCTGTCCTGTAATTGTCCTCAATGTAACGTAATACCTTCATTATGACGCTCTCAGACTCATACGAGAACTCTAATTTGTCGGTGCATTCAAGAAGCTCAACGAACAATAAGCCCATAGTGAGCTGATATATGCCTCGTTTGTTGGAAGGTTGAGTGATGAGAATCCACAAGAGATTTTCCACGAGATTTTGAACGGGCAGAACGTCAGCGACCTTGAAATATAAATACCCTGCGCCCCTCTCACCAGTAATGCAGCTGAGAATGAAACGCCTTAACGGAGTCTCTTCATTGCCCAAGAAAGAGAGTACCCCGTGAAAGAAATCGGGCTTTACGATGAAATTGACGGCGATGTCATTTTTCCCGGCAGGCTCGATTTCCTGCTTTGCGTGTTGACTCATCATGAGCAATTCTCCGGGATTGAGGGTTATGGATGTTCCGTTTACCTTATGGATTGTTGAGCCTCTGCACATGTAAACGAACTCCACATAATCATGAGTGTGTTCAGGGAAATGAATGAAGCGAGTATGAGGTCGTATCATTATATTTTTGCCATGAGGAAGCAATTTGTCTCCGCTGATTATGTCTCTGTCTCCGGCCATGTAAATATTGCGGTCAATCTTCTTCCTTCCCGCAAGTATTTCTTTTTCCTCGTCCGTAATGACGCTTAGACGGCGCAAAATTTTTTCATCCATATTCATATGATAGCAAAGCTGTGAAAATTTGAGGGCGTTTTGAGTTATGGTATACTTCATTGAATTTTTTGACGATTGGAGATGTTCGCTTGAACATTCAGGAAGTAAGCGTATTCATCATCTACTTGGTATTCATGCTCGCTGTAGGAGTGTGGTTCTTCTTCAGGGACAAAAACCAGACCGAGAAAGGATATTTCCTCGGCAACAGAAAGATGGGGCCTTGGGTCGCAGCATTATCCGCTGGGGCTTCCGACATGAGCGCATGGGTTCTGATGGGGCTTCCTACGTCAGTATATGCGCTTGGGCTTGGGCAAGTCTGGATCGCTATAGGACTCGCGTTGGGCTACTCGTTAAGCTGGATATATGAAGCTCCTCGCCTGCGTACATTCTCAATTGAGGCGAACGACTCAATCACAATTCCTCAGTACCTCACCAACCGTTTTATGTCTGACTCTAAAGCCTTGCAGATAATCTCAGCAGTAGTGTTCCTTGTGGCATATACGATATACTCGGCCTCCAGCATAAAAGCCTGCGGGACTCTCTTCAACACCGTAACAGGACTCGACACGACAACAGCAATGTACATCTCAGCGGTAATCGTGATTAGCTACACATTCTTGGGAGGATTTAGCGCGGTGTCATGGACGGATTTCTTCCAGGGAATGTTAGTGCTTGCGGCGATGCTGATAGTACCTATTGCGGCGGCAACAATGCTTGAGCCGGGAGCGTCTGCGGCAATCGACACGCCTCACTACTGGAGCTTGTTCTCATCATGGCAGGATATAGTCTCCGGGCTTGGCTGGGGACTGGGCTATTTCGGAATGCCTCACATCATAATCCGTTTCATGTCGCTGAACTCACAGAAAGAGCTGCGCAAATCCGCCAAAATCGGAATCTCATGGACTGTGATAATACTAGTTTTCGCCGCGCTTGTCGGTACAGTAGGGCGCATGTTCATAGGCTTCGATGAGGCAGTGAACAGCAACTCACTTGTGTTTGTCGTGATGACACGGAAAATTTTCCCTGCGATTGTGTCAGGAATATTGCTCTCTGCGGTTCTTGCGGCGGCTATGAGTACTGCTGACAGTCAGCTTCTTGCGGCGGCTTCTGCGTTTGCGTCAGACGTGTACAAGCCAGTGATTCGCGGGGACAAAGCCGGGAATAAAGAAATGCTCTGGGCGGGGCGTACTGTTGTGCTTGTGATTGCTCTCGTTGCGCTGTACATAGCCTCACGTCCTGATGCTGGGTCGATAATGTCGCTTGTATCAAACGCGTGGGGTGTGTTCGGTGCTGCGTTCGGGCCTGCGATAATGCTCAGTCTGTACTGGAAGCGGTTTACGTTTGCGGGAGCTGCCTGCGGAATTTTCACGGGTGCGGTTGTCGATATATTGTGGCTGACCTACATGGCCGGGACTGGAGTCTACGAGATTATACCGGGATTCTTTGCGGGATTGGTCGTTGCGGTTCTGGTATCACTCATCACTCCGAAGCCCTCAAAGGATGTGGAAGATCTGTTTGACCGTGCTTTGAAAATGGCCGGGGAATAATCATACGAGAAAATTATAGCCTCTCCCTTTTTGCGGGGGGAGGCTTTTTTTGTTGCGCCTTAATGGTGTTAGATTCTGCGTGTCTTACGCTTTAGCTGTAACATGAAGGCCGGGACATTCTGACCTTATGTCTTGACGAAAAACGGTAGAGCCAATATACTTTGCGCCATTCCAAAATTGCAGTGAGGTAATATAATCAGGTGCTAAAAGATAATCCCGGCAGAAAATCACGTCAGGACATCCTAGCGAAAACCCTCGCGGAAAATCCCATGATGACCGACAGCGAACTAGCCTCCCGACTCGGAGTCAGCGTTTCAACCGTAAGACTTGACCGCGCTCTTATGGGAGTCCCTGAGCTTCGTGAACGCATAAGGACAATGGCACAGGACGCAATGAGCCGATTACGTTCACTGAGTCCCGGTGAAGTCATCGGGGAGCTGTTAGAGCTTGAGCCGGGCAAAAGGGCTTTGTCTGTTCTCAGGACGGCAAAAGATATGGCCTTCAGGTTCACGGACATTGTGAGCGACAATTACGTTTACTCGCAGGCAAGCTCCATCGCCGTAGCCGCAATCAACGCCGCAAAAGTCATAATCGACTCCATGAGGGGCGAATACAAAGGCCATGCCAGAGTCGGAGATATTCTCATAGCTCGCGCCAAAGTCGGAGTCAATCATGAGGGAAGGAAGATTGTCAGCGTTCGTACACACGCAGGGGAAAAGGAAATATTCGTAGGACGTTTCATTATTGAGGTGCTTGGACAGGAGGTAGGTGAAGAAATTTGAGCGGAAAAATCACAATCGCCCTTGATGCTATGGGAGGAGATAACGCCCCGTCAGAAATCTGCAAAGGCGCGTATGAAGCCTGCAGTGTATACGATGACATAGAGATAATACTCACAGGCGACACTGAACGCATAAAATCATGCCTCGCACCACATCCCCGGATTCACATTGAACACGCAAGCGAGATCATCGACCCTGACGAACATCCCGCAAACGCAATACGCCGCAAAAAGGACTCAAGCCTCCGTGTAGCTATGGAAATGGTGAGGCGCGGAGATGCCCAAGGCTGTGTGAGTGCTGGCAGTACTGGCGCGATTGTCGCGGGAGGAGTCCTCGTTGTTGGACGCATTGAGGGTATAGACCGTCCCGCTTTGGGCGTTCCAATACCATCAACGGGAAAAATTGCCTTCACTCTTGATGTTGGCGCAACAGTCAGGTGCAAGCCGGAAAATCTCTTGCAGTTCGCTCTCATGGGTAGTATATATTCCCGGAAAATTCTAGGCGTTGAGAATCCTGAAGTCAGACTGCTCTCAAATGGAAGCGAAGACATCAAAGGTGATGACACTGTGCTTGCGGCTCGTGAGCTTATAGAACGTAACGGCTCAATGAATTTTGGCGGATATATCGAGGGTAATGAAGTGCTATTCGGAAAAGCTGACGTTGTTGTGTGCGATGGCTTCAACGGGAATATAGCTCTCAAACTCGGTGAAGGACTCATACAGGGCTTAAAGTCAATGCTAACTGATGAGGTCAAAAAATCACTCATGGCCAAAGCTGGAATGTTATTGCTTTACCCAACTGTGAAAAAGCTCCTCGCACGTTTCAACTATGAGAAATACGGCGGGACTCCGTTATTGGGCGTTGAAGGTGCTGTGCTTAAAGCTCATGGCCGCTCGAAATCTCCCGCGATCGTAAGCGCATTGTCAGCCGCAAGGAAGTTCATAGCTGAGGACGGAACAACACAGATAAATCACGAGATAAACATAATTCGGAGGTGAAAGGATGTTATTGAGAGAAGACAACCGCATATGCAAATTATTGGGAACGAAATACCCACTTATACAGGGCGGAATGGCATGGGTAGCGAACGCAGAATTAGCCTCAGCCGTGAGTAACGCCGGGGGATTGGGAATCATTGCCGCGGCGAATACCCCTCCTGACATACTCGAACAGGAAATCTTGAAGGCAAAGAAGCTCATTGCACCCGGAAAACCTTTTGGCCTCAACATAATGCTCATGTCCCCAACAGCTGAAGACGCTCTAGAAATTGCCGTGAAGCAAAAAGTCCCTGTTGTAACGACAGGTGCAGGCAGTCCCGGAAAATTCCTCGAACGCTTGAAGCCACTCGGCACAATCGTTATACCTGTTGTCGCGTCAGTAGCTCAGGCAAAACGCGTTGAAAGGCAGGGTGCAGACGCTGTAGTCGCTGAGGGAATGGAGGCAGGCGGCCATATAGGGGAGCTTACGACTATGGTATTGACCCCGCAAATCTCGCAGGCCGTGAAAATCCCGGTCATTTGCGCCGGGGGAGTCGCTGATGGTCGCGGAGTCGTTGCGGCTTTTGCGCTTGGTGCTGAGGGCGTTCAGGTCGGCACAAGGTTTATTTGCTGTGAGGAATGCACAGTACACCCAAACTACAAGCAGGCGGTAATTGACGCAAGAGACAGAAGCACAGCCATAACAGGACAGAGCTTAGGCCATCCAGTTAGATGCCTCCGCAACAAATTGACGGCTGAATTTGAACGCCTCGAATCACAGAACGCTCCAGCCTCAGAGATTGAAGCACTCGGTACGGGTAAACTCAGGGCGGCTGTTGTTGACGGTGATACGGAATGGGGTTCGCTCATGGCCGGACAAAGTGCAGCAATGGTGAATGACATTCTCCCGGCAAAAGTAATCATAGAGAACATGTTTAATGACGCGGAAAATATTTTGTCTCATGTAGGCGAGGTGAAGAGGTAATGCCGGAAAAATACGCGTTGTGTTTTCCCGGGCAGGGTTCGCAGTCTGTAGGAATGGGGCGCGGACTCTATGAGGCTTTCACGTGTGCAAAAGATGTATTTGATGAGGCCGATGATGCATTATCGTATCACTTGACACGCCTAATGTTTGAAGGCCCCGCGGATGAATTGACACTCACGAAGAATGCACAGCCCGCAATAATGGCAGTGAGTATAGCCGCGTTGAGAGTACTTCGTGATTCTATGGGCGCGGAAATTTCTCCCGTATGCATGGCCGGACATAGCTTAGGCGAGTACACAGCATTATGTGCCGCTGAAGCACTCTCATTCCGTGATGCCGTGAGCCTCGTGCATAAGCGCGGAATGTTCATGCAGGAAGCCGTCCCAGAAGGCAAAGGAGCTATGGCAGCTCTTATAGGTGCAAGCCATGATGACGCGGAGAAGCTATGCGAGTCTGTTGCGCCTAACGGAGAAATCAGCCCGGCAAACTTCAATTGTCCCGGCCAAGTCGTAATCTCAGGGATGAGCGAATATATAGACTCTGCAATCTCAAACGCAAAGTCATTTGGGATAAGAATCGCCAAGAAACTCAGTGTCAGCGCGCCATTTCACAGCATATACATGAAGCCCGCCGCCGAAAAGCTCAAAGCCGAGTTCGCTAAAATTTCGTGGAATGAGGCAAAGTGTGATATTATCGCCAACGTGAACGCCAGACCCGCCAGAACTCCGCAAGACATTCGGGAACGTCTTTACGCTCAGACATTCAGCCCGGTATTGTGGGAAAACTCTGTTGCGTACATGATTGATGATATGGGTATAAGCGCGTTCTATGAGATTGGAGCAGGTGAGGTGCTTGCAGGGTTGATCAAGAAATGCCGTAAGGGAATGGATATTTTTTCCGCCGGAGACCCTGAGAAGCTCGAACAACTTCGCGTTAAATTGGAGGCTTGATTCATGCTAGCGGTGATAACAGGAGGCGCAAAAGGAATCGGAAGGGCAATAACTCTTGAGCTTGCTCGGAATGGCTTTGACGTTGCCATAAACTACAACCGCAGCGAGGATTCCGCAAAGGCTCTACGTGATGAGGCTGTTGCGCTTGGAGTGAAGGCAGAAATTTTCCGGGCTGATGTCAGCATACAGGATGAGGCCACAAAAATGTTCGCGGAGATTAAATCCTCAATGGGAGTCGTTAGCGTCCTCGTCAACAACGCCGGAATTACCCGTGATACTCTCATCATGCGCATGAAGGCTGAAGATTGGCAGTCCGTCATAAATACGAACCTCAGTGCGGCATTCTATTGCACACAGCTGGCGTTAAAGGACATGGCAAAAGCTCGTTATGGGAGAATCATCTGCATATCCTCAGTAGTTGGTCTCACAGGCAACGCAGGACAAGCGAATTACGCGGCCTCGAAAGCGGGCATTATCGGCTTCACGAAATCTGTAGCGCGTGAATATGCCTCAAGAGGAATCACAGCCAACGCAATAGCTCCAGGCTTCATTGACACAAGCATGACTGACGTGTTAAAGCCTGAAATGAAAGATGCAATACTCAAATCCATTCCGGCAGGCAGAATCGGAAATCCTGAAGAGGTCGCAAAGGCTGTAGCGTTTTTCGCAAAGGAGGACAGCGCATATATCACCGGGCAAGTGTTAGCGGTTGACGGGGGCATGACTATGGTTTAATGTATCACCCGCAAGATTTTATCCCCTGAAGGGAGGTGAGACAACATGACGAAAGAAGAAGTTGTAGCAAAACTGAAGGCTATCGTTTCAGACCGCCTTGACGTAGAAGAAGATCAGGTTACGCCTGAGAAGAGTTTTGTTGAGGACCTCGGAGCAGACTCGCTTGACATCGTTGAACTCATCATGGGAATCGAGGAGGAGTTCGACATCGAGATACCTGACGAGGACGCAGAGAAGCTCACATCAGTAGGAGAGGCAATG
>JAFSKY010000096.1 GCA_017448685.1 Synergistaceae bacterium
CCAGCAATAATGTGAAAGTTCGCTATGAAGTCTTCAGCCTTGTAGACCGAATAACCCGCAGAACCTTCGCCATCTTTTATGAAGGCTATACAGTTGCCCTTCTGTATAAGTCTGTCATCATAATTCACGTAACCTATTACGGCGTTATTCCTGTTAGTCGCACCCAGATATGTAACTCCATCGCCGTTTTCATCTTGTTGCACCATTTCAGATTTAAGGCATTTCCCATGTTCAAGCCTGAACAAATCCCCAATCCTGAAGCCCGCCCATCTCACGCCCTCAAGCCTCACCACATCACCGCCCAAAATCCTGCCCATGACGTGAGATATATACCGCTCAATCATGGCCTGTTCACGCTCACGCATATAGGCTTCCATGAATGCCCAATCGGGATTGCCGGAGTCGTCAACAGGAAGCATTATTTGTTGTCGCATTAGTCTGGCAGTCCCCATTTTGTAGCCATAATTATATTTTTCGCGCTGGTCAGTTATCGCTGTTGCCAAGAATAACGATACATGCCTGTTATTTACATGTGGGCGCAATTTCCTACAATCGCCAGAATATAAAGCCTCGTAAGGGTGATAGAACGCATACCCTACAGAGCCGTTGCTGTTCACAGAAATACATTCAGCTTCTAGCGTCTCGTTGGTGTTGCTCACGAAATGAATTACTCCGTTGTTCATGGCCGAGGCTCCTACATAGGGAATATTACCCGGCATTCTATCATCCTCGAAAATTCCGCGCCCCGAAACTATTTCGGCAATGTCAGAGATTAGGAAGCCCCCCCACTTCATACCCTCAAGCCCTCCGCGCAGTCAAGTATCATCCTCCTTCATCCCAAAAAGATACCCCCTTCCCCTCGCAATCATGCTGAACTCAAACGTCAAGTAATCCGCTAAACTCTCCGCAAAATCACTCTCACCCGGAATCTCATCATTGTAGTAGTAGAACGAGTGCAACCACTCATCCCCCGCCTCAATCACAGTCTCAACCATGAAATCAGACGGAGCATCAACTATTTTCCCCCGCCAACAATCCAGCAGATATTGCCGCCTGTCCTTAGCACTCTCAGTTTCAACAAGCCCCCTGTGCATTTTGACCTCCCAGCCATCATTCTGGAAGTTGATGAACTTCACGAGCTTTTCTGCAGGATGAGGCTCACCCGCCGTGAACACTGCTATACATGGCACAGTCCCAACGCCGTAAAACGTATCTTTGTTGAGGCTGATTACCCCTTCGAGAGTGTGATGCTTGAGGATGTCGGATTTTAGCTGCCTGTCATCTTTGGTCTTGCCTATCATCGTTGAAACTGGGACGATAACGGCGGCTCTTCCCCCTTCGAGTATGCAATCAAGTAGGTGTGATATGAATTTGAGCTCGGATAAATTCTGAGTGGCTTTGTTTTTGGCCTGCGAATATGGCGGATTCATGAAGCCTGCTGTGATGCCCTGAAGCTGAATCGCGTCCGTGTTTTTCATGAGGAAATCTTCACATATGAGGTTGCTTTGACCATCTCCCCGCAAAATCATGTTTGTAGTTGCTACGGCGAACATGTCATCACGTATTTCGATGCCGAAAATCTGCTTTTCCCTAACGTGTTTGCGCTGAGTTTCATTCTTCGCGAGCTGAAAGAGTCTGTGCATTCCCGCAACGAGGAAGCC
>JAFSKY010000097.1 GCA_017448685.1 Synergistaceae bacterium
AAATACCACGAAAAAGAAGCCTACATTGTTGCGTAGGCAGGCAGGGAAGGTGCTGTTACGGTCGCTACCAACATGGCCGGACGTGGGACTGACATTATGTTAGGCGGAAATCCTGAGTTCCTCGCAAAGGACAAAGCAAAGGGTAATCAGGAAGAATACGAGCGTTTATTGAGTGAGTTCACAGCCTCATGCAGTGCTGAACATGAGAGAGTCGTCAAGGCCGGGGGACTCGCGATAATAGGCACGGAACGCCACGAATCACGCCGAATCGATAACCAGTTGCGCGGGCGTTCAGGCAGGCAGGGCGACCCGGGAACTTCACACTTCTATTTGTCGCTGGAAGATAACTTGCTGAGGTTATTCGGGTCAGAGAAGATACAGCCGTTAATGGGGAAATTAGGACTCAAGGATGGGGAAGCTATAGAGTCTCCAATGTTGAGCCGGATAATAGAGAACTCGCAGAAAAAAGTTGAGGAGCTTCACTTTGACATACGCAAGCAACTCTTATCCTATGACAACGTTATGAACCAGCAAAGGGAAGCTGTGTATTCAGAGCGCGGAGAAATCATCGCAACACCTGATGAAGGAATGCCCCAATACGGCTGGGAGGTTGTTCGCGGAGTGGTGAATGACATTCTCGACAAGTATTTCCCTGAAGGCCATGACTCAGAGCCTGACCCGCAAAGAGTAGCTTCAAGGTTGCGGGGGCTTTTCGGTGCTGGTGCTGAAGGGAGAATCGCTGAGGTTGATACCCGTCTTGATATGGAGGGAATGAGGGAAGAAATCATCAGCGGCATAAAATCACGGTATGACGCAAAAATCTCTGAGCTTGACGCAAACGAAGAAGGCGTGAACGTTGCAGGGGGAATAATACGCTATATCCTCCTCAGCACATTAGACTCAGCATGGCGCGAACATTTGACGGGCATGGATGAGTTACGGCGTGGAATCGGATTACGCGCAATAGGCCAGAAAGATCCCCTCATTGAATACCAGTTCGAGTCCTACAACCTTTTCACCGACATGATGAACAGAGTCAAGGACACATTTAGCGGTCAGATATTCCGCATCAAAATCCTCAGCGAGGAGTCTAGGCGCGAACGTCAAATGACGATGGAAAAACGCGAGTTCCAGATGTCCGGGCAATCAGAACGCCCACGCGAGCCAGTGAAGAAGGCCGCCAAAATCGGAAGGAATGACCCATGCCCGTGCGGTTCCGGGAAAAAGTACAAGTATTGTCATGGAAGGGGGCTTTAGCTTGCGGAAAATTACGGCTCTGATTATCGCGCTGATGATTGCTGTTCCGTCATTCGCAGGTGATTTGATGGACGAGTCAGCCTTGAACATGCGCAAAATGAATGATATGAACATGGGAAATATCCTGCCTAACTACAAGGGTACGGGTTCTTTCACGTTTGATGAGGATGATGATTCCGGGAGCTATAACTTGTCGCGAATGAAGCAGATGAATCCCGATTTCACGACATACTCAGATGCGCAGGGAATAATCTGGCTCAAACGCGTAACTGTCTCACGTTCCGAGTCCGGTGGAATTGAGATAACACGCCTTTATGTGATATTAGGCCGTCAAGGTTTGGGCGGTAACTGGCTCAACTGGAACATACCAATTCCCGCAAAAGGAAGCGTTGACGTTCTCGAAGCCAGTGTGTATGACTTCAGTAGCCTCGCACAGGTAAGCACAGTTCAGCCTGAAGATGACACCTCAGCAGGGGTAAAGGCCGTAAGGTTTGCAGGATTGCCTGACACATTCATTATTGCTTTGTCGTGGCGCGAAAATTTGACGGAACAATTGAGCGTTGAAGGGCTGTGCTGGTTTCAGGAGGATTTGCGGGTGTGGGAGTCAATCGTTGAGATTATTTCTCCGCAAAAACTCTCATACGTTACATTTCCCGGAATGAGGCGGCCTGACACAGAAGAGTCCGACAATGACACAGTGTATACATGGCGGCGCATAAACCTTGACCCTTACGCGGACTCAGGTGAGCTTGCGAGGATTCAGCGTGAGGGAGTCGCGTTCAGCACGAGGCAAGGTAATTCGGCTCTTGCGGGAATCGTTAAGGAGGCGGAATCTTCCGGGGGCATTAATGCTCCGTCTGAGGCTCTTGCGGGATTCAAGCGTTCCAAGAATGATGGCGCATTGAGGCTCGTTGAATGGCTCTCATCACAGCCGGAAATCACTCTTGCTGAAGGTTCACCTCGAAAAATCCCCAATTCGGGAGCATGGACGAAGCGCGAAAAATTAATCCTCGCAAAATCTTGGCTTGCCTCGCAAAAAGTTGACGCTTCATTATGCTGGCGGATTCCTTTTGACCCGGACGAACGTACACCATTATGCCCCGGCATATTCTCTGACCCTGTGCTTTACGTTCAGGGCGTGAAGGGCATTGAGTTTCACGATATGGCCGACTCTGGACTCATTGCTGGCGCGAAAATATACAGCATCAACAATGAAGGCCGACTCATCTCACGGCGTATACCTTCGTCAAAATCGGCGGATAACAGGTTAAGCGCGGTTATGGATCTGAAATTGTCGGAGCAGGGAATGTTGAGCGGAAATATG
The DNA here is from genome assembly GCA_017448685.1 of Synergistaceae bacterium. Taxonomy (GTDB): domain Bacteria; phylum Synergistota; class Synergistia; order Synergistales; family Aminobacteriaceae; genus JAFUXM01. The sequence goes on from JAFSKY010000097.1 coordinate 2,582, forward strand.
CGGGTGATTCTTCGCGGAAGATGGCCTGCGCTCATGCTCGGAGCTAATCCCAATGACGGCACAGCAAGAGGGGCGGTACTATCACTTTTTCCCGGCCTCACAAACTACAAGGATGTGAAGTACAGAAACTTGAAGGATGCTCATGAGATTTCATTCACTCTCACGGGTAAACCTGGTGTTGCTGGAACTGGACGCGGCATTCTCGCAATCATCCCAGTGTTTGAGCCGGTAATGGTGAGGAAATTGGCTACGTATGACGCTCCTGTTGAAGTGAAGTTCCCGTTTGTGATTGACCAGAATATAACAATAGGCTTCCCGAAAAACGCAAGTGAGGCTTTAATCTCAGGCAAAACACCAAAGAA
>JAFSKY010000098.1 GCA_017448685.1 Synergistaceae bacterium
GTTGCTCTACCAACTGAGCTATCCCGCCTCGCTTTGTCATGATTTTTTTGACGGGGCCGACGAGACTTGAACTCGCGACCTTCGGCGTGACAGGCCGACACTCTAAACCGACTGAGCTACGACCCCGCGTAACAAATCACTTGGTGGGCGAAGCAGGGTTCGAACCTACGACCCCCTGCGTGTAAAGCAGGTGTTCTACCGCTGAACTATCCGCCCTGCTTGAACAACGAGCGGTATTTTACGCGTGAATTATTTTTCTGTCAAGCACACGGGGCAAAATGAATACAGACCCTTCACCGCCTATTTTCCCGCTGGCAATAAATCCGCACTTCTCCAAGACTCTTTGTGATGCCGTATTGCCCGCGTCAGTCTCAGCTTCAATGCAGGTTACATCAGGATTGCCGAAAGCCCACGCACATACCGCCCTCACTGCCTCAGTCGCATAGCCGTTACGCTGATAGCTGTCCGAAATGCCGTAACCGATTTCCGCAACGCCATTCGCGTCAAGCCCCTTGAAGCACAATCCGCCAACGTTCTCCCCGCTGTGCAACTCGATTACCCATAGCGCGAACCATTCCCATTTGTCCGGGTGATTCATACAGCCTTCAAGCATCATGGAATAGGCCGCTTTAAGTTCATCATCAGTCTGCGCGGAAATGATAGCTTCCATTTGAGTTTTTGAGGCAGGATATATTCTGAGGCGTTCCGTTTCTATCATGGCCGATTCATATACGCTTCTATTTCGTCCCATGTCTTTTTTGCCGCGCCCCCTAACGTGTTGAAGTAATCGTTGCAGTTCTTCAGCGCAAGTTTGACATTCGCAGGGTCAAGGCACTCAATCCACGCCGATGCAAGCTCCGAGTCATTATGCACACACACAGCCGCTTTCATCGCGTCCATTCGTTCAGTGTCAGGGAAATCAGTCATGCATGGCCCATGAATAGCAGGGAGGCCGAATAACGCAGGCTCAAACGGATTCTGACCGCCCTTTTGCACGAGGCTTCCTCCAACGAATACGGCATCACTCGCCGCGTAAAGGTCAAACAGGACTCCAATACGGTCAACCACAATAATATCTGCGCTGAGATTGTCGCGTGTTATGTGTGAGAGCAATTCCGCGTGAACGTCATCATATGGGAGGGCGGCGGCTATGGTCATGAGTGCGCGTTCAGGGTGCCGGGGGACAATCGCGAGCCTTGCGCCGGGAAATTTCGTGCGTATCTTCCTGAAGGCTGATATTACAGTCTCATCTTCACCCGTGTGTGTGCTGCCTGCCGTGATGAGGGGGGATTTGCCATTCTTCAACCACTGCCATTTTTCCGGGCCTGTGTTCTTGCGGCGGTCTAATAGCGTGTCAACTTTGCAATCTCCTGTTACGGATATTTTCTCCTCTGGGACTCCGAGTGCAAGAAATTTCGCTTTGTCGTCATCGAATCGCACCATTAATTTCGCGAGGCAGTCAAAGACTCCGCCCCAGAAATATTTTGTCCGTCTGAGACGCTTGAAGCTCTTTTCGGAGATTCTTCCGTTGGCGAGGAACGCGGGAATGTTACGGGCTTTGAGCTGGGATAATATCTCTGGCCATAACTCCGTCTCCATCGTAATATACATTGCGGGCTTTATGGACTCAATCGCGCGGGCAACAAACTTCCGAGAGTCAAACGGGCTGTATATCATCCTGTCAGCTATACCGCCGAGAAGTTTTTGCGCCATTTCGCGACCTGTTGGAGTTACGGTTGATATGACACAGGGATATGCGCTACGTGATTTTATCCGGCGAATCAATGAGCTTGCCGATTGAACCTCGCCAACTGATACGGCATGAACCCACACAGGTTTTTCGGGCATGTCGTGTATTTCGCCAATTCGCTCAGAGATTGCTCCCTTGTATTTACGCTTCAGGAGGCCGAGTCCCCCTAATGTGAAGAACGCGCTTACGAGTGTTCGATATATTCTCATTCCGGCGGGGTAAAGGTTGAGTTTCATTCGTGATGTTTTCTTCCCTTCCTTGTTGCTTGTGCAAATGCTTTTGTTCACGGGGTATTATATATTCACAGCTAAAATTTTCATGAGAGGGGCAATTATTGTTCATGTTCTGCTTTCAATGCGAACAAACAGCCGGATGCAAATCCTGCACGGGTAATTCCGGCGTTTGCGGAAAATCATCGGCAACGGCTCAAGCTCAGGATGAACTCACAGGCGCGTTAATCTCCTTGGCCATGTCAGGCAGCGACAGGTACAACTTATTCATTGATGGGTTATTCGCCACAATCACAAACGTAAACTTCAGCACTGAAAGAGTCAGCGGCATCACAAAAATCATAAACCTTCCTCCCTATGACATGTCCAAAATCTGGAACGCCAACGAGGATATACGCTCCCTGAAATCGCTCGTGCTTTTCGGCCTAAGGGGAATGGCAGCATACGCATATCATGCGCGTGTTCTAGGCTATAGGGATGAGAAAATCGACAAGTTTTTTGTCCGGGCAATGGCGGCTCTTGGCAACGACAAATACGGGATGGATGAGCTTCTCCCGCTCGTAATGGAAACTGGCCAGGTTAACCTGAAATGTATGGCTCTCCTCGACAAAGCCAACACTAAGACTTACGGCAACCCTTCCCCCGTTAAAGTCAGCACGGGAATCGAAAAAGGCCCGTTCATCGTGGTAACTGGCCATGACCTGAAAGACTTGGAGCATCTTCTGATACAGACACGGGGAAAAGGCATCAACATATACACTCACGGAGAAATGCTACCTGCACACGCATACCCGGAATTACGCAGGTATTCACACCTCAAGGGGAATTTCGGAACAGCCTGGCAGAATCAGCAAAAAGAGTTTGACGCAATCCCCGGTGCTTTGCTGTTCACGACAAACTGCCTTATGCCCCCAAAAGCAAGCTACATTGACCGCGTATTTACGACAGGGCCAGTTGAGTTTGACGGCGTAACACACATTAACGGGCTGAAGGATTTTTCCCCAATAATCGAGAAGGCTCTTGAGCTTGGCGGATATGATCATGACATTCCCGGCGGGACTCTCACAACAGGCTTCGGACATGGTGCTGTTCTTGGTGTGGCGAATGCTGTCGTGAAGGCCGTGAAATCTGGGGCAATACGTCATTTCTTCCTCGTTGGAGGTTGCGACGGTGCGAGGCCGGGAAGGAGCTATTACCGCGATTTCGTGATGAAAGCTCCTGCTGACACGGTGATATTGACTCTTGCTTGCGGGAAATTCAGGTTCAACGATCTCGACTTAGGGACAATCGGAGGCATTCCTCGCCTGCTGGACATGGGGCAGTGCAATGATGCATACAGCGCGATTCAGGTTGCGTTGGCTCTTGCGGACGCGTTCAATTGCGGAGTGAATGACCTTCCTTTGAGCATGGTACTGTCATGGTATGAGCAGAAAGCCGTTTGCATTTTGCTGACCCTGCTGTCATTGGGCGTGAAGAATATACGTCTCGGCCCGACATTGCCCGCGTTCATTTCGCCGAATGTCCTGCAATACCTCGTGGAGAATTTCGCCATAAAGCCAATCACTACCCCAGAAAAAGACCTCGCCGACATACTCGGATAATTGACACAAAAGCCCGTGCGTGAAAAGCGTACGGGTATTTTTTTGCTATGATATTGGCATAACTTCAAGGGAGGCTGAATCATGGCAAGGAACAAAGCCCTTCAAGACGCAGCACGAGCAAGGCAGGATGAATTTTACACGGACTTACGCGACATCGAACACGAACTGATGTATTACATGCCACTCTTCAAGGGTAAGACTGTGCTATGCAATTGCGATGATCCTTACGAGAGTGCATTCTTTGAGTATTTCGCGACAAGTTTCAACATTCTCGGACTGCGCAAACTCATAGCGACATGTTACGCCGGGAGTCCCATAGCCCAGCAACAACTCTCACTGTTTGAGGAGGACACGCCCGCCCCAAAACGCAAGCCATATTGCGCGCAAATCACCTCGCTTGAGGACTTCAACGGGGATGGACGCAAGGACTACCTCGATGTGGAGTACATCCTGCAACACAACGTAGGAGGCTCATGCAAAGTCTTGGAGGGGGATGGGGATTTCAGGAGTCCTGAATGCCTTGAACTGTTGAGGGAAGCTGATGTTGTCGTAACCAATCCGCCTCATTCATTGTTGCGTGAGTACATAGCCTTACTCATTGAATACGGCAAGGAGTTTGTCATTCTCGGCAACATCAACGCCGTAACCTACAAGGAAGTTTTCCCCCTCATAATGAAGAATCAAATGTGGCTGGGCGTTTCAATTCACAGTGGAGACAGAAAGTTTTATGTCCCTGAATATTATCCTCTTGAGGCAGCCGGATGCGGGAATGATGACGAGGGCAGAAGGTTTATACGCGTCAAAGGCGTTAGATGGTTCACGAACATGGATCATCATCGCCACAACGAGACATTATGCCTATTCCGCAAGTATCATGATGACCCAAGCAAGTACCCACACTACGACAATTACGACGCAATCGAAGTCAGCAAGGTTGTGGATATTCCATGCGATTGGCTCGGTGTAATGGGAGTGCCTGTAACATTCCTCGATAAGTACAACCCTAAGCAGTTTGAGATTCTCGGAATGTCAGGGACTAATTTTTCCGAAGGAGTCCCGGCTTGCCACGTACAAGGCACATCAAGGAATGCGAAAATCAGCGGCAAGGATATATACAGGCGAATATTCATACGGCGTATAGGAGGCATAATGTAGCTCCCTCACAAATTCGCGCTCAAACACTGTTGCGGGTTATAATACCCTCAATTTTTCATTGACGGAGGAAATCTCGCCTTGTCTCTCAGGAAAGGACTAATCATCTTCATACTTCTGGCATTCGGAGTCAGTGCCATAATAATTTTCCGCAGTGTTGACCATCACACAATACATTCACTTATAGCCGCCAATAAACTCAAGCTACTTCTTGCCCTACTGATAGTATTTGCCGCATGGATATTCGACTCCGGGAGGTTCTGCGCATTAGCCTCAGCCGCTCATGAGCATGTCCCGTTCACGCTCGGAATCGTTCTGACGTGGCTCAACTATTTCGGGAGTGCCGTTACCCCAATGCAGTCAGGCGGAGGGCCATTCCAAGTTTACGCCCTGTACAAGCGTGGTATACCAGTAGGGAAGGGCATCGCGATAACCTTAATGCGAACGATGCTAACAGTATTGATACTGAGTCTTGCTGTGCCTTCAGCCTTGATGCTTGACCCGGAAATTTTAGCGGGCAGTCCATTTCTGAAGGGACTTGTGTTTTACGTCTTCATTGTGATTCTTGCGACATGGGCATTCATAGCCTTCACGCTGATCAAACCTCACATGATAAAACGTTGGAGCCACATAATAGTGTTATGGCTACACCGCTTCAACTTCATGAAGTCAAACAGGACTGTGATAAAACTTGTGCGCTGGCTGGATAATGAGATCGACAACTACATACTAAATTTCCGTCTAGCGTTCCATTATGGAAAGCTATGGCTACTCCTTGCGACTGTGCTGTCAGTGCTTCACCTCATGGCACTATTCAGCGTGTTACCCGTGCTGATGTCGGCTGTAGGTCTTCCATTCAGGTACATGCAGACGATTGCGGTTCAGGCGGTATTCATGTTCATACTGTATTTTGTGCCTACACCGGGTGCGAGCGGAGTTGCTGAGGGAGGCGGGGCATTGCTCTACTCAATCTTGATGCCTAAGAACATGGCCGGGGTAATGTCGATAATATGCCGGTTCTTTACGGATTACATTTCCATATTTATGGGCGTGATAGTTGTGATTCGTATGCTAGGTTGGGGAGTGAGTGAGAACTTGCACAAGGGAGCGGCTGTTGAAGATGCGTGAATGGATATTCAGAATGCGCGGGGGAATCTGGACGCTAATATTTGTGGCGATTCTCTTCATGGTTCGTGGGACATCGCCAGAAATCATTGCGGCCTCAGTGGTGATTGTGATGTTGGGGCAGATTTGGCGGTGCTGGTCGGCTGGGGCAATAGGTCTTTATCGCGGTGAAAACGTCAAGGCATTGAAGCTCGCTGTAACCGGGCCTTACGCCATAATGCGCAACCCTCTGTATTTCGGGAATTTCGTGATAGGACTCGGCTGGAGCGTAATTGCTGGGGGATGGGCTGTTGTGATTTTCACCGTCAGCTTCTACATTCTGTATGTCATAGTGATAATCCCGCATGAGGAAGAATTTTTGCGGCATAAATTCGGCAGTGAGTATGAAGAGTATTGCGTGAAGGTCAAACGCTTTCACCCCTCACACATAGACATGAACGCGTTGAAAGCTCCAATAGATTTTGACACGGTGAAGAGGAGCGAAATACACACAGTAATCTCAACGATAATAGGGACTGCAATAATAATCGCTGTGTCATTATGCTATGATTAGCGGCTGAATTAATGCAGCGAAGGAGGCTGAAAGACAATGTGTGCGGAAAACAAGAAACCAGAGGCTGAAAACGGGCGCGAAATTATGGTGAGTGAGCTTTTATCGGCAATATCAGAGAGCGAATACCCGCAGTATATTCTTGACGCTGTAGCAACGGTGCAAGAATGGATGAATGACATTATAGGGAACGGGAATGATTCGGATGAGGATATATTCCAGTTGCTTGCAAGTGGGAATTTCGAGGAGGAAACCGGGATTGAGAGCCTAATCGAGCGGCTTGAATACACATCAAAATGCTTTGACGTACTCCCCAATACGAAAGCTCAAGAAGGAAGGCCGGATGTCGTAGTTCTCAGCTTGTCGGCTCCCGATTACGAATGCGGATTGAGGGCGGCTATAGATTACGCGGCAGTCTTCAGCCGTGAGACATGTCGGCGTGTGTGGGTAATCAGCGATGCATACATACTCGACGAGGCAATGAAGTATGCCCCGCATGTTGATGCGCTGTTGGAGCAGGGAATATCATTGCGGTATATACTGGTTACGCCGTGGGGATGGGTTGAGTTGCCTTTGAGCGGGAAGACGGACTCAAAGCGGGCGTTCTTGTGGCGTAATGACGGAATGACGGAGGAAAAACGCGGAAGGAAGAATCGCGGATAACATAAAATGCAGGGCAGGCCATGAGGGATTCACGGCCTGTTTTTTTTTTTGCGCGTTCAATCCTAAAATTTGAGCCTCATCTGATACCACACAGCCCCACCATGAACAGAGCTACTCACACCCTCACAGACGAATCCGAATCGCTCATACCATTTCGACATTTCAGCCTTGCACGTAAGCACGAGACCTTCACGGCCATGTTCACGGGAATCACGGATCACTCGGCGCATCAATTCCCCTGCGAAACCTTTGCGCCTGTATTCAGGGAGTGTGCAAACGCCGAAAATCATCTGCCATTTCCCGGCCTCGTTGTGCATTTCTGCGTGTGAGTACATTTCGTCCGTGAGATTTGGTGTGTCAGTGGTCATGCCGTCAACGAACGAGATTACTTTATCGCCATCAAGCATGAGCCAGAAATGAGACGGAAAATATTTGAGCCTGTCAGCAAAAGTTTCACGTGTTGCGACCTCAGCTGGTGGGAAACATTGAGCCTCGACTCCTGTAATTGCGTCAAGGTCAGCGGTTGTTGCTGTGCGTATGCTCCTGCGTTCTTGGGTGGCCTTCAGTATTTCGTTCATGGCGAAAAATCCCCTTTGATGTGTTGAATTTGTCCATTATAACAGCGACTCAGAGAAGTGCTTTATCCTCGCACACCTTCAAGCCCAGCACACATAGCATCACGCCTTTTACTGAACCCACGTGATATATACGAGTTGTCAACACCCTCATACGCCCTGACCATAGCCTATTCTGTAGCCCATCATGCTGTATTCTTTCGAGAGGCTATTGGCTATGATTATGTTCTCAGGATTGCGAGGGCGTTGTATTACGCTGGTGTGTTCTCCGTCAAAAACTAGACTCCTGTACACCTCATCGGAAATGACATAGAGATAGAGGATTATGTTACGTACTGAAACGCCATGAAGGCCGTATACCTTTCTGATATTTTTCGCTGCAAGCTCACGCGCCCGGAATATACCCTCATTCGGTGAGTAATGCGCGAGGTTGGCTATTATCGCTTCACACGCCAAATTCTGAACTTCATGAGGAGGAGCGAAATCAGTATCTCCGAGCGTCAAGTCTATAACGCTGTCATATTCGGCGGCCTTGCTGAAAAGTATTCTCGTCAACGAGGGAGTTATGTTGCGCACATTCTGTGAAAGCATGGGTTAATCCTCCAGCCTGAACAAAGCCCCGTACCTGTAATCTACTTCCGGGGAGTCAAAGTGTATGAAGTCTCCGCTAGGGTAAAATGTGAGTTCGCCGACATAGATTCGACTCCCGATGGAATAGAAATCAACCCTGAGTAGCTTTTTGCCGCGTGATAGAGTCCGTGCGATTTCTCTACATATTCGGGATTTCCGTTGAAGCAGAATATCTTGTAGTCTTTCAGCTCAGAGCCTGACTCATCTGTGAGATACGGTTCGGCTATGATTTTTGGCTTTATGTCCTTGTAGCACCATTCGCGAGCCTAGAAGTAAAAGTTGCGCCTGAGTGAGCGTGTCAGCTTTCTTCTTGTGGCTGTAATGCTGAAGCTCTTTCTGTCCCTGCAAAGCAAAACGCTTCCGCTGTCATGGGTGCATTTGAGGACGAATTTTTCCGGCATCATCCCAAACACCGAGCGTTGGTATTACATATTCTTCGCCAATCAAAGTGGCTATCCGGCTTTTTGCCTCGTATTTGTCGCTCAATGCTGTGTATTCCGGGTTGCGGTCATGGAGTTTGAGCCACTGCATTTTTTCCGCGAGAGTTTTGGGATAGCGCGAATAGCTTTGTATGCGAAAATTGCGGGGTTCATGAGGGGATCACCCTCACAAAGAGACAAGTTAGGTTATGCGGAATTGTTACATGCACATATTTTTGTTTCCGTCAACCTACTTATTACGTGAATTTTCATGATTATAGCACAAAAAAAAATTCCCCCCGCCATCACAACGGGAGGAACGCATCATCACCGCTAATTCTCCGAATCTGTCTCGCCGTCCGAAATGTCAAGCATATCTTCATCGCCTTCAGGAGCTTCACTCTCATTCACGGCTTCACCCTGCGCAACATCATCATCTTCAGTGCGCATAACGTCAGACTCTTCCGGCATAAACCCAATCCCCTCGCCAGCCTTGAGCATAATCGCCTTCATGATTTCGTCCTGCAATGCTGGGTTCTCCGTGAGGAATTTGGCTACAGTCTCTTTGCCCTGCCCTAAAGTTTCTCCCTTGTAGGTCAGCCATGAGCCTTTTTTGCCGATTATCCCGTAATCTATGGCCATGTCCACAACAGCAACTCCCACAGGAATACCCTTGCCGTAAATCAAGCTCGCATGTGCTGTCCTGAATGGGGGCGATAACTTATTCTTGACGACCTTCAAATATAGTTCATGGCCTATTGTTACATCGCTCTTGTCGATTTTTTTCCCGCGCCTAACCTCAAGCCTTATTGACGCGTAAAACTTCAACGCCCTTCCGCCTGTTGTGGTCTCACTTGGGCCGGGGGCGTATCCTGTTGAGATTAACGCTCTAAGCTGGTTGATGAATACGACAATACAATTTGTCTTGGCGATGATTGACGCGAGTCGCCTCAATGAATACGACATCAAACGCGCCTGCAACCCCATCTGACTCTCACCTATTCTGCCATCAATTTCAGCCTGCGGAGTCAATGCCGCAACAGAATCCACAACGACAATGTCAACAGCTCCAGTCCTCACCATTTGGTCGAGAATGTACAGAGCCTGTTCACCGCTATCAGGTTGTGCGAGGTATAGGTTATCGATGTCAACGCCGAGAACTTTTGCGAGCCGTGGATCTAATGCGTGTTCAGCGTCAATGAATGCGGCGATTCCCCCAGCCTTTTGTGCCTCAGCAATTGCGCAAAGGGCTATAGTCGTTTTGCCAGAACCTTCCGGGCCAAATATCTCAACGATTCTCCCTTTTGGGTAGCCGCCTATGCCTAACGCAACGTCAAGAGGAAGTACTCCGCTCGATATGACTTCGACATTCTTCTTTGCAGTCTCACCAAGTCGCATTATTGCCCCGTCGCCAAATTTGCTCCGTATGTCGCTGATTGCGTCTTCAAGAATCTGCTCGCGTGTGGTTTGTCCTGTTTTTTTTGCCGCCTTAGCCAGTGTAATCACCCTCCCGGAA
>JAFSKY010000099.1 GCA_017448685.1 Synergistaceae bacterium
GAGATTATGCCTTCAAAGCTCCATCCGAGGAAGTCATAGCCCATTCTTGTGGGACGTGATAACCGAATGTCGTTGCTTTCAACCGTGTAGCTTGCAGGATTACCGGGTGAAATTCCGCCGTCAAGGTCATAGCTGATTGCGTACACATGCACCGCCCATAACGCTTTGAACTCCCTAGTGCCGATTGAGCCATGTGGGATTGTTACGTCAAGGGAGATTTCGCCGTCAAAGCTCCAACCGATGAAGTCATAGCCCATTCTTGTGGGACGTGATAACCGAACGTCGTTGCTTTCAACCGTGTAGCTTGCAGGATTGCCGGGTGAAATTCCGCCGTCAAGGTCATAGCTGATTGTGTACACACTCACCGCCCATAACGCTTTGAACTTCCTGCTACCGATTGTGCCATGTGGGATTGTTACGTCAAGGGAGATTATGCCGTCAAAATTCCATCCGAGGAAGTCATAGCCCGTTCTTGTTGGACGTGATAGCCGAATGTCGTAGCTTTCAACTGTGTAGCTTGTGGGATTGCCCGGTGAATTTCCGCCGTTAAGGTCATAACTCAACGCGTAAATTATCGGCGTGAAATGCGCAGTGTAATTCCTTCCGCCTGTCGAACCCTGTGGAATCGTTACGGTGATTGTTTCAGCGTCAAGGCTCGTTCCCGTCCAGCCAGAAAACATATATCCTGCCTTAATTGGGTTATTCAGCGTGAATGACTCAGTCTCTACCGTATAGCTTGAAGGGTTATCAGGTGAAGCGTTCCCGCCATCAAGGTTATATGTGAGCGAATATATTTCAGGCTTCCAGTTAGCGACATACTTACGGTCATTCATTGAGCCTCCCGGAATTGTAATGTCCTCCGAAATTCCTTCTTCACCCTCAATGCTCCAGCCGACAAACTCATAGCCTTTCTTCACAGGAGTCTTCAGCTTAATGTCTCCGCTTTCAGTCGTGTAATACACAGTATATTCTCCGCTGAATGTCCCTCCGCCAATATCGTAGCTTATCTCGTAGATTTCTGCTGACCATGCCGCCGTAAAATCTTTGTTGCCTGTACTGCCCTTGCTGACACTTACAACATTTCGCGGCTCTGTTATGCCTTCGCTGATTGAAGTCCAACCTGTGAATATATAGCCAGCCCGCGCAGGATTATTCAGTGTGAATGAGCTTGTCTCTATGGTGTAGCTTGAAGGGTTATCAGTTTTTCCACCGTTAAGAGTGTAGGTTATCGCGTAAGTTATTGGCGTAAAATGAGCTGTATATTCTCTGTCGCCACTTGAACCTTTGGGAATGCTTACGGCCTGAGTCTTTGCGGTTAATCCTGTGCCTGTCCACCCGCTAAATGCATAGCCATTGCGTGAAGGATTCTTCAGAGCTATATCACCGCTTTCAATGCTGTAGCTTTTGGGGTTGCTAGGGTCATTCGCGCCGTTAAGAGTGTAGCTTATCCCGTAGGTTATCGCCTTCCATAATGCTGTGTAGCTTCTCGCACCTGTTGAGCCTTTTGGAATCGTTACAGACATTGCTGGAGAGTGAAGCCCTGTTCCTGTCCAGCCAATGAACATATAAGCTGCCCTCACAGGATTATTCAGCGTGAATGACTCTGTTTCTACGTCATAGCTTGAAGGGTTATCAGCCGTCAAAGTTCCTCCCTGAAGGTCATAATTCAGTGTGAATGTTATAGTTGACCATTCAGTAGCATAAAACCTGTCTCCGCTTGAGCCTGCTGGAATAACGACATCAGTACTTGCCTCAGTTAATCCTGTTCCCGTCCAGCCCATGAATATATAGCCTTCTCTGCTAGGCTTCCTGAGTTTGAATGTTCCCGACTCAATGTCATAGGATGCTGGATTGTCGGGGGAGATATGTCCGCCTTTGAGGTCATAGCTTATGGTGTAGGTTATCGGCCTCCATGACGCAAAATAATTCCTGTCTCCTGATGAGCCTTTGCGTATGTTTACGTCCATGCTCGACTCAATGTCCGCGCTTCCTGCCCAGCCTGTGAAAACATAGCAGGGTTTTTCGGGGTTAAACAGCGTGAAGTCTTCGCTTTCAATGGTGTAAGTTGTGGGGTTATTGGGTGATGATGTTCCTCCGTGAAGATCGTAACTTATCGTGTATGTGTGAAGATTCCATAACGCTTTAAGCTCAATGTCGCCTGATGAATTATGCGGGATTGTGAAATCCTCTGAGGTTATGCCGTCGTAGTTCCAACCCATGAAATCATAGCCGTTTTTCACAGGTGTAGTGAGGCGAATATCTCCGCTTTCAATGTTATAGGACGATGGGTTGCCGAATGAGATTCCGCCGTCAAGGTTGTATGTGATGTTGTAGGTTATTGGCGTGAATGTTGCCGTATATGTCCTATCACCTGTAGAGCCATTCGGGATGGTAACGGTTGATGATGTACCTTCAATGCCCGTGCCACTCCAACCCGTGAAGTTATAGCCTTCCTTTGTGGGATTGTTCAGCGTGAATGAAGCTGACTCAATGTTGTAGCTTGCCGGGTTAGTTGCGTTGCCTCCGTTAAGGTTGTATGTGATGCTGTAGGTTATTGGCGAGAATGTTGCCGTATATGTCCTATCACCTGTTGAGCCTTTGGGAAGGCTAACGCTTGATGATGTACCTTCAATGCCCGTGCCAGTCCAACCCGTGAAGTTGTAGCCTTCCCTTGTCGGATTCGCAAGAGTGAATGAAGCAGTCTCTACGGTATATGACGCAGAATTGTCAGCTTCCCCGCCGTCAAGGTCATAAGTTATTGTGTAAACTGTCGGAGTCCATGTTGCTGTGTATTTCCTGTTGCCCGTTGAACCTTTCGGGATCGTCAAATCCTTGCTGGCTTCCGTCAACCCCGCTCCAGTCCAACCCGCAAAATCATAGCCGCCTCTCTCAGGACGCTTCAGCGTGAAGTCATCGCTCTCAACCGTATACCGCAACGGATTCGCAGGCACAACATTCCCGCCCGACAAATCATAGCTTATCTCATACACCACAGGAACATTCTCAGTCCCCGCCACAACATCATGATCCGGCATAACGAACTCAACGCCGGAAATCTTCTCGCCGTCAACAGTATAGGCAAGCTCGTAGCCTTCTTGTATGGTTATAGTGTGTGTGAGGGATATATTTGTGCCGGGAATAGCGTAGACTTTGCTCCTATGCGTGAAAGGTTGAGGGTGTTCAGCATCAAAACTGTACGCATCAACGCTGAGTGTTATGTTTATACCGTCCTGAAGGGTTATCTTGTGCGCTAATTGTCCTCCTCCAGCTGAAAGACCGCCGGAAATATGCCAGCTGTTTGTTACAGTTCCGCCCCCGCCGCCTGAAATATCATGCACATTCACAGCCTCAGCGAATGAAACACACGCCACAAGTATAAGCATGGCCGTAAGAATCACACAGCGGAAAAAACAAGCACATGAAGAATCGCGGCCGCCTTTCACAATTTCAGCCCCTTTTATGTAGTTGTGTAATCAATATTGGGAATAATTGCGTGAGATTTTACAGCATGGACAAAATTTTTGCACTGTACTTAACATGTGTATTTCATTGATTGCCCTCCCATAATTTATTGGTAAAATTTATTGCACACACCCACACAAATTTTCACTTTCAAGGAGGAACATATCAATGCGCCTTACATTACAAGGGTTGCAGGACAAAGCGTCATGGGAAAAAGCTGGAATACGCCTCCCAAAGAATGACATTGCCGGAATGAGGAAAGCCACCGCCGAAAATCCTCGCTGGGTTCATTTCGGAGCAGGAAACATCTTCAGGGGATTCATAGCGGCGTTACAGCAGAATCTTCTTGACGCTGGAATCGAAAGCACCGGGATAATCGCGGCTGAAACATTCGATTACGAGGTAATCAGGAAGATTTATGACCCGTTCGACTGCCTTACGCTTATGGTAACTCTGAGAGCATCCGGGAAAATGGACAAGAACATTATCGCCTCAATCGCTCAGGGGATATGCGCAGACAGCTCCGACACAGCAGAATGGGAGAAGCTCCGCGCAATTTTCGTGAAGCCATCGCTACAAATGGTGAGCTACACAATCACGGAGAAGGGCTATGCGTTACGTAACATCAAAGGCGAGCTTATGCCTGTAGTCGTGAGCGACATGGAATCAGGCCCGGACAAACCCAAACACGCAATGAGCATAACAGCCTCGTTACTTCTGGACAGGTTCAGGGCAGGCGCAACACCAATCGCAATTGTGAGCATGGATAACTGTTCCCACAACGGCGAAAAGCTACGGGCATCAGTGCTTGAAGTCGCAAAAGCATGGGTTGACAGAGGATTTGCCGACAAGGAATATTTCGCGTGGATAAGCGATGAGTCTCAGGTATCGTTCCCTTGGAGCATGATTGACAAGATTACCCCGCGTCCGTCAGAAGTGGTAGAAGCTGAACTCAAAGCTGCCGGAGTCGAGGACATGAGCCCGATAATCACGAGCCGTAACACATACATTGCCCCGTTCGTGAATGCCGAAGCACCTCAATACCTCGTTGTTGAGGACAATTTCCCCAATGGCCGCCCCGCTCTTGACAAAGCCGGAGTCTACATGACTGACCGCGACACTGTGAACAGAACAGAACGCATGAAGGTTACAACATGCCTCAACCCGCTTCACACTGCGCTGGCTGTGTATGGCTGTATGCTTGGCTACACGAAGATAGCTGATGAGATGAGCGACCCTGAGTTGAAGAAACTCGTTGAGCTTGTCGGCTACAAGGAAGGCTTACCCGTCGTTACTGACCCGAAAATCCTTGACCCCCGCAAATTCATTGATGAGGTTGTCGGTGAGAGGTTGCCCAATTCATTCCTTCCTGACACGCCTCAGAGAATTGCAACAGACACAAGCCAGAAGATTCCCGTTCGTTTTGGCGAGACTCTGAAGAGCTACTGCGCTGACTCGAAGCTGGATATACATTCACTCGTGGCAATACCTCTTGCGCTTGCAGGTTGGCTGAGGTATTTGGGCGGAACTGATGACAAGGGCGCGGCTATGGCTGTGAGTGCTGATCCAATGCTTGAGACGTTGCAGAGTGAGCTGAAGACTCCTGGCGGGCTGAAGCAAATTCTATCCAACGCAAATATATTCGGCGTGAACCTCTATGAGGCCGGACTCGGTGAAAAGGTCGAGGGGCTTTACGCGGAATTGTGTGCGGGGCCGGGTGCTGTGCGGGCAACGTTGAAGAAATACTTGGCGTAAGAGCTGGCGTGAATGGCCTTCCCGTGAAAGCGGGGGGGCTTTTTTTCATGCTATAATTCGCGCATCAAGAAAGGAGATATAAACATGGCAACGTCAAGCATATTCAAGAATTTTGTGATAAGCGGTCAGGAAGAAGTAGAGAATTTCGTGAAGATGCTCGATTCAGAGCCTATGCCGAGACCGCATCCCAATGTGAGACATCTGACAGACCCGGACGAAATCAACGCTTTTCTGGCAAGAGGATTGAAGAGGCTGGAGGCAATGAAGTAGAATGAGACACGCTAACTACAGTTCAGTAAGTGTGCGCTGGTATCTTGACAACCCGAATCGGGATGCTGAGCGTATCCTGTCAGCGTACATATCTTCGTTCACATGCCCGAAAAACCATGACATTGAACGCTTCCTCAAAAACAATGCGGTTGAGTTCACGAAAAAGCAACAGTCAGTAACATACTTAGTGCTGACAGAAGAATAAGCTCCTGCGTTTGTAGGGTATTTCGCCTTGACAGTTAAGCCCTTTGAGGTGGGACTCAGCGATATACCCAGCAACACATGGAGGCGCAAAATTGAACGCGTCGCCAGATTCAATGAGAATACACAAAAATATTCTGCGGCAGGGTATCTCATCGCTCAGCTCGGTAAAAATTTCACTGGTGGCGTGAACGAAATGATTACGGGCAATGAGTTACTTGAAATCGCGCTTGATATGGTGTACGACATTCAGAACATGGCCGGGGGAATGATAACTTTCCTTGAGGCTGAGAACAATGAAAAGCTCATCAACTTTTACCAGCAGAACGGCTTTCACCTCATCAGTAATCCTCATACACCAAGAGAGGAACTCATCCAGTTTTATAGAATGCTTTAGACATTACGCTTTACTCTCCATTGCATTAAACCCCCCTTCACCGTTTATTTTCTGCCTCATATCCCAAAAATTACAGGAGGCAATCGCCCAATGAAACATATCA
>JAFSKY010000100.1 GCA_017448685.1 Synergistaceae bacterium
AGAGCGTGTACTTCATGTGAGTCTCGAATTTGATTGCCGCTGATGATGGTACTGCCACAAGTGCGAGGATTAATGCCGCGATGATGAGACGTGAAATTTTTGTGCGCATTTTGGGATATGCCTCCTGACTAGAATTTTTGCGAGGCCATTATAATATACGCATTCAAACTTTCATGGAAGGAGATTTTGTTTTATGCCCCTGAGCGAAATACTGTACAAGATACTGATTCAGGGCGGCTCTTACAACACTATTCTCAAGGGATTAGGCGCAACCGTTCATATCTCATTTTTCTCGTTGCTTTTCGGGACATTGCTCGGCGCATTTATCTGCTTAATGAGAATGTCTCACTCAAAAATCTTCAGCATTCCCGCAAAATTCTATATCGTTATCCTAAGAGGCTCACCCGTCTTGATGCTCCTTATGTTGATGTATTACGGGGTATTTGCACGCAGTCCACTTGACGCAAACACTATAGCCGTGATTACGTTCTCGCTTAATGCCGCGGCGCATGTGGCTGAATTGCTCCGTGCCTCAGTGAGTGCCACCGACAAAGGTCAGGTTGAGGCTGCAAGGACTCTCGGCTTCTCGGCGTGGCAGGCTTTCAGGCTCATCACATTACCGCAGGTGATTCGAATCGCAAAGCCCGTGTATCAATCTACAGTCGTGAATCTGATTCAGTGGACGAGCGTTGTGGGCTACGTATCAATCACAGACCTTACACGCGTAATCAACAACATAGCCTCACGGACAATGCAGCCGATGATAACAATCATAATCGGAATGCTGATATATCTTGCGCTGGCATATATCGTTCATGGCCTTTTCGCGTTGTCTGATTACTTTCAGCACAGGAAGGAGGCTATATCATGAGCCTTGTTGAGGTCAAGAATCTGTGCAAGTCATTCGGCAAATTGAGCGTCCTTGAAGGCGTGAATCTGAATGTTGATGAGGGCGAGAAAATTGCGATAATTGGCGGTTCAGGTTGCGGAAAAAGCGTGTTTCTGCGTTCGCTTGAATTGCTTGAACGTCCTGACAGCGGGCAAATCTTCATCGACGGGGACGAAATCACAGCAAAAGGTGCTGACGTGAACAGAATACGGCGCAAAATGGGAATGGTGTACCAGAAATTTTACCTGTTCTCGCACATGAACGTGATGGATAATTTGTGCCTCGCTCCCGTAAAGCTCGCAGGCATGTCCCGTGAGGAAGCTGAATCACACGCACATGAATGGCTTTCACGCGTCGGACTCACCTCAAAGGCTCATTCAATGCCCGAAAGCCTTTCAGGAGGCCAGCAACAGAGAATAGCTATATGTCGCTCACTCATGATGAATCCGAAAGTGCTATTGTTCGATGAGCCTACGAGCGCGCTTGATCCCACAATGGTAGGCGAGGTGCTTGCGATGATCCGAATGCTGACGAAGCGCAACATGACTATGATTATCGTTACGCATGAGATGAATTTTGCCCGTGAGGTTGCTGACAGAGTGCTGTTCTTTGCTGACAGGGGGATATATGAGCAGGGAAGCCCATCAGAGATTTTCGACAACCCGAAGCGCGACAAGACTGTAGCCTTCATACGCAAGCTAAAGTATTTCAGCTATGAGGTGAGGAGTCGAGATTTTGACCTTCTCAAAATGCACGGGGGAATACGAACCTTCGCGGAGAAATACGGACTCGGTTCGCGTCGTGCTTATAGGTTGGAGCTTTGTTGCGAGGAACTAATCTATGAGATGATTCAGGGCTGCTATGATGACGGCGATAACGTGAACATTGACATAGGCATATCATATTCGGAGGCTGACGGCTCAACGGTTATTGATGTGTCATATGCGGGGCGTGAGTTCAATCCGTTTGATGCTCCTGATGATGATGATGTGCATTTGGGAGTGTCAATGCTGAAGAGGATTGCGGGAAATATCTCGCATGAATATTCCGATGGAGTGAACAGAATCAATATCATACTGTGAGAATCAAAAAGGGGGGCGAAAATTGCAACCCCCCTCGCGTTTTTTGCGTTTAAGGCAGCGGGAAATGATCCCAAATCGGAACGCCCAAGAAGAAGCCTAGTTTGAGTTCCTCAGAGCCATACATGACTGCGAATTTCATATCAACGAGGTTATTCGGGAAATTCACAGCAAGCCCAACTTCCCACGGAGCATCAACTTTGTGCCAGCTCTTATCCATAGCATAGCCCCAACTCGCGAAAAGCTCCCCTGCTATGACTCCCATAGCGTTACGGCTGAGGATCTTGCGCAGAGCTAAGTTTGTCCAGAACATTCTTTCTGCCTCAATGGGATTTTGCGCAACCGAGTAAAGCTCCTCAGCTGCTCCCAAATATACGGCATGGCTCCTCTTGTTGAGGTCCCCTTCAGCGAATCCAAAGCGGAAATACGTTCTCCACATATCAGAGACATCTAGCGGCTTGAAGTATGTCAACCTGTAATTTACCTCGTCAAAGTCAGGCCACCACGCATTAATCTTCCACGCATGGCCCTTTGTCGGGTCTGAAGGCATGTCGAGTGTGTCATATTCCGCGAAGAATGTCGGCCCGGCTGCTTCCGTGTCATCCTTCGTTGAAATCGGCCTACCGTTGACATGTTCATACGCATAGCCTATACCCAAGTTGACATCTCCCCATGTGAAGAGCTTTGAGATTCCGACCGCGTACCTGTCCCAATCGCGGAGCTTGTCTTCTTCCCCGGCGGGCTTCCAGTTTTGCGCAGACACTGTGAACTGCCACGCGTCCATAGGCTGTGGGGCTGTCTGATAGGTCATATCGATTCCCCATTGCTCGCCGATTTTCGCCACGCCAATAAGGGAGTCATATTCCGACCAGATTCCGCGAGCCTCACCCTTGAGGTAAAGCCATCTGTTAGGGTGAAGGTTGGTTGTGTAGCCGGAAATCCCGAATTTGAGTTCAGGTGATTGCCTCACGTCAATGCGTACGAGTATGTCGCCTGAGTCTGTGCGTCCTAACTGGTAGTCAGCAAGCTCAACCCCAGCGGCCTCTGTCAGCTTCGTCATGGATTCGTCAATCTTTGACTCATCAACTGGCTTCCCAACCCAACGCAAAGCCCTCTTGCGGACAAGCTCTGCCATTTTTGGCGGGAGTCCGTGAACTTCAACATCGCCTACAATGTTACTTAATTCCCTTTCTTGTTGCAGCGTGAAAAGTGCCGGGCCTGTCTCGGAAAGTGCTTTTATCTCGTCAATCTTCTCCATTGCCGCATCAACGCCAAGAGCTATGATTTTCTCAGGGTCTGTAGTGTCAAGCATACCGAGTCCCGCGACTTTTGGCTTCAGGAGTATATCCGCCGCAGCTCCTTCCTCATCTGTAGTCTTCCTCATGAGAACGGTTAATGCTTGGTTCATCACGTCCATGTAGGAGTTTATGCCCTCAAGCATTGAGTCTGAAATGTCAACGGCTACTATTGGCATTCCTGGAAAAAGCTCCTTTGCGGTGTAAACAGGAAGGTTTGAGACGACTCCGCCATCAATGAGAAGCCTCCCGTCAATCGTCCAAGGCTCAAACAACATTGGGATTGACATTGAAGCCCTCATAGCTGAAGCGAGGTTGCCTTCCCTGAGTACAACTTTTTCCCCTGTGTTGATGTCAGTTGCGACTGCGGCATAAGGTATAGGCAGGTGATAGAAGTCTGTCTCTGATACGTGCCTCATGAGCTGCGAGAAATATTCATACAGCTTGTCGCCAGTTAGGAGTCCCTTGGGGCCTCTTTGACCGTTCTGCTTCTTCCATGTGAGTGCGGGAATCGTGCTAGTTTTTGCGCGCATGTCATTTCCCGTGAAGACGAACATAGGTCCGGTATTTTCGCTGAGTAGGCTGGGCAAATCAAGCTCCTTCAATATTTTGTGCATGTCCTTTGTGCTGTAGCCTGATGCCCTCAAAGCACCCATCAAAGCACCCATGCTAGTACCTACAATCCCGACAACCTGAACCCCATTAAGCTCCAAGGTCTCAATCACGCCCAAATGAGCGAATCCCTTTGTGCCTCCTCCTGAAAGCACAAGCACCACGCCAGCATCACCCGTAAGCGGACTCAATGCTATTACGCAAAACGCTACGAGCGCGAAAATCATCCTCCGCAACATGAATTTTCCATCCTCCTTAATGTGAAAAACGGCTCCGGCCCATTCAGACCAGAACCGTTTGTATTTTACCGCGTAAATTTAATGTCCTTGTCGCAGGCTAGTCAATCTTGAATGACAGCACAAGATAAAGCCCTCCTGAAGGATCAAGCGTGAACGGAAGAGTAAAGCTCCTCATGCCGTTATCCTCGTTCGTTACGTTCCTGATATTTTCGCCCACTATGAGTTGTGGCGGCGTAACGTCAACCGTTCCTAATGCACTTTGGACAAGGGCGCGTCCTCCTATCATGTTTGACAGCTCGCCGATTACGCTCATTGAAACGTCTTCGCCTAGCTGGGGCATTATCATTCCGCCCGACATTGCTTTAATGATATTGCTGAAGCCGTCCATGTCCAGCATGATATTCACCGTGCCTCTTGAGCCTACACCTACAACTCCGATGAGCGCGGTTGTGCATATGTTAGCCACTTTGATGCCTGGAGCAACTTTTGACTTGTTGAGGGTGATATTAAGCCCCACTTCCCGCCCTACTGAAAGAACAGCCGACGCGAAACTATTCACCAGAGCGATAAGTTTATCGTTACCGGCCATTTGAAATTAATCTCCCTCCCTGCGTGAATTGTGAATTGGAATTGAATTTGAGATTATTATAGCTTATTCCGGCGTATATCTCTATATTTTTTCAGCCCCCGCAAAGCCACAGCCCACGCTGCCAAATCATCAAGCACCCTCGCAGGGACTCTCATACCTTCCGGCAAAAGTCGCATGAATATTCCCGGCCTGTGAAGCCTCCAGTACAGCCCACGAGCCTCAAGAGTCGTGTTGCGTTCATCAACCGTCATAACCTCACGTCCTGTCATGGCCTCAACGCGCCCGCTAAACTCCCTGCTGTGAGTCCCGTTGCCTATGATGATGAGTTGAGCGCGTTGGATTGCGTTTTCCGGGGGAGTCCCTTCAATAATATACGGCGATAAGTCCACGAGGAAGCGTTCAAGTTCCTGCGTTGGGAAAATTCCTGACGAGATTAACCCTCCGTCAAGGTCAACAAACGCAAACCCGGTTTTATCCCTTCCCGGGTCAAACGCAAGCACAAAATCGGCCATGCTCATACCTCCTTCCCTAATGTGTATTGCCATCTGTCGAGAAGCCACAGCCATAACTCCGGGCGAGCCTTTATCCATGAGGCTATGAGGTCATTGCACATTTCGAGGCTGGCTTTCATGTCTTCACCGAATGGGAGTCCGTTTTTGTCCCGGCAATCGCTGAGGATTCCGGGCATGTTTACAGTGTGATGAAGAGGGTTATCCATGTCCCTTATGACGCGTGCAGGCACAACAGGACAGCCGAATCTCCTGTAGAGCTTCACGACTCCGTCATGAGTGCTTGCGGGCATTCCGAGAAAATCGGACATGACTCCGTCCTTCCTCGCGTCAAGATCCTGCATTATCACGACAATTCCCCCTGCCTTCAAGACCCTGAATATCTCGCGTAATCCCTTGTTGCTGTCAATCATGGCCATTCCTGAGACCTTTTCGCGTGTATTCATGATGACGTTCTCAACAGCCTTGTCGCTTTGTGGCGTGTAAACTGCGTGAAGTGGGAAGCCCTCGTGAATGACTCTTGCGGCGGCGTATTCCCAGTTTGCGCAGTGTGAGACCATGAGGATGACTCCTTTTCCCCGCGATAATGCCTCGCGCAACACGTCAATGCTTTCACGTGGGAAGGCTACAAGCTCATTGATTCGCGATTTCATGGCCGGAAGACGAATGAACTCTACAGCGGACATGCCTAGGTTCACGAATGAGCCTCGTATGATTTCGCGGGCAATGGTTATCCCGACTCCGAGGGACATAACGCAACGTGCCTCGCAAAGGTCTGTTTTACGCCAGAGAAGCAGACGTGTGAGTCTCCCGGCGAATCTCCCAAAGCTGATTGCGATTCTGTGAGGCATGAGACGCAGTAATGACAGAAATATTTTCAGCGTGGCTTTTTCCTCCCGTCTGAAATTTTCCTCATATTATCATGTAAAATTATCACACAAGTTTTTCACGGGAGGCGGTTTTATGTCGCTTAGGGAGTGTAAAGTATGCAAATCTCTCTACGATGATGAAATATATTTAGGCACAAAGGAAATATGCCACAACTGCCGAATGAGGCTCGAAGGCACATACAACAGGATACACAACTACCTGAAAGGCCACAGCCCACAGGACAAAATAGACATAACAGAGCTTGCCGAATGCACAAGCACAACTCCAGAAGAAATGAAGCTACTGCTTGAACTCGGCTGGCTTGAACGCGACATACAGACATACAGCTACACCATATCAGACAGGCAGATTCTAGCTGAGGAATTTGCGAGGGAACTAAGCAAGATGATTGAGCGCGGTAAAACAACCACATACGGCGGGAAAATATACAGTCGGAAAAAAACAAAAGGGAGGAATTAACCATGCCGCTTAACGAGTGTAAATTGTGCAGGAAGATCTACAACGGCTTCGAGGGTCAGAAAATATGCGGAGCTTGCGTGAGAAGGCTTGAAGAGATTTACGGACGCGTTCACGAATACATGCGCGACAATGCCGACAAGGATTTTGACATTGACACGCTCGCCGACGAAATGGAGATAAGCCCCGTTGACGTTCAAGCACTTGTTGACCTGGGATATATTGAGCGTGATTTGCAGACCTACAGCCGCGAAAAGAAAGGCTCAAGGCAGAAATTAGCGGAGGCCATCAACGGAGAAGTGGAGAAGCTGAAGCGCAACATAACGACATACGGCGGAGTCATATATTCCCGCGACAAGAAGAATGACGATCACCAGTATGTATTTGATGGCCAGCGCAAGAAATGACAGGGACAATTGAGCAGGCAATCATAGCCGGGGTATTCGGGGCATCATTCGGCTCATTCCTGAACGTTGTAGCACACAGAAGCGTACAGGGTCGTTCATGGTTCGGACTCAATGACCGCTCAATCTGTGAGTCATGCGGCCATGTCTTAGCGGCGGCGGATATGATTCCGATTCTGTCATGGCTCATACAGCGTGGGAAATGTCGCCATTGCGGAGCGAAAATCTCTGCGCGTTACGTAATCGTTGAGGTTCTCTGCGCGTTAATGGCTGTGATGATGGCTTTACGTTGGGGAATGTCATGGGCGTTTGCGATTTCGTGCGTAAGTTCATGCGGTCTTGTGGTGAATTCATTGACGGATTACGAGTCCGGGGATGTATTTGATGTTTTCGCGCTAGTGCCTGGGGTAGTGTGTTTGCTCATGAGAATCGCGGGGGGATGGCTAGCAGTTCTTGACGGCCTTGAAGGAGCGTTATTCGGCTGGGGAATCTTTGCGGCGATAATCCTACTTTCACGCGGCGGAATGGGCTGGGGCGATGCTGTATTCATGGCCGGGGCTGGTTGCGCTTTAGGGTTACGGTTTACTGTGTTTGCGTTCTATGCTGGGATAATGGCGGGAGGAATGTGGGTTATTGCCCTGCTGGTTATCGGTCGTCTTCATTGGGGGAAGGGCGAGGCTGTTCCGTTAGTGCCATTTTTGGCGGCTGGATGCTTTATGACGCTGATATATGGTGCTGAGATTTTTGCGTGGCTTCAAGGGAGGATGCTTTACCCG
This sequence comes from Synergistaceae bacterium, assembly GCA_017448685.1. Taxonomy (GTDB): domain Bacteria; phylum Synergistota; class Synergistia; order Synergistales; family Aminobacteriaceae; genus JAFUXM01. Next base: position 7,740 of record JAFSKY010000100.1, read on the forward strand.
TCAATATTCTCTGTAACGTGGCCTTTCACGCTTTAGATTTGCGGAGGAATTGCCTTGTGCCTGATTTGCCGGGGCAATCCTTCACACCTTCCACATTCTGAGCTTTCACGGGAAAATATCTTGCCTCAAACTTACGAGGGTAATCCTACAATGTAACGCGCCTTTCACGCTTTAGATTTGCGGAGGAATTGCCTTGTGCATGATTTGCCGGGGCAATCCTTCACACCTTCCACATTCTGAGCTTTCACGGGAAAATATCTCGCCTCAAACTTACGGGGGTAATCCTACACAATGTAATGTGCCTTTCACGCTTTGACACTGCCCTAGCAAATAGCCTAACACGCCCTCCATATTTCAATTTACGGCCATAAAAAAACACCCTGCCGGGATTTTGTCCTGACAGGGTGCTTGTGTTATGCGGGATGATTATTTCTCAATGGGAGCTTCCTCAGTGGGAGTTTCCTCTGTTGGTGTCTCATCCTCTGAAACGTCCTCGGTTGCCTCTTCAAGTGCCTCAAGGGTTACTGTGTCTCCCTCTTCAGCTTCGTCAAGGCTTTCTTTCGTCTCAGATGTTACAGGAGCTTTGACCGCGATAACAGGTGCATATGTAACGCCTTCCCTGAGCCACGGGGACGCTATTACGTTCCTGCTTTCGGGTACTGCTGTGATTTCCGCTCCGGCCTCGTCATAGAACTCCGCAATGTTATCATCGTCAGACTTCTCAGCGTTGCGCGGGAATGCGAACCACACCAGCGACTCGCCTTCTGGGGCATTCTCAGCGAGGGTTACTGCGTCAAGGTCATACTGCCCATCAGCATCAGCTGTAACCTCTGGCAATATAGCCGCGATTACGTAGCCTGCCTCAGCGATTGCAGCGCGCTCATCAGCCGTGAGCCATTCTTCCGTTCTCGCATCACCGTAAGACACAGTGCCTTCAGCTGTTTCTTCTTCGGATTCAGCTTCTTCAGTCTCGGATTCTGTCTCAGTCTCTGTTGCCTCGTTGGCTGTCTTGTCTTCTGGCAGAGCGTCTTTCTCTTCCGGCAATGCTTCTGTGTCAGTGATTCCCTTTATCGTTACGGTTACCGGGAATGAGACAATTGCCTTTGTCGCAACGTTCTGCGCTGTAACTGAGAATACCGATGTCATGTCCTCAGTTGATGAGGTCTTCTGCACCTTCAATGTAACGAGGGCGCTTGCTCCGTCAGACGAGGGCTTGAGTGTTGCGTTCAGTATTGGGTTGGTCGGCCTTTGTCCAATATTCCACTTTATTCTTGTGTCGCCTGTCGGATCATCCTTGAGAGTGAAGTCCATCGTGTCAGAAACGGTGATTGACTTCTCCGCCTGAATCTCTTTCATTGAGTCGCCTTCAATTTCTGGCGCGGCATCCTGTATTACAACCTTGACTGTGCCGTTTAACAGAGTGCCGATGTTGTCAGCTGAGATCTTCAGGGAAACTCCACTGTTGACCGCCTGTATGCTGTCGAAAGTCCCGCTGAGCTGGCCGTAGTTTCCTGCATCGCTAGGACCTGCCCTGCTGATTTCTTTCTCGAAGCCGTATGTGCTGTACGTATTGCCAACCCACGCGAATTTAACGTAAGCTGATGTATCCTGCGAGGCTATATCGGTCTTGAGCATCATATCCGGGCTGGACAGGAAATAGCTGTTGCCGCTGTTGCCCTTATTGATGACTATCTGCTTGTGGGTGAACTTAAACTTCTTACCCTTAACGCCTATCGTAACGTCAACTGTTTCGCTGTCGCCCGCGTCATTTGTGGCCTTGAGCGTGAACACGTAAGGAGTGTACTTGCCTTCATCAGCTGATGTCGTTGTCTTGGTTGTGCCTTTGAACGCACCGCTTGACGCATCGAATGACAGCCCAATCGCAACTAGATCTTCAAGATCGTTCGTGCTGCCAGTGGCAAGAGACCATGTAATTGGGTTGTACTGGACATCCTTCGTTGCATATCTGCCGTCAGAGGCCTTTTCTTTCGTTGCCTTGGAGACAGCCATCTTCGAGCCTGAAGCCTGAAGCTTTATGCTTATTGCCCTGCCTACCTCGACTTCTTTCGTCTGTGGCTTTGTCTTGATTTCGGGCGCAACCTGGCCTATGACTGTCAGCTTGACGACATGCTTCTGATTGGTGGCCTTGTTCTTTGCGGTGATGGTTATAGGGGTCTTTGTCTCTTTGCCCGCTGTCGGAGCTCCGCCGATCGTTACAGTACCATCATCAGCGTTAATAGCAGTCGTAATGCCGTTCTTTGTCGTGCCAAGAGGAGACACTGTAACTTCAAACGGGTTTACATCTCCGCTGAGTGAATACGTCTCACTGACAGTTCCGCCAGCCTTCACGAATATCGTTATGTCCGGCGAAGCAACAGCATCTGTCTGGTCGTCAACAATCTGGATTCCCTTACCTTTGACGTTCACCTTGATTACTTTCACCATTGGCTTTGATACAGCACCGTTGCTCGCTGTGAACGTTATCGGAAGCCCGTTGAAAGCTGTCTCTTCACCCGTTGTGTATGTGAGCGTTCCTGTTGACGCGGTGAACGAGAATCCTCCGAATGATTCTGACGTGAGGTCAACGCTTTCACCCTCATTGTTGCCGCCCTTCGCGTAGTTGGAGTCGTATTTCGCCATTGTTGACGGGTCAATGTATGCTCCAAGCGTGATGGGCTGAGTTCCTGTTACGGCAATCTTTGAGCTACTTGTTACGCCGGAATTGAAGTCTCCGAGCTTGGACGTTATGAACTTAGGCGCAACTCCAGTAACGTCAATCGAGAGGTTCTTGCTCACTGTGCCGTAAGGAGTTTTGAGCGTAACAGCCACTTTGACGAGGTCGCCATCAGGTATTCTGTCGAGGCTTCCAACAATCAGGGGCATTCCTGTTTTCTTGTCCATGCTCACACTGAGCTTGTAGCTTCCGCCTGACACCTGGAATGTAGGATATGCTGTAACCTTGCCTTTAGGGGCAGGAAGAGCGGAAGTTGACCCGGGAGTCATTGTTACCGTCCATTCCATATCGTTGCTTGCCGTTGAGCCTGTGCCGATTATCTTCCCGTTATAGACCTTGCCTGTTGTGAGCTTGGGCAGTGAGTTTGTCGTGATTTTCGGCTCTGCGTAGACTTTGAGGTCAGCTGATATAGTAACGCTCTTGCCCGTTACGGTGTTCTTCGCGATTATCTGATAAACGCTCTTTCCGTCCTTGTCGAGCTTTGTCGCTGATTTGAACTCTCCTATAAGAACCGCTTTCCTGTCATAAGATACGCTCTTGTCGACTGAAAGCTTTATGCCTGAAGGAAGGCTCTTTGCCATCCAGCTTATTGGGCCGGGTTCAGCAGTGAAGACCGCACTCGTTGCCGTGAATTTGTCGGCACTTGCTGTCGAGGAGGCAGTTTTCTTTGTCTGAGCGGGGATCTTTGTGGAGTCAAATTTGCCTTTTGTCGTAACAGCAGTTCCGTTGTACTTGACATCAACGCTAGGATAATCGACATTGAACTTCAGCGCGAATGATGTTGTTCCTGCTCCGTTATTCGGGTTCAGCTTCACGTTAAAGTTCTTCATGGCCACTGTAGGCTTGCCCGTGAGCTTGAGTACTGAGACCGCTTTTTTCGCGTCAGGCACTGAGGATGACGATGTAACGCCCGCCGGGAGGGTAGGAACGTCCCATTTGATTGTGCCGGGACCGTCCGCGCTCACCAGGAACGTAAACGTATGGTCAAAGCTCAGTTTCTTCTTGTCGAGCATGTTCTGTAATGCTCCCTGCTTCTCGATAACGGGCTTCACTGCCTTCACCACAATGTCAAAGCTCTTGGGAGTTATGGCCAGCTGGTTGCGAGCGCGGAATGTGATGTTGATGGTTTTGTCCCCGCTTGAGCCGAAAGCGAATCCGCCAGAAACGTCAGGCGATGTGAAAGCACCCTTGAAGATTCCCGTGTTCTTGTCGAGGCTGAGTCCTTTGGGGAGCTTGGTTTTGTCCGCCGGTAGAACATCGAAGCTGACCGGGTAACTGTCGATTGCGCCCGAAGCCCTGAGCGTTGTTGTGTAGGGCTTATCCCATGTGATTGTGGGAATGCTTGTTGTTGTGAACTCCGGCCTGTCAAGAACCAGCATTGAACCGTTGAACGTGGCTTTTCCGGCTGTATTCTCAGCGGTTATCACAATTTTGTTGTACGCACCTGCTTTTGTCGGCGTTCCCTTGATTACCGCTGTGGCTGTTCCTTTTCCGCTGGAGTTCTTTGAAGCGTCAAGTCCTGCGCTCTGGCTGATAACGAGTCCGTCAGGAAGCCCGGTTGCTGTAATGGTTACAGGAAGAGTACCCGCTGTAACTTCAAATTTGAGTGAGGTCTGGTTCGCATCAGTAAGCGCAACGCCTGTCTCGATTACCTTCTTAGTGGCATCAAGCACCTCGCTAAGGTCTGTTTTAGCGGGCTTAGTTTTGAAGCCTCCGTCTTTCTCTGCCGGGGAAATTCCATCAACAACCAGCTTGTATGTACCTGTCGTTGTTTGGTTTCCTGTGCCGAATTTCTTTGCGTTGGAGGCAGTTATTGTTATTGTCAGGCCGTTTGAATCCGTCGCGAAATTTGGCGTTCCTGAGAATGTTACCGTTCTGGTGGTCGCGGCTGTTGCACTACTAGCGGTGAAGCTACCCAAAGCTGCTTTGACACCATAATATCCGTTGCTGCTGGTGAGTTCAGGAGGATCCAGCGTTACGTTCTCAGGAAAATTTTTCAGCGTTACTACAAGTCCTGTCCCTGAGGCTGAGTCTGCTTTGAGCTGAGTTCCCGCCGTGCCTTTGGGAAGGGTTACAGATCCCACGAATGCCGGGGCTGGCTTTTCCGGGATTGTAACCTTGAACGTTACCGACTTAGTGTTACTTCCCTGCGTGGCCGTGACGGTTATCGTTCCGGGCTTCACCACTTTGCCGGCTAGCTTGGCTGTGGCTGTAGCTGTAGCCGTTTTGCCGATAGTTGTATCGCTGATATTCGTAAGTTTGTTGCTGTTATCAACCATGTCTGTCGGGCTGTAGGTGAATGTCCACTTTATTTTGTTGTCTGTGTTGAAGCCTGTAGGAGCAGCATTTGCGTTTTGCCATGCTGTACCCGCTGTGAGGACTATATCGCCAGTGAGTGTGTAAGGTGAGGCGTAAGCTTCTGCGGTCTGACTCTTGGGCGATATTGTCAGGCTAGTCAGCTGATAGTAATCTGTAGCCGCCAGAGCTGACCCCGCAAACACGCCAATAATCAGCGCGGACAGCAAAGCAATGCATAAAATGCGTTTTCTCATATCGAACAAACCTCCTTGTCCTTTCTTCCCTAATATATTGAATTTTTGTGATTGGGATGGATGAGATATTATCTGCATGTCGCATTTTTCCTGATGGGGGCGGATTGATTCCTTCCTTGTGTCAAGCCCCCTGCCTTTGTTGCGCTAGTGTAGTGTGCGAAGCGTTCACCTCCTTGAATTGTGCTGCGGATAATCTTGCGTTGAAGCTCCTTCCCTCTCTCCTCCTGAATGAGGGCTTGAACTGGACATGTACGGCTCAAATGATACATGCCCCTTCTGTTATTCGCAATGATTTTCGGAATTAGGCGGGATATTCTTTAACCAGCGTTACGGCATGAAAAAAGGAGGCGGGTTTGATGGCCTGCCCCCTTTAGTGTGAATGACGTGGGTTATGATTCGTGAATGCCGAGTGAGTTGGCGATGTCCTGAACGCGTGAGAGTGGTACTCCGGCGCATTGTGCGATTTCGGAGAATGCGAGTCTACCCAGCTTAAGCAGATTTGTGATGAAGCTACCTTCCTTTTCTGCGCGTCCTGCCGCAATCTCGTCCTTGAACAACTCCCTAATTGTCTCGCTCATGATTTCGATTCCATCTCCTTCCTTAAGATACCTTGACCGTTCAGCCAACACAGAATAATTCATCTTTGAGGGGTCAGGCTCAAAGAGATCCTGCATCAGCCTTCCCAATGCTGTTTTTCCGTCCCTGCATGAGCCGTTGACGTAGATTATGTGCGAGCCGTCATTAAACTTCTCGCCAGTCTCCATTATGCAACGCTCAATAGTATACAGCGGCTTGTTTCCTTTCAGGAAGTCATGCTCGGTTATGAAAATCACATAGCTGTCCGGAATATCTCTGAATTTCTGCCCGGCATCGAGCGAGAAATAATCAAGCGTACTGCTGTGAAGCCTCGCCCGCCTTATGTCCGCACCGTCATTACTCCGCTGAAACTCCGTGTTGAACGTCCCGAGCTCAGCATTCCCCCAAACATCAAGACGCAATGTTCTTCCCCAGCCCTGAAGGATTTTCTGTGTCTTAACGCTGAGTACGTGAACATCATCGCGTCCAAGAATCACTTTGAGCATGAGTTCAACGCATGGAATATCCTTGAAAGCCTCGCTCATGAAAACGTCATCAATTAGCCTGAGACGCTGTATTTTGTCGTAATATTCTACTTTCCGCATGAATACCCTCCTTCAGATTATGGCTTCGTTCATGCTCCCCATTCTGTAGCCCTTCATGTCAAGTGTAACATACGAGAACCCGCAATCCTTCAGAGCGTCATGAATCTTCCCGCGTGTGTCATCCTGAATCGCTCGGCTCAAATCTCCGGGCATAAGCTCAATACGTGCGATAAGGCCATGAATACGGACTCTTGACTGACGGAAGCCGAGTCCCCGCAAAAACTCTTCAGCACGGTCAACCATGCGCAATTTTTCCGGCGTAATCTCCTCACCATAAACGAATCTTGAGGCAAGACATGCTGAAGCGGGTTTGTCCCATGTTGGAAGGCTGAGTCTCTGTGAGATTTCGCGAACGTCTGACTTTGTGAGGCCGCATTCACGGAGGGGGCTTATGACTCCAAGCTCATGAAGTGCTTTCATGCCCGGCCTGTAGTCGTTGAGGTCATCGAGGTTTGAGCCGTCTATTACGTGCGAGATGCCATGCTCATTGGCGGCATTGATGATTCGCGTGAAGATTGCTCGCTTGCATATGTAGCACCTGTTTGGGGGATTAGCCGTGAAGCCGGGGATTTCTTGCGCGTCAACATGAATCATTACATGCGTTATGCCATTATCCCGGCAAAATGATTCCGCGCTACTGATTTCGTTCCTCGCTATGAATGACGCTGATACTGTTACGGCTATTGCTTTGTCGCCTAAGACATCATGAGCGGCTTTGAGCAACAACGTGCTGTCAGTTCCTCCTGAAAACGCAACTGCTACACTTCCCAATGATGATAAATATTCCTGAAGCGATTTGAGTTTGTCCATGTGAGATTACCTCCTCAATAACAATAAAGCCCTGCACTTAATGTACAGGACTTCACATTATGTAGCGGAGAATGGAGGATTCGAACCCCCGGAGGCTTGCACCTCAATTGATTTCAAGTCAACCGCCATCGACCACTCGGCCAATTCTCCGTAAAACGGGCGCAATTATAACACATGCTGTAAAATTTTGCACAGCCAACAAATTCAAAGGGGTACTGATTATGTCCGAATATGCAGTGTCAAAAGTATACCCTTCCGACAAAAGAGCAAATGCCCAAGTTGAACGGTTATTGCTCGCTGAGGGGATAAGGCGCGACAAGAATCTAGATTACACGTGCGCAGTCTATGATGAGGATTACAACATCGCCGCTACCGGAAGCTGTTTCGGGAACACATTAAGGTGCATGGCCGTCAGTCGTGAACATCAGGGTGAAGGACTCATGAATCAGGTTGTGAGTCATCTTGTGCAACATGAGTATGAACGCGGGATAAATCATTTGTTCCTGTACACAAAATGCAACTCGGCAAAATTCTTCGGGGATCTGGGATTCTATGAGATAGTGAGGATTGCCGATCAGGTTGTGTTCATGGAGAACAGGAGAACGGGCTTCAGCGATTATCTTGCGGAGCTTGCCAGCACAAAACGTGAGGGCGCGAACGTTGCTGCACTTGTCCTTAACGCAAACCCTTTCACGCTTGGCCATCAATATTTGGTGGAGAAGGCAGCGTCTGAGAATGATTTTCTTCACGTGTTCATTGTGAGCGAGGACGCTTCGTTAGTTCCGTTTGACGTTCGCAAAAGGCTTGTCATGGCCGGGACATCACACCTTCACAACCTGATATATCATGACACAGGGCCATACATCATAAGCAGTGCGACATTTCCGAGCTATTTCCAGCGAGATGACGAGGCAGTCATTGAGAGCCACGCGAATTTGGACCTTGAAGTGTTCGTGAGAATTGCGGGGGCTTTAGGGATTAACGCGAGGTATGTCGGTGAAGAACCCAAGAGCCTAGTTACGGGAATCTACAACCGCATAATGTCAGAGAAACTTCCAGAACGGGGAATAAGGTGCGTGATTGTTCCTCGCAAAACAGAAGGCGGGAAGGTCATAAGCGCGTCAGACGTGAGGCAAGCCATAAAGGAAGGCAGGCTTGATGAGATTCGCGGGCTTGTGCCTGAGTCGACGTATGAATATTTCGCCAGCAAGGAGGCTGAAGGGGTGATTGCGAGGATACGGGGGACGGAGAATGTGATTCATTACTGAGCTGATTGCGCCGGGTGTTGTGGGATGCCCGGCGTTTTTTGTTGTGCGTTAGAGGCTGGATTTGATTTTGTCGACAATAAGACGTTGCCGTGCGCGTAGAAAACTGTTGAATTTGCCTATAGTCCACAATTTTGTATTCTCCGGGATTAAGTGCCATGTGATAAATTCTTTCCTGATACTCAAAATCGGGAAGCCACGTACAAAGCTCCTTGTCATTAGGGGCGGTTTTGTCTGATTCTGATTTCTTATCGATAAGTATAAGATTGCCAATGCTGTCTATTCTGTGAGATCTTACACGAGCCTCCTCAAGAAGGCTGAAGGGCTGTATGTGTTCTTTTTCGTCAAAACGTATTGCCGAGCGCACACCACCGTATATGAGGTAAAAGATATATTCCTGATTGAATGAGTCGAGGGTGTCAGGAGCTATATTATCCGCATCAATAAACCTATTCAAGCGGCGTTTATGCATCTTCAACAGCTCATCGGCTGGAAAATTCTTGCCCCTGTTACGCTTCATGATTTCGTACATCATTTTTATTCCTGTCGTTTCTGGAATCCATCCGCATCCCCTCTTGAATATCTGATTGAGCAGTGAGAGCTTCAGCCACGATAACATGCCGCTAAAATTTGTTCCTGCCGAGTTGCTGAACAAATACTGAAGGCTGTTGTTCCCGCCGTAATGATAGAAAATGTGATAGGCGAGAATATACAATGGGATTGCTGACTTGTTCGAGGATGAAAACCACTCGTAATGATTTGAGGCTCTGAGAAATTTTTTGAGTGTATCAAGAGTGGACCGAATCCGCTCAAGATTCATTACGGCAAAATCCGCGTCATTTTTCTCTATGTCCATCATAGTTTTGTTAGGTCTGTCATTGAGTATCAGCAGTAGCTTTATCAGTGTGTCTTGGTCAAATCCTATGTCTTCATTTTCACCCGTAATATCGTCAAGGAATATGTCCATCTTGTCATTAAAGCTCTTCAAGCTCACGGCTACAAGGTCGTACTGAGATAGCTTTGTTGCGCCGTCATTAAGCCTCCTGAACATTTCCGTTATTCTCTGGCGGTCATTGCCTATGTCATCATCCCCATAAAGATGAGCTACCACTTTTGAGAGTCCTACGCTGTTATCCTTGAATATTCTGTCGTAGAAATCACGCACAGCATCTTCAATTTGCCTTATTTCGTCCGACATAACAATACATTTTTCGTCCGCTATGTTTTTCGCCACGTTCCGAGTAGTCTCCATATCTTTAAGCTGCGCAAATAGTGAGGGAGCAGAATACCACAAACATTTACGCTCTGTATTTTCATCCTCGTTTTTCTTCGCTGATTGGAGTTTGTCTTCTGAAAGTGCGAATCTGAAGTTATACTTATAATTTTTGCAGTCGCTGAACAAATCATAGTACATAGTTCTTCCGTCATGAGTTCCACAAAGCCCAGTGTAGAAACTCTGAAGCCTCTGCTGGCCGTCAACAACAAACAGTAAGGTGTGGTCAAGCCTTTCAGGATATGATGAAGTCTCCCTCTTAGCGTAAGGTGAGAATAAACGGTGCGCAAATAACGGTCTTCTTCCGCTTTCCTCCTCAATGCAGGTTATTGACCCGAAAGAGTTTTTTCTGAACAGCGAGTCAAACAACAATTCCATTTTGTCCTCAGTCCAAACAAAATGACGTTGTATAACAGGTAGCACAATTTCTCCATCTTTCATTTTCGTTATTACGTCCCTGACAGTATGAGTAAACCAATCAGCCAATATTTACGCCTCCTGAGTTTTTTGGGGAATTTTCGCTATTCTATCATGGCAACAGAATTATTTGACCCTCATTAGCTCATAGCCTAAAATTTTTCACAACAAAGGGGGTATCATCTTGCCTGCAAAAATCTCAACCGTAAAGGACATGACAGAAGGAACAATCTGGAAGCACTTGGTCAATTTTGCATTTCCTCTGCTCATAGGCAACATATTTCAGCAACTCTATAACACAGTAGACAGCATAGTAGTCGGAAATTTCGTAGGTGCTGACGCTCTCGGCGCAGTAACATCAACAATCCCAATCGTGATTACTCTGATAGGACTCTTTATCGGGCTGACTATGGGAGCAAGCGTTGTAATATCTCAGTATTTCGGAGCTAAGGACATTCCCAACCTTCGCAAAGCCACACATACCGCTGTAGTCTCTACAATAGTAATGGCACTCATCATATCGGCTATAGGCTATTGGTCAACACCTCACCTTTTGCGCATGATGAATACCCCTGAGTCAGTCTTCCGTGAAGCTGTCGTATACCTGCAAATATTCTCGCTTGGACTCGGAGGGACAATGCTCTACAACATGGGCAGCGCAATTCTCCGTGCTGTAGGAGACTCAAAGCGTCCTCTGTATTTCCTGATACTAGCCTCAATCCTGAATATCATTCTCGATTTGCTGTTCGTGATTCAATACGGTCTGGGCGTGGCTGGGGTTGCTTACGCGACAATAATATCTCAGCTCATCTCAGGCTTGATTATATTCTGGATACTGTTCAGGAGTCATGAAGTACACAGTTTGACGTGGCACGAAATGGGAATAGACATGCATATTCTGAGACGCATAATAGCTGTAGGATTCCCGGCGGGATTCCAGATGGCTCTGACTTCGTTCTCAAATGTATTTGTGCAGGCGTATATCAACTCTTACGGAGCAGCAAGCACAGCGGGATGGGGGATATATGCTCGCGTTGATGCTTTCGTGATACTTCCGACTCAAAGTATAGCTATGGCTGTAACGACTTTCGTGGGGCAAAACGCCGGAGCAAGGAAGCCTGACAGAATCCACAAAGGACTCTTGCAGGGACTGTTCATATCTTGGGGCATATCAGCCTGCATCATCACAACACTATACATATTCGCGCCATATATAGCGGCCATGTTCAACCAGGACAAGGCGGTGTTAGGGTTTGCGGTGCTATTCTTGCGGCTCAACAGCATATTTGACCCGGTGAACGCAACGAATCAGATTGAGGCGGGAGCTTTGAGGGGCGTGGGAGACTCGCGGACTCCAATGATGATTATGCTGATGTCGTTTGTCGTGTTCAGGCAGGTATATTTGTTCATAATCTCGCGCCTTACAGAATCAGTATACTTCATTGCGATTGGCTACCCTCTTGGCTGGATGGTATGTACAGCACTGATGACGCTACATATAAAGCGTTCTGGCTGGGATAAGAAAATAGCGGCATTGAGATAACATTTCAGGAGGCAAAATTTCACATGAAGAGAATCATTTTCACGCTGTCATTGCTCGCTGTAATGGCTATGAGTTCGTTTGCGTTTGCGGGGAATTACGCTGAGGGTGAAGCACTCGCAGTGTTCAGAATCCCGGAAGGGTCAAGCGTTTCTGCTGCAAGTGTGAATGTCATCGAGGCTACTGGGGAAATTGGCGCGTCAGTAGCGGAGTCATATGAGGCTCTCTCAGAATCTGAGGGAAAAATATTCGTCCTCATACACTCATCCTCAAAGACAACTGAACAACTAATCTCAGATTTGAAGGCACGCCCTGACGTAATCACGGCATCACCGAACTATTACACTCAGCGTCAAACATTCAGCGCGTCGAGAGTCCCGAATGACCCAAGCGCGGATTTATGCTGGGGACTCAAAGCCATTAACGCCCCGGACGTTTGGGAACATACCACAGGAAGCCACAATATTTATGCGTGTGTTGTTGATACGGGAATATACATGCACCCGGACTTGACCGCTAACCTTGCTGGGGATTACGGGTTCAACACTCAGACAGTGAGCGGAGAATATGACGTGAGATTCGGAAGCTGGGACGCTGATTTTCAGGGGCATGGAACGCACGTTGCCGGGACAATCGGGGCGGTCGGCAGCAACGGAATCGGAGTCGCTGGTGTCAACTGGAATGTGAATATTATTCCCGTGAGAGTATTTGACATTGAGAACGCCTACGAGACAATCAATTACGAGATGCGCGGGCTGAATTACATTGCCAATCTCCTCCAGAAGAATCTCGATATGAGACTCGCCGCCTTGAATTTCTCGCTAGGTTCTGCCCTTCCCTTAACGCCGTATGAGATGCAGAATGATGTCTACTACATGGCCTATCAGGCACTCGACTCACTCAATAGAACGCTGATAGTTGTTGCGGCTGGAAACTCAGGTGTTGAGACTGGAGCAGCCGCGCTGTTCAATGCCCCTTCAGGCGACAGCTTCAAGAAGGGTACGTACCATTACCCCGCGGCGTTCATCGGGCTGAACAACCTTATTGTCGTGGGAGCTATGGCTTCTGATGACACGGCAGCATATTTCACGAACTGGGGCGATAAAGTCGACATAGCAGCTCCGGGACAAGGCATTCTCAGCACTTACTCACCAATTGAGGTAGACGGCGAACAGAAAATGTACGCAACACTGAGCGGGACTTCGATGGCAGCACCTCATGTTACGGGAGCGGCGGCACTCCTCATGTCGGCATATCCTGACGCGACACCCGGACAAATCAAGGCGGCATTGCTTGAGGGGGCAAACAAGAACAAGAATCCTCTTGTTTATCCTTATGCGGGATTCGTGAAAAGGTACGTGGAACGGGAAATAGCGAAAATAGATGCGCGTATAAAGTCAGGAGATATTTCGCCAGAATCGCGGGATACTGAGATTACGCAAGTCAGGCTCATGGCTGAAGAGAGATATGCTCCGTATGAACAGTTTGACGGCAAAGGACGTGTGAGCAGGACGGGACTCCTTGACGTTAAAGCGGCGTATGACATTCTCGGCTCGAAGGTCAATTCCGGGGGCGGTGGGTCGTCATCTTCGGGGGGATGCGTGGCAGGAATTCCGGCTGTGATTGTGGGGCTTGCTGTAGCATTCATTCTCAGGCGCAGGGGGTAATATTTGAGGGGTGGCGGGATGTTTCTACCATAATCTCGCCATATCTCTAACATACATATTACCGCAAAGGGGATTATCATGGAGCTTATCGACTCTATCAGGTAAATTGCGAAAGTCTACACCGAACGCAAAGACATCATCCAGACAGAAGAAGCCACAAAAACAGCACTCATTATGCCATTCATTACAGCACTGGGCTACAACGTTTTCGACCCTGGAGAAGTTATCCCGGAGTTTACCGCTGATGTTGGAATCAAGATTGAAGAAATAGCCTCGACAGCTTCAGAGCTGAAATACACAGGTGCTATGAAGTCATACCTTATGGAGCAACTTCAAGAGCCTTCAGAGGATTTTGTCAGGCACATGGCGTTACAGGTCTTCACGGGGAGACTTACGGAGAATGCCCGCGAAAAATTCAGGCTCATCACCAAAAAAGCATTCACTCAGTTCATAAGCGACCGTGTAAGCGATAGGCTAGCTTCAGCACTCTCAGAGGAAAAAGCCGCCAATGCCACGCCAGAACAGCAGAATGATACGCCCGCCGAAACACCACAAGAACCCAAAAGCAAAATCGTTACAATGCAGGAAGAAATTGACGGCTACAACGCGGTCAAAGCCATTCTACGCAGTAAAGTTGACGTTAAGCGCATAACCATAAAAGACACGGTGAACTATTGTAACGTTCTTCTTGACGGTAATCAGAGGAAGCCCCTCTGCCGTTTCTACTTCAACAGCCCTAACAGCAAATTCATAGGCTTGTTCGGCGAGGACAGGAAAGAAACACGCATCCCGCTTGAAACAGTTGACGATATATATCTCCATACTGACAAACTGTATGTCATACTTGACGTGTATTTGTCATCTGAGGCCGAAAAAGGCGCGAAGAAAGTTCAGCCTTCAGACACAACCGATGAACAGCTCGGAAGCGAATGAAATCCCGCCCGTGATATAATTTCCGCAACTTTCCAAACACAAAAGGAGCAGTGATTTTCACCATGCGTAAATTTTTTGCGGCATTAATGCTTGTGTTAATGCTCGTTGCTTGTGCTTCAGCCGATGACGGAGTAATCAAGGTCGGAATCTTCAACTGCCTCACGGGACAAAACGCTTTCGGAGGGCAACTTGAGCTTGAAGGAACTCAGCTTGCACACGAACTCTTCCCGGAAATTCTCGGACGCAAAGTTGAACTCGTGATAGTCGACAACAAATCGGACAAGGTAGAAGCCGCAAACGCCGTAACTCGCCTCATCGAGAATGACAAAGTCAACGCGATAATCGGCACATATGGCTCATCACTGGCTATGGCTGGTGGAGAGGTTGCCGAGAAAGCTGGAATACCCGTAATAGGCACGTCATGCACGAACCCGCTTGTTACTGACGGCAAGAGGTACTATTTCCGTGTATGCTTCATTGACCCGTTCCAGGGAGCCGGGGCGGCAACATACGCATTCAAGAATCTCGGACTCAAGAGAGCCGCTACACTCGTTGACATGTCGAATGATTACAGCGTTGGGCTGGGAAAATTCTTCCGCGATTCGTTCAAGAAGATGGGCGGAGAAATGGTAGCCTCGCTGATGTATCAGACTGGCGACACAGATTTTACGGCGCAACTCACCAGCCTTATGGAGGCTAAACCCGATATAGTGTTCCTCCCTGCGTATTTCGCTGAGGGCGCAATAGTCCTCAAGCAGGCCAAAGAGCTTGGCGCGGAGTTCAGATTCATAGGAGCTGACGCTATGGACAACCCCGAAATAGTTACGCTCGGCGGTGATGCTGTTGAAGGCTTCATGCACACGACATTTGCATATGACCCCTCAATGCCTGAGATGAACGACACCGCAAAGGCATTCACTGAGGCATGGAACAAGGTCCATCCCGACAAAGCCCCTAACGTGAACTGCGCATTAGGCTATGACTGCTACATAATGCTTAAGGACGCAATCGAGAGGGCTGGCAGTGCAGAGCCTGAGAAAATCCGTGATGCGCTTGAAACGACAAAGGGACTTCCGACAGTTACGGGCGTTACCACAATCAACGCGACTCATGACGCGGAAAAGGATATGGGTATCGTTGAGATTCGCAATGGGAAGAAGACATTTGTCGGAATCGTTGTGCCTGAAGTGTAAGACATGTGAGAAATTCGGCAGAGCTGGGAGAAAATCCCGGCTTTTTTTTTTGCGCGTTGTAATTCGCCTCAAGCTAGCCGTATGAGTTTTTGCGCGGCTAATCTTC
>JAFSKY010000101.1 GCA_017448685.1 Synergistaceae bacterium
ACGACCTAGACGCAGCAGCCCTCTCAGCCGGGAGCGGTGAATACGCCATAATTGACGGCAAGGACAACAAGCCGGGTTACCTGACATTCGCCAAAGCAACACCAGCAGCTCCGAGGCCCAACGCACTGACCTATACGGGCGAACCTCAAGCACTCGTTAAAGCTGGGGACGGCACAATGACATACAGCCTTGACGGTACGAACTATTCTGCGGAAATTCCAACAGGGACGGACGCGGGAACTTACACCGTGTATTACAGGGTTGAGGAGAGTGATAACTGGGAGGAAGCTGAAGGTTCAGTTGAAGCGGAAATCAATCCCATTGTTGTAACCTTCAATGCAAACGGCCACGGCATCGCACCTGACTCACAGTCATTCACAGCGTTGAACGAAAAAGCCTCCCGGCCTGATGACCTCACAGCGAAGGGATATAGATTCGGCGGATGGTACACGGACTCAGACTGCACGGAGGAATATGATTTTGACTCCGAAGTCAACGGAAATTTGACTCTCTATGCGAAATGGACTGAGGGCTTCTCCCCTACTGACGAGTCAGAGCCTCAGTTCGTGTATCATTCGCTGATTCTGAGCGGGCAAATCGGGGTCATGTTCTATGTGTATATTCCTGAGAACGTTGCGCCGGAGTCATGCACGATGGATTTTGACGTTAGCGGGGACATTTCCCAGAACAATCCCGGCCAGACTTACGACAAGACTATAACGGACAGCGGATATACGCTTTACGGGTACAGGTGCTACATCAATTCGGTGCAGATGGCAGATGACATTCACGCGGAATTGACATGCGGCGATGAGACAATCACGCAGACATTCACGGCAAAAGAATACCTTGACGGCCTCATAGCTGATGAGTCAGAGCCAGAATATTCGCGGGCATTAGGGCGGGCGATAATGAATTACGGCTCATATGTTCAGCCAATTCTAGCGGACTATAACAAGTGGGTTATAGGCGTAAAGCACAGGAAGATGACGAGTGCAGATGCATACACGGCATCAGATTTCACCAACACGATGAACGCGGTTGCGGGTCATGCTATAAGCCGTGATATTCCAGATGATTTAGGGATTGAGGACATACAGTTTTCCCTAGTGCTTGATTCTGAGACGGCAATAAAGCTCTATCTCACGTCAAAAGATGGTTACGCAGGAAGTGTTTGTGCGTATCTTGATGGGAACGAATCCGCAAACATGGCCGTCAAAAAGGGAAGGGATTATGTCGTTGAGATCGGGAATATCTCTGCGCACAAGCTCGCGGACATTTACGCGGTCAAAATCGTAACGGGTAATGTTGAGTTCACGGTGAAGGTGTCTGCGTTGTCATATGTTCAGGCGGTAATCAGCGATGAAAGTGAAAGTGTTGCGATGAAAGAGGCTGTTACGTCGATATACGAATATTACGCGGCAACAATGGAGTATAGGCGCAACAGACCAGAAATTTACGGGGGAGGTGATTAGGATGACGGATAAAAAGCAGTATGAGCCTTCAGAGATTGAAGTGATACCCTTTGAGGGCGAAGACATAATCACGACGAGCAGCCCTGATACGGAAACTGGCAGACGTTAGGAACAATTCAGGAGGGGGCGAAAATACATCCTCCTGAATATTACGTGGCAACAATGGAGTATAAGCGCAACAAAGCAGGGAACTAAACTATGCCGGGCGGGTGAAAAATTCCTGCCCTAATTCCCGAAATTTATCCCTCCGAACTTTTTCCGTGCGGCAAATGGCTTCTCAGGCGCGGTGATGAACACTTGCCATTTCGTTTTTGTCAGCTCACGGTAAACCCATTCACGCCCTTCCGAGTCTAATTCCGCTGTAAGGTCATCAAATAGCAATATCGGTTCACGCTTCAGCCTTTGCGCAATTAATTTCCCGGCGGTTATGATGATGTAGAGTATGAGCTTGCGTTTCTGCCCCCTGCTTAGAGCCTCTGAAGCAGGCCGCCCATTAGCCGCGACTCTTATTGCCAACTCATCATATCCCGGCCCATAAAGGACTCTTTGCGCGTAAATCTCTCTCTGCCTGTTCACGGCGATAACTTCACGGAGATATTCATTCCCTGAAACGTTGAGGGCTGGCAGAAATTCCATCATGAATCTTCCGGGAGGAATCATCCTCATCAATTCGCGAAGAGTCTCCCTCCTTTTGTCCATTATCCAGCCGCCAGAGTCGCAATACGCCGTGTCAGTCTTAACGGGTGATTTCCCTTGTCGGAGCATGGCCGAACGCGCCCGATGAATGTCCTTGAACATTGCGAGCCTTTTCGCGTAAGGAGGGATGAACAGCGAGCATAAACGGTCAATGAATAGTCGCCGTGATGATGGTGAGCCGTCTATGAGATTGAGATTGCCTGTGAGGAATATTACGGATGGAACAGCAAGACGCAGCTCCGTGAAGGATATTGATTTTGCGTTGAGCCTGAGTGAAATTCGTGATGAGATTTCCGCGCTTATGTCAAAACTTTCTTCGCCTGAAACATGTCCCCAAGCTGAAGCCCTGAGATTTTCGCCTGACCATGATATTACGCCTGAAGTTTTTGCGAACGCTCCCCAACCTGTGAGGATGCTCAATGCTTCAAGGAGGTTAGTTTTTCCCGCGCCATTCCTGCCGAGAATCAAATTAATGCCCGGAGCCCATTCCGTTTTAAGCTCCGAGCCTGTGAAATTCCTGAAATTTTTTACCGCCGTGTAATCAAACCTCAACGCTAAAACGGTGCTTCCTGATTCGAGTTTTCCTGCTGACCTTCGTTATTCTGGTCATCATTGGGCTGTTCCGGCTGTGATTCTTCTGGGGCTGGCTGTGGTTCAGGAGTCTCCGCGCTGAAATCGGCTGACTCTTCCTCCGTCATTGCGTCCTGAGTGCTTAACCTTGCGGGCATCAGCATATACAGGAACTTGTCACCCTCAGTGTGTTTCATTCTCGTCTGACCTTCCTCGCCGCTGAACTCTATTACTGCCTCACATGGCCCAAGAGCTTTGAGTCCGTCAAGGAAGTAACTCACATTGAATCCAATATGCAGAGAGTCGCCGCTAATGTTGGTCTGCAATGTCTCACTTGTCGTGCCTAATTCGGGGGCGCGAGCTGTGATTCTGAGTACGCCATCGGGGTTAAGCGTCATGGTCATAACGTGTGCTGTTGTGGCTTTGGCGATTATGTCGATGCGTTCAAGCGCGGGGATAAGGTCGCTCGTCTGAATGCGTAAGGTTGTGCGCAGCTCGTCATTGATTATGCGTTCAAATTTCGGGAATGCTGCATCAACACGCCTCACAGAGAACTCAACGTTACTCAGTGCAAACCATGCTGTTGAGCCGTCAGCGTCGACAAATATCTTCACGCTCTCTTCCTCGCCGAATGTCGCTAAAGTCTTGCCGAGTTCTTTCAGCGCAGGGGATGGAAGCAATATATCTTCATTGCGTGGTGTATCACAGAAGGCTTTTGACAGTGAGAGCCTTTTTCCGTCAGTAGATACGGCCATGATTACGCCGTCGCCTGTGCGAATGAGGCATGTACCGAGATATTTCGGGAAATCTTGAGGCTGTGAGGATGCCGAGCTTCCTTCAGCGATTAGATTTGCGAGAGCTTTTGCGTTAAGCTCACAGACAAATTCAGCTCCTCCGCTTTCGGGTAATTTGGGGAATTGGTCAGCGGGAATGACGGCAAAACGCATCTTGTTGCGGCCAGCATTGAGGAAGCCTCTTGTAGCGTTGACTTCAAGCGTAAGGTCGTCCATTTTGTCGGCTTTGAGCTTCTTCAGCATTTCACCGAACATAGCAGCAGGAACAACAGCGATTCCCGGCTCAATGACATTAACGCCTTGTGCCTTGCAACGTATTGAAGTCTTGAGGTCTGTTGCTTCGAGTATGACTGTGTTGTCTTCAGTTGCTGTGATGAGGATTCCTCCGGCTGATTCTTTGGGGTTTTTCGCGTCAGTTAATTTCTCTGCGTTCTGCCATGCTTTGATAAACTCTTGGCGTTCTAATTCAAGTTTCATGGCTGAATCTCCTTCCATAAGGTATAAAAATGAAAACGTTAATTATATCTCAGAGTTTGAAGCCCCTTGTAAAGCCTAGACCTTAGCACAGAAAACGCCAAGCCATTCTTGACCCTCAAAGCCCCCTCTCACATCACGCGTAACATTCATCTTCACGACTTCGAGAGCTGGAACGCCCTCAATCATTCGCGACATTACAGCCTCGTTCATGTCAGTGTAATATCTGCCATCCCTAATGCCCGAAAAATTCCCGTGCTTGAACGACATGAAGAATATTCCCCCGTCAACGAGATGCCCTGACAGCCTCGCCAAAACTCGCGAAATATCCTCCATCTGAAGGTGCAACAATGACGCGCAAGCCCAAATCCCGCAGAATTTCCCGGCAGACTCATATTCCCGGAAATCACAGCATATTACCTCATGCCCGATATACCCGCCTGCAATCCTGCACAATTCCGGCGAACCATCAACCGCGATAACCTCCCGGCCATGTTCCATGAAATACTTGCTGTCTCTACCAGACCCGCAACCCAAATCGAGAATCTTCCCTGCGTCCGGCAACATTCCGAGAAACTCATCACACAGCAAAGACATATCCGCGTTCACTGTGCTTTGAGCGTAAGACTCCGCGTTGAGGCTGTAATATTCATGCGTCAGATTCACCGCCATGCTTGAGCCTCCATATATACCCGCCAAAATCAAGCGTCAAAGGCTGTCGGAACTTCATCATTTCGCCCGTAATGGGGTGAATGAACTCAAGCCGCCACGAATGAAGATACACACGCCCTAACTTTTCATCAGGCGCACCGTAAAGAGCATCCCCCACTAGCGGACATCCAAGCGCAGACATATGCACCCTGATTTGATGAGTCCTCCCAGTGAAAAGCTCACACATTACCATTGATACACCGTTCACACTCCACAAGACTTTGTACCCCGTCAAAGATGGCTTGCCGTTGTCAGCTATTATCATGTGAAGAAAGTTGTTCGGGTCTCTGTCAATTGAGCCGGATAATATGCCTTCTGGCTGTTTAGGGACTCCATGTGCGAGGGCGATATAGTATTTCTTGACTGTGCGCTCCTTGAACATTTCCTGCATGAGTAGCGTTACTTTTTGCGTTCTCGCAACAACCATCAATCCCGATGTCCCTCCGTCAAGTCTGTGAACGATTCCAGGCCGTAACCAGTTAGGCAGCTCGCGCATTTCGGGATAACGGTAGACGAGGCCATTCACCAGAGTGTTACGCCAACTTCCTGGGGCGGGGTGAACCACGAGTCCGGCTGGTTTGTTGACGATAAGAATATAGGGATCTTCGTATATCACCTCGAAGTCAACCTTATCGGCTTTGAGGTAATTTATGTTTAGGGATTCGGGAATCTCGGCTATGAATTTCTGCCCGGCTATAACCTTCTTTGCTCCCTTGAGGTGTAAATCATCCTCACCCTTTATGTTGCCATTGCGTATGAGCTTCTGAACCTGAGTCCGTGTCATGTCAAGCTGCTCTGACATGAATACATCCAGCCTGTCATAATCACTTTCAGCGATAATTTCATACCTCACAGCTTAATCCCCCTCATAGCCGCGCAAAAATCTTCATGCCTCATCGCAAAATTCTCCGCGTCCCTCTTGATGGCATTCATTGCCGCCCGCCTGCATACCAGAGCAATATCACCGCCGGAAAATCCCTCAGACATTCCCGCAAGCATGGCCGTGTTCACGTCATCAGCAAGAGGCTTCCCACGCAGCAATATCCCGAAAATCTCGGAGCGTGCTTTGAGGTCAGGCAGTGGAAGCTCTAATTTGATGTCGAATATCCCGGATGAAAGCAATGATTTGTCGAGAAGGTCGAGCCTGTTTGCTGTGGCTAGGACTGTTACGCCGTTAAGCTCCTCAATCCCGCGCATTTCCGCAAGAAATTGGGCAGTGAGTCGTGATTCTGTTGACGCAAAAGCAGAGCCGAGTCCGTTTGTGCGTTCAGGGAATAATGCTTCGATTCCGTCAAAGCATATTATTGACGGGGCAGCCTGTTTTGCTACGCGGAATATATCCTTTAACGCCCGTTCAGATTCGCCGAGATAACGCGAGAACACATTAGCCCCCTGCACGCTGATGAAGTTCACTCCGCTTTCATGGGCGAGGGCTTTGGCCAATAACGTTTTCCCCGTGCCTGATGCGCCGTAAAGCAGTATTCCCCTTGTCGGCTGAATGTTATAGCGTTCAAATATTTCAGGATGATTCAGCGGCCATGTTACAGCCTGCATTAGCTCA
>JAFSKY010000102.1 GCA_017448685.1 Synergistaceae bacterium
AACAAGCCTCACATACGGGAAGCGGTTTAAGGCGTTGAGTCCGATTCTTTGCGCAATGCATCCTGTGAGAGCGATTAACGGGCGTTGATTCTTCTTCCATGAGGAGTCGTAGAGTCCCAGTTCGCTCCAGACTTTTTGCTCTGCCTTCGCACGAACGCTGCACCCTGTAATCATGACAACATCGGCTTCATCTTCTGATGATTCTTCCCAGCCACGCGAACATAATACAGTCCTTACCCTGTCAGCATCGTAAACATTCATCTGACAGCCGTAAACCTTGACGCAAAATTTTTTCCCGCTCATTACTCCTCAAAGAACCTCGCGAAAATCTCATCCACATAGCGCAGGTAAAAATCATTCTCAAACAGTGCCTTCAGCCTGTCAGGGTCAACATCCTTCAGCCTATGATCTGACAGCAACAGGTCAAGGAACGCTACACCGCTTGAGGCCGTTTTCATTGCGTTTTCTTGGACGATTGCATATGCGTCTTCACGTGAGAGATTCAGCTCATCAAGTAGGAATGTCAATACCCTCTGAGAGTACACGAGGCCGTTTGTCTGGTTGATGTTGTGCCTGACTCTTGACTCATCCACGACAAGCCCCCGCAAAATTCTCGTCATGCTACGTGTCATGAACGCGGCAATGTTGAAAGCATCCGGCCAAATTACGCGCTCCGTTGATGAGTGAGATATGTCTCTTTCGTGCCACAATGCAATATTCTCCATCCCGGTAAGGGCATATCCCCGCAACAATCTCGACATTCCGCAAATACGTTCACATTTCACGGGGTTGCGTTTGTGTGGCATGGCCGATGAACCTTTTTGCCCGACTCCGAAAGGCTCGAATGCTTCACGTACTTCTGTGCGCTGCAAGTTCCTGATTTCGAGGGCTATACGCTCAAGAGTTCCTCCGAGAATGGCAAGGGCATTGAGGACTCCTGCGTGTCTGTCGCGCTGTAAGATTTGGTTGGACACCTTCGCGGGTTCAAGTCCGAGAAGCTCACACACACGGGCTTCAAGTTTTGGGTTGCACATTGCGTAAGTGCCAACAGCCCCGGAAATTTTCCCGGCTGATACGTCTTTGCGGGCGTATTCGAGGCGGCCTTTGTCCCGGAGAATTTCTGAGTGCCAGTTGAGGAACTTGAGTCCCAATGAGATTGGCTCTGCGTGGATTCCGTGTGTCCTACCTATTGAGGGGATGTGCTTGTATTTCTTCGCGAGGTCGATTGCGGCTTCGTCAAGCTCATTCAGCGCGGCAATGATTATGTCCAATGAATCGCGCAACATTATGGAGCTTGCTGTGTCTAGGATGTCGCTTGAGGTCATTCCCAGATGCAAATACCTTCCGTTAGAGCCAACGTTTTCGGCTACGGCACTGACGAACGCAACAACATCATGCTGTGTCTTCTTCTCGATTTCCTGAACGCGCTCAACGGTGAATGAAGCGTGTTGAGTAATGTCCTCTAACGCCTCCTGCGGGATTCTTCCCTGCTCGCACCACGCCTCACAGACAGCTAACTCAACGTCAAGCATAACTTTGAGCCTGTTATGTTCGTCCCATAAGGCCGAAATATCACGCTCCGAATATCTTTCAATCATGTGAAAATCTCCATTGCTGTAAATTTTTGTTGGTGATGGCTGGAATTTTAATTGCGTGTCAAAAGTGCGTCAAGGCAGTATGATTCCGCAATGTAGTGTAAAATAAACGAAATTTCTCATCATTAACATACGGGGGAGCTGTTTAATTTGCGGAGGGCAATAATATCGGGGCTTGTGATTTTCCTGACATTGAATATATTTTGCACGGTTTCATACTCATCTACAGGAGGCAACACAGGACTCACAGGTTTGTGGGAATATCCCACTGCGGAAATGCCCGATGACGGAGCCGGGCGTTTTGGTTACACTCATGCTTCCCCTTACAGTTTCTACTTCTTGGATCTCGCGTGGCTTCCATGGTTCGAAATCAACGCGAGGCTTACGACATTCGACACCCTCAATGTAGATTACGCCAACCATATAGGCCCGGACGTTGACGGGCGCAAATACATGGATAAGGCAATAGACCTCAAAGCAGTATTGTGGCATAACAAAGACCCTCAAAACTGGATAATCCCCTCAATAGCATTCGGAGTTGTCGATATGATGGGTACAGAGCTCATGAAGGCGTATTACGGCGTTGCAACATGGCGTTGGGGAGATTTTGCCGCGACAATAGGATATGGCGATGACAGGTTCAACGGTGTATTCGGCGGAATCGAATGGGACATAACCGAATGGCTGACGTTCAAGGCGGAGTACAGTCCACTTGATTACAACTATGACAGAGTCGGAAGGCATCATGTAGTGAGGGAGCTTCCCGACAAGAAATACAACGCTGGCTTCGTCATCAAAGCTCCGTGGGGTATGCAGGGTTCAATCAGTTACCAGCGCGGAAATGAATGGGTCTTCACAATCTCACAGCGAATAGACCTCAAAGGGCCGTTTATCGGTAACGGGCGCAAAAACTACAATTTCCCATCAGATACACGTTGCCCAACATGGGACGGCGCAAATCAGGAGGAATTAATCTCGCGCATAAAGTCAGGCATCGAAAAGTACATGAGAGTCCGCGATGTTGAGATGAAACTTGATGACATTGAAGACGGCCACAGGTTGACACTTTCATACGAGAATTACGGCTACTCATCACACGCAGAGGCCATGACAAGACTACTTGTTGTGCTAGCGTCAGTTATGCCTGAGACGGATGAATTATTGCTCATCCACAAGAACGCCGGAATACCTGTAGTGCAGGCGAGCTTTCCCGGAACATTGCTGTTTGACATACGCGCCAAATCTCTGCGCGACATGGAAGACCCAATACACGCCGCTGTGTTTGAATGGGCGAGTAATGATATTCACGAACCTGACGACAGATTCCTTCAGGCAAAAGCCCGCCATGAGCTGAAAGCAATGCTAGTGTATGAGCCGCGAATAGATCAGACGTTGGCAGAGACATACATGGACAGGCTGAACATTGACGCGATATATACCGGGCGTTATTCAAACGGCTGGGGGCTTATAGCGGATATACGTTTCCCGATATACAACACTGTGGACACGAAAGATATTACTGGCTTGTGGTGGGAAAAAGACCTGAACGACAACATACGCCTTCAGCAGGGCGCATTCACCTACGCGAATCATCTGGGTAACTCCGGGCGTTTTTGGTTTTTCGGCGAGGGAGGCTGGCTTGATGAGGAATGGTTCGGGGCTAACATGTGGCTTCGTTATTACGGTGAAAGCGGACGTTGGTGGGTTGGCTTGAGGGGCGCGGCGTTGCATGACCGTGATCCTTGGTCATTCGCTGGACTCACTGACGGCAAACTCACATACAGGTACGGCAGAGTATATGATGTTGATGAAGGTGATGCGTGGCGTTATGTTGGCTGGCTTCAGGCTGGGTATACGTTCACGGGGATTGACCTTGATATTCAGGCGGATTACGGCAAATTCGCTGATGATGATTCACAATCCGAGCGTCGGGCTTAGCGGTTATTTCGACGAAATTGACATTGACAAAGTTAAAAACTCTTTGAGCGCGGTCAAGTCGACTTTGATTCAAACTTATCAGACGCGCACGGGCAAGAGTGAAAGCGAAC
>JAFSKY010000103.1 GCA_017448685.1 Synergistaceae bacterium
GAGTAAGTTCGCGGGGCGTTGTGTGCGTGAAGGCTTGCGGGAAATTCTCGGGTCATTGCGTGGCGTGAAGGCTGGCGGGGAGATTCGCGTGTCATTACGTGGCGTGAAGGCTTGCGAGTAAGTTCGCGGGGCGTTGTGTGCGTGAAGGCTTGCGGGAAATTCGCAGATCATTGCGTGGCATGAAGATTAGCAGGTAAATTCGCGTGTCATTGCGTGGCATGAAGGCTTGCGGTAAATTCTCGGGTCATTGCGTGGCGTGAAGGCTGGCGGGAAATTCGCGGGGCGTTGTGTGGCGTGAAGGCTGGCGGGAAATTCGAGGGTCATAGCGTGGTGTGAAGGCTTGCGGGAAATTTACGGGTCATTACGTGGCGTGAAGGTTGGCGTGAAATTCGCAGATCATTGTGTGGCGTGAAGGCTGCCGGTAAATTCGCGAGGCATTCGTGGCGTGAAGGCTTGCGGGAAGTCCGCGGGTCATTGCATGGCGTGAAGTGTTGCGGGAAATTCGCGGGTTATGTGTAGCGTGAAGGTTGGACGGGTAAATTCGTGGGTCATTGTGTGGCGTGAAGTGTTGCGGGAAATTCGCGGGTTATGTGTAGCGTGAAGTGTTGCGGAAAATTTCCGGCTCATTACGCCCCAAATATAACGGGGGGACTCACGGCTCAACACCAACACAGCCCCCCTCATAGCCTCATATATTCCGCCACAACGTAGCCAGAAAACTCCCAAAGCTCTTGAACGTAAACGTCCTCACCAGAAATGCAACGATCGATATTCCAGCGCAACAAAGCACAAACGTTTTCTCGCCCGCGCTCATTTCGCCGATATTCTTCGACATCCTGAACACATGCATTCCCACACTCCTGCGCCAAGGCACAAGAAAAGGAACTGTCCCGCACCAAGCATCCTCTAATATGTGCAATACGCATCCCATAAGCCAGAACCCAGCGCATGACCACACATCAAGATGAGCGTTAGTGCCGTCAACAAGTGCCGACAATCTCGGAACAATCCACCCTGCCCGCGAAAAACATACCACAGCCATCAACAGCCACGGGATAAACCAATGTGTATATCTCCTGTGATACCTGTTACGACGTTTCCCGAAAAACACATACTCTGACGAATCCGGGAATGTGCTACCCAAAAAGCTGAATGTTGCCGCAAGTGGTGAGGCCGTCGCTCCCAATACTATAGCGAATGTAGATATTCTGTGTCCTTTTCCTGTCATGATTTAGCCCTCGCAAATATTTTCACCAGAATCAATATTGCCGTGTTCATAAGTATAACGCCCGCTCCAGCAGGAATGTTGAAGACGAATGACACGCACAGCCCCGAAATGAACGCAATGAATGACACAACGCCTGAAATCACCACAAGCGAACGGAAGCCCCCCGCAATAATTCTCGCCGTAACTGCTGGAAGTATTATCACGCCCGAAATCAGAAGCGTACCCGTCATCCTCATTCCAACAACTACAACCATTGCCGTAAGGAACGAAATCACAGACTGCCACAATGACACGTTAATACCTAACGTCCGGGCGTAATCTTCGCTGTATGTGATGAGGAATAATCTGTTGTAGAACAATATGAACGTCATTATGACCGCAAGCGACAATATCACAGACATGTACATATCAATATCCGACATGGCCAGGACGCTCCCGAAAAGATACGCCCCCATTCCAGACGATTTCCCCGCAAGTGATGAAACGGCTATACCGAGCGCAAGTGCCGCTGATGATGCCGCCGCTATAGCTATGTCCCCGGCAGTCTTGTACTTCCTGCTGACCGTCATTATCACGAATGATGCAATGAACACTGAGGGTACTGCTGCCCACATTGGAGGAATCTCAAGCGCAGATGAAATTGACAGGGACGCAAATCCTATCTCTGACAGGCCATGACCTATGAGCGAGTAATGTTTCAGCACAAGCACAACGCCAAGCACTGACGCGCAAACAGAAATTAGCGAGCCCGCAATCAATGCCCTACGCACAAACGGGTATTCGAGGAGTCCGAGAAGCTCATTCATTGTCGTATTATCCTCCCTGCCGAAATCCTGATGATTCTTCCTTCTGGGATTCCGTCAATGTCTGATATGTCGTGCGTTACCATAACAACCGCGCAACCTCCTGCAAGCATATTCCGTAACACACCGAATAATATCTCGTGGCTATGTGCGTCCAATCCCGCGCAAGGTTCATCCAGCAGCAACAATTCAGGTTTACCGCATATAGCCCTCGCAAGCATAATCCGCCTCATTTGCCCGCCCGACAAAGAGCTTATCTGATTCCCTGCAAGCTCATACACGCCTAATGCTTTCATGGCCGAGTCAGCTCGTTCACGGTCTGAGCGTGTGCAGAATAACTTTCCCGGATGCTGTGTACCTGTAAGGACAATTTCGCCAGCCCTCGCAGGAAAATCACGATCAGCCTCTTCATATTGTGGAACGTATGACATTCTCGCAGTCCTCTCAACAGTCCCTGAGCTTAACGGCAATAACCCCGCTATAGCCTTGATGAGCGTTGATTTGCCTGAACCGTTTGCGCCTGTGATGAATATCATATCGCCAGCATTCGCCGTGAGTGAGACATCATTAACCGCAGCGGAGTCGCCATATTTGATTACGGCGTTTGTGAGTCGAAGTCTCTCAGTCATTCATGGCCTCGGATATGTTCCTGTAATTTTCGCGCATAACCTCAAGGAACGTCATATCATCATCAGGCATTACATGACCCGTCCCGAATGTGAGAATCTCCGCGCCAGTCTCATCACTTATTGCCCGCGTTACGTCAGTTATTCCGCCGTAATCCGTGAAGATATAACGCGTCTTATGTTCACGTATATATTTCAGGGTTGAGGCCATGCGCATCACAGAAGGCTCATTCTCGCCATCATACGCGCTGACATACTCGAAGCCGTAATGCCTCATGAAACATCCTGCGGAAAATTCCCCCGCAAACACTAACGCTTTATCCTTCCTCATGACCATAAACGCCCCGTCAAGCTCGCCCAATTCCGCGCAAAACGTATCAGCATTCCTCGTATATTCCTGCGCATTATCGGGGTCAACCTCACACAGCCCTCGCAATATGTTCATGACCATTCTTTGAGCCATCGACAAATCTAGCCATATATGCGGGTCATTGTCAGTGAGTGGGATATTCTGAGACGCATCAATGATGAGTGTATGAGGCAATGAGCGCGAAATATCCCCGGCCCAATGCTCCATGTTGCTCCCGGTGAATATGAACATGTCAGAGTCATTCAGGGCTTTGATGTCCATCGGAGAAGGCTCGTAGTCGTGAGGGTCAATGCCTGGTCGCATGAGGAGCTTGACATTTGCGAGGCTTCCTGTGATGTTGCGTGTGAAGTCGTAAACTGGAAACATGCTACACGTAATTGAAATCTCTGCATAAGCGTGTGAAGCGGTGAATGTGAAAAGAGCAAGAATAACTATCGTTCTGAGTTTCATATGTAAAATATTGTCCTGAAGAAAATTTTTCGGCTATTATAACAGAATGATTATCTTGATTTCGGGGCAGGCCGGAAGCGGTAAAAGCCGTTACGCAGAGTCGAGGCTGTCAGAATTGGACGGGACTCCAAAGATATATATTGCCACGTCAGAAATACATGATGACGAAATGAAAGAGCGCGTGAAAATTCACCGGGCAATGCGTAAGGGGCGAGGCTTCCTCACAATCGAACGGGCGAGGAATCTCGGAGGGCTTGACATTCCTCCCGGGGCATCTGTAATCATCGAGAGCCTCACAGCTTGGACGGCAAATGAGATGTTCACGGCGCAAGGGGTGAAAGACTCCGGCCATGTCATAGCGGATATATGGCACGATTTCAGGCTCATAGCTGAAAGGGCTGGTGATGTCGTTATCGTTGCGGATGATGTGTTATCTGACGGCGTGAAGTATGACGCTCTAACGGAGGAATATATGAGGACGCTTGCGGGATTGATGGTGAAGATTGCGGGCGTGGCTGATGAGGTTATTGAAGTTTTCGCGGGGATTGCGGTCAAGTACAAGCCTTGAGAGAAGCTCCGAATGCCTGAGTGAAGCCCTCAAGATTGCAGCATGTTACGCCCTGCATGATTTCACACGTAGGTGCGTCGGGAGCGACAAGAAATACATTCGCGGGAGGAAGTCCGAGCATATCGGCAATACGTGAATATTTCGGGAGGTAAGCGGAATATTTTGCGGTTTTAGCCTCAATCCAGAATATATTTTTCCCGGCACATGTGAGAATGTCGAACTCAAACTGCTCATTCTCTGGCAATGTAACATGAAGATTCCTGACGCATGAATACGCCCCGGCAATCACTGACATAGCCCGGCCATGTGTCCAAAGCTCAAGCCATACGCCGGAAATGAATCTATGTGCCTCTGGAGTGTCTGCAATTTGGGCTGTGATTATCCTCTTTGGTGCTTTGCTGTATGAACATGATGAAAGGAAGCCAGCGTTTTTGAGGCCGTTCGCAAAAGACACAACACGCCCGCCATCACATAGCTCTATACCTGCGTCATTCATGGAGTATTCAAGCTGCCTGCGGTCATTGAGAGTTGATTTCAGCGCGGAGTAGAAACCCTTTATCACCTGAAAATTCTTGCCCATGTAAGAAGCGGTGTTCCTTATGTTGCTATCTTCCTGTTCTTGCAATGATGTTCCGGGGATTATATTACGGCTCGTGAGGTAATTCATGATGAAGTCTGTGCATTCTTCCGAAGAATACCCCGCCGAGCATTTCAAGAGCCGTAACGCTGATGCAATTTTCCCGCAAGCATAAATCTTCCATAACATAGCCAGCTTCCTTTAAGGAGTGTTGATTTATTGATTATAATAACGCCAGAAATTTTTGGGGCGTATGAATATGAATGAGCGTTCAGGTTTGAATTTCAATGTGAATAACGATGAGGCATCCGACTATGAGAATCTCGTCAGCCAGATACTTACGAAGGTAAACAGCCTTTCCCCGGCAGGATTCGAGCAGCTCATTACGGATCTTCTTATACGCATGGGCTATGAGGTCTACAGGAACGCCAAACGTCGCACAAGCCTCTCTGCCATTCAGGGAATAATCATTGAGGACCGCCCCGGCTACAATCCCATATACATACAAACACGCAAGCTCGAAAAGGGTAGCATCATCACAAGCTGGAACATGCAAAGTTTCGGAGACGCTGTAGAGCGCAAAGCCGGACGCGGACTCCTCGTAACGAACGCGAATTTCTCAAAGCCCGCGCAGGATTACGCCAAGCAAAAACACATCATCCTCATTGACGGCCACATATTAGCCCGCCTCATGATAGTGCATAATTTCTGCGTCAACGTGCGGGAAGTCGTAGAGATAAAATCCCTTGACCCCTCAGCGTTTAGGGATTATGAGATTTAATCCTCCGCAAAAACTCTGTCAGCAAGCTCTAACGCCTTCAGTACAACCTGATCCATATCGTAATACCTATACTCGCCGAGCCTCCCACCGAATATAACATCATGGCATTTCTCACGCGCAAGAGCTATGTACGCTTCATACAACGCGGTGTTCTTGTCGTCATTCACCGGGTAAATTGGCTCATCTCCCGGCTTCCATTCTGATGGATATTCGCGGGTTATGACAGTTCCGGGGGTTTCAAGCGTCAAGTAGAAGTGCTTATGCTCAACACTCCTCATGTAAGGCACGCTTCCGTCCGTCCAATTCACGACCGCATTACCCTGATAGTTCTCTGTGTCAGGCATGATTTCATGCTCAAAGCGCAATGTCCTGTATTCCAGATGTCCGAGACAATACCCGAAATATTCATCGATTGGCCCGGTGAAGATGATTTTTTCCGCGAGGGCTTCAAGCTCTTCCCTGTTTGCGCAAAAATCGTAGCCTGTTCTGACTTCACAGCCGTCAAGCAATTTCTCGATTATGTCTGTGAAACCGTCAACAGGTATTCCCTGATAGAGTGCGTTGAAATAGTTGTTGTCATACTTGAATCGCACAGGCAGCCTTCTTATGATGAATGCGGGAAGTTCACTACATGGCCGCCCCCATTGCTTTTCTGTATACTCCTTGATTAAACGCTCGTATATGTCGCGTCCCACAAGGCTTATTGCTTGCTCCTCAAGGTTTCTAGGCTCAGTTATGCCTGCCTCACGCCTTTGTTCCTCGATTTTCGCTTTTGCCTGCTCAGGGGTAACAACGCCCCACATTTTGTTGAACGTGTACATGCTGAAGGGAAGTGAGTATATTTCGCCCCGGTAATTCGCTATGGGTGAGTTCGTGTACCTGTTGAATGTCGCAAACTTGTTGACGAAATCCCAGACTCTTTTGCTGTTTGTGTGGAAGATATGCGCCCCGTACATGTGAACGTGAATACCGATGATGTTCTCGGTGTAGATATTGCCGCCTATGTGATTGCGTTTCTCGATGACGAGGACGGATTTCCCTCTGCGTTTTGCCTCATGTGCGAAGACAGAGCCAAACAGCCCAGCTCCGACAACAATATAATCATGCATGAATGTACACTCCTTGATGGGATATTTTCTTCACGCATAATGTACCACATACGGTCATGAAAAAACCCTCCCCCGTGTAATTTGAGGGAGGGCGGTTGAAGGTTAATGTGTCAGTCGTCCAGCTTGAATTTCAGAATCTCGCCTGTTGCCGCGTCAATGTCGATGTCATATTCCTGACCATTTGAGACAGCCTCAAGAGACCATATCGGACGGAAATCAACCTTGCCGAAATAGTAATCATCTTCATCTTCGAGGTCGGCATCTTTGAATCTGACTCCGCGCTCGTTGATTTTTTCTGCCGCGATTTTCTGCGCTTCCTCAAGGGGAATCAGCTTGATGTTCCTTCTTGCAACCTCCTCACGCACATACTTCTCTTCATAGCCGTCATGAGCGAACGAAGCTCCCGCAAATGCAAGCACCATAACGAGAACAGCGCACAGTATTTTCTTCATGCTACACGACTCCTAATACACAAACTCTTTCTCGTATTCAGGATTTTGCGCGGGGTAATCCGTCCTGTTATGAGTCCCGCGACTCTCTTTGCGATTCAATGCTGCCTTCGCTATGAGGTTCACGGCCAAAGCTGTTTG
This sequence comes from Synergistaceae bacterium, assembly GCA_017448685.1. Taxonomy (GTDB): domain Bacteria; phylum Synergistota; class Synergistia; order Synergistales; family Aminobacteriaceae; genus JAFUXM01. The sequence continues at coordinate 7,103 of JAFSKY010000103.1, forward strand.
CTGTGTCATATCGTCTTTCGCTGTTGCAGGGTCATCAAGTATTCTCTGCGTTGCTTCAACGGCATCCGCAAGGTCTGTACCGTTCCTGTAAACCCCTAAGGCATGTCCGGCAATTTTCCGCAATTCCTCAAGGTATTTCGCCCTCACAGAATCATCACGCTTATACGTTACCGGGCATTCAGATATTACGCGGTCAAGCTCCCCTGTACGCATGATTCCTTCAGCACAAAGAAGCCCTGACATAGTAGCCTGGCTCGCGGCATTACCTGCACACCTGCAAGCCCCGTGAATCCCTCCGCAAGCCTCGCCAACAGCGTAAAGTCCCGGCACATCTGACTCATAGTTGCGGTCAACCCTTATCCCCCCGCTGAAACTGTGAGGCATCGGGCCGACTTCAAGCAGCTCTTTTTTGGGGTCGCAGCCACTGTTCATGAGCCTGTCATAGAACCACGGATAAGCCTTGAGTGTGTTCACGTCAATATGACGCAAATCAACCCATATTCCGCCGTGGGGATTGCCTTTACCCTTTGCGACCTGCTTCCAGATTTCGTGGTTGATGAGGGATTTGGGCGCACCCGCTTCACCTTGTGGACGGACTTCAAGCAGGAAGCGTTCACCGTCAGAGTTGAGGAGGTAGCCTCCTTCGCCAAGCATGGCCGTGGGGCATGGTTCACCAACAGCACCGGGAGGGGTCATCATCACCATAGGCTCGAACTCGATAAACTCAATGTCAACGAGATTTGCCCCTGCGTTTTTGGCCATTCCGAGAGTCCAGCCGTTTACATCATCAGGGTATGTTGATGTGCCTAGAAGATTCCCGACTCCGCCCCATGACGCTACGACTACAGGAGCGTAAACGTTATAGGGATTTCCGCCGTTCTCTATGACCGTGAAGCCGCAGATTTTGCCGTTGGAGTCCTTCAGCAGGTCAACAACTATGCATTTGCGGTGAAACTCAATCCCGGCATCCTCAAGGCGTTTCATCATTATGCGCTCAATCTCAACGCCTATAAGGTTTGTCGTTTGGCAGAGTGAACGAGGGTATGTGTGTCCTGAAACATGACGGAGCTTTATTGAGCCGTCTTCATTATGAGCGAACTCGACTCCCCAACGGCATAACAGCTCATATCCCCTGAGAGTGTTTTCTGCCATTTCGCGCACTAAATCTTTGTTGCCGACGTTGTAGCCAGCCGCTAACATGTCTTTTGCGTATTGCTCTGGGGTATCACCGTAAGGGTTTTCAGGGAGGACGAAATTTATCGCCGCGATATATGGAGTCCCGCCGAGTCCGTCCGCGTAAATCGCAATGTCCTTCACGCCTTCTTCGTGTAACCTTGCCGCCGTAGCCAATGCCGCAAGACCGCTCCCGGCAATAGCGACTCTATGATGTATGCTCATGCTGTAGCAGCTCCCTTCGCGCCGCGTGAGTTGATGAAGAGTATTGCTACACCGAGTACAGCACCAACGATTGAGCTAATCATTTCGGGTGCAATCAGGCATAACGCCGCCGCAAATAGAAGTGTACGCTCAACAACGCCCATATTCTTGCGGTAGAAGCCAGCGACCATTACCGCGAGGAAGTATGTACCTAACGCAAGCTGTATCACCGAAATCACGATGTCTTGCACTGAACCTTTGAGCAACAGCGGAGGGTTGTAGACGAACACGAACGGTACAAGGAATCCAACCATAGCGAACGTAAATCCCTTCATGCCCGTCTTCATTGCGTCAGCACCAGCGATTCCGGCAGCAGTGTATGAGGCCACACACACAGGAGGAGTGATTTGCGCCATTATGCCGTAATAGAACACGAACATATTTGCGCAGAGTTTTGCTGTTGCAGGCTCCATTTTGCTCTGAAGGAGTATAGGTTCAATGCAGGGTACGAACAGAATTACGCCAACGAGATATGCCGCGACTGTAGGCAGTGCCATTCCGAGAATCATGCAACCCACCATAGCGATGCACATTGCGAGGAACAAATAGCTTGTGCCGAGTGAGCGTATCAACACTGAGAGGTTTGTTGCAAGTGAAGTCTGCTGAGTTACAACGTTGATGATGATTCCGCAGGCAGCTGTAGGGATTGCGATTGCGGCGGCCTGTTTTGCACCGTCAACGCAACAGTTCCAGAGCTGTTTAAGGTTGAGGAAGTCCTGCTTGTTGACGAAATAGTTGATGATGTCGCAAGCTATGCAGGCGAAAATTCCAACCATGCCAGCCCTCATGAGTGAATACCCGCGAATGATCCACACCACAAGCAATATTGCCGGGATGAGAAGATACAGCCTTCCCATGATTGGACGGTCAACACGTATTGAAGCGTCAGCAGTGGAGTCGAGGTTTGCGGCACGTTTGGCGGCTATTCTGTCGACAAGCACGAACACTGCGAAATAGTACGCTACTGCCGGGATGATTGCGCTTGCTGCTATGGACATGTAGTTTACGCCGAGCATTTCGGCCATGATGAACGCTCCAACGCCCATAATCGGGGGCATTATCTGACCTCCTGTTGACGCTACAGCCTCGACAGCTCCAGCCTCTTCAGGCTCATAGCCGATTTTCTTCATCATGGGTATAGTCATGACTCCAGTTGTGGCAACGTTGGCGACTGCTGACCCGGAAATCATGCCCATTAAGCCGGATGAAAGCACAGCTGCTTTTGCCGGACCGCCGGATGATTTGTTTGACAGCTTCATACCCATATCAATCAGGAGCTGACCTCCTCCAATCGTGGAGAAGAACGCGCCGAACACAATGAAGTAGAACAATGTATTTGCGCTCGTAAGAAGGGGAGTCCCGAATACGCCCGACTCTGTCATGGTCATTCCCGATGTGAACTCCTCTATGAACTGCTCAAAGGGCTTAGCGTTTGTGTGCAATATTCCGGGCAAGTAAGGTGATACCCACGCGAAAACGATGAATGCCGTGATGAATCCCGCCAAGATTCCGCCGAGAGTCCTGTAGACAGCCACGAGCAATAACAGAATCGCGACAATCATTGTTGCATGGTCAATCGTAAGAACCTCATCGACTCCGAGAACGTAATCATTAAGGCGCGGGAACTGCGTCAGAATGTACCACAGCAAATAGCCAATTCCAGCGAACGCGAGCAGGTCTACCCAGTTCCACCAGGAATGTTTGTTGAGGAGTGCGGGTTCAGGAATTGTCCCGGCATCCTTAGCGGCCTTCTTGATTTTTTCGCGGTAATTGTGATCCGCTGGGTAGTATATGAATACGAGGGTCAATGCGAAAATCAGATGCACCGGGCTTTGCAGCATTGGAGCAAACTGCTTCACCAGTGCAATGTACATCTGGAACGCGAAGAAACACACAGTAACGATTACTGCTACTATTGTACGCAAGTCCATATCATTATCATCTCCATCAATTCATGTAATTTCCGCCGTTAACGTTGATGCTTTCACCTGTGATGAATCCGGCTAAGTCTGACGCAAGGAACGTAGCAAGGTCGGCAATCTCCTCAGCTTTTCCGAGCCTCCTCAAAGGAATCCCGGCAAGCACCTTCTCGCGGTATTCTGGAGTCCATTGAAGCGACATGTCAGTTTCAACCGGGCCGGGACATATTGAGTTCACACAGATGCCATAAGGCGCAAGCTCGCCCGCAAGATTCCTCGTGAGCGCGTCAATTCCTCCCTTTGAAGCTCCGTAACACAATGAGGCGTTCGCGTGGTAGGTTTTTCCTGCGCGTGATGACAGGTTGATTATGCAGCCTGATTTGCGCTCAATCATATGTGGCACTACACATTTGCAGGCGTAAAACGTTCCTGTGAGGTTGACACGAATCACTTTGTCCCATTCATCTGGCGTAAGGTCAAGGAATTTTGTGCGTGTGTTGATTCCTGCACTGTTGACGAGAATATCAATTTTGCCGAATGACTCAATGCATTTTTCCGCGAGCCTTTTCGATGTCTCAATGTCGCCAATATCGCCAGCTACATATTCACAGCGAATATCAATGCCAAGCGATTCAGCCTCAGCGCAAAGTTCATCCTTCAAGGCGCGCAATGAGTCTTCATTTGTTCCGTGAATAACAATGCCCGCCCCGAGAGCGGCAAATGTTGTTGCTATAGCTTTGCCAATCCCTCGAGACGAGCCTGTAATCACTGCTGACTTTCCTTCAAGCAGTCTCATTAATCCTACTTGAACTCGTCGAACTCGTAGCCCATTTCCTGATAGTACTTCATTGCGCCGGGGTGAAGGGGTGCGCCGTTAAGCTCATGCTTGCCTGCCGTCTTGGGGTCAAACCATTTCAGCGAAGCAACCGCCGCGGCTATGTCGTCTCTGTTCTCGCAGATTGCCTTTGTCAGCGCGTAGGCTACATCATCAGGCATTGAGGCAGGAACTATAACATTCTGCTGTGAACCCATAGTCTGAATGTCTTTGTCTTGCTTGTTCCATGTCCCTGCTACCATCGTGAGAGGTGCATAGCCCATTTTGTTGAGGTTGGCGAGGGTTTCAGGTGCGAGCTGTACGAAATGCATATCATGAGTGAGGCAGATTTCCGTTGTGGTTGACTGACCCGCGTCAATGTGGTCGATTGTCGCGTCGTAAAGGTCATCCTGAATGCCGGATTTGATTGCGTCTGTGCCAGATTTCTCCCATGTCGCAAAGCTCAAGAAGTCCTTGACGCTTATCCCGCAAGCCTCTATTACGCGCTCGGCTGTTAGTTCTCCGAGTGAACCATTCTTCTTGGTGATGAGCTTGATGGGTACTTTCTTGGCGATAACTTCTTCAAGGGTTGTGCAGCCGGATGACTCGACAAATTTCTTCGTGAACATGATATTTGCGAAGGCATGTCCGAGTCCGCCTGCAATGCTCCTAACGTCAGGGCAATCACCGAACTGGTAATCCTTCTTGGACTGCTGATAGCTCCATAATGACGGGCCTGCGTTGGCGACAATGAGGTCAGCGCGTTTACGCTGAATGAGGACGGGAGCGCCGACTCCGCCGGGGGAGTTTGTGGTGAGGTCAATCGTTGAGCCTGCCGGGAGTCCTTTCAGCATTGCGCCCTGAATCGCCGCTGATACTGAATACGCTCCTGTTCCGACTTCCTGAGCCGCAAAGATGAGCTTCACGGGCTCGGCCAATTCCGCACACGCCGCAAGCGTGAAACAGAACACCAACACTAACGCTACTGCTAATTTCTTCATGGTACTAACCTGCTACGTAAAAAGTGTAATATCGTGCTGTGTACACTTTTTCGGTCGCGCAGCACGCCGTAAGGCTGATTTCCTCGTTCTTTCCTTATCGCTAAGGCATTTCCTGCCCTCATTCGCAATAAATACGCTACTTGAGTTGGTACGGCAGTCCAGAGGCTTTGACTTCCCCCCTAGCCAAGGGTAGCCGAATTTCTTCGGATTGGCGTTACCTGTCCAACACCTGACATTACGTAGCAGATTCATCCTCCCTTATATTTATGTCAAGCGCGGACTTCGTAACACTTTGCCTTCACACTGATTTTTTATCTATATAAGCATCCCTCCTAAATGTAATTTCTGCCGATGAGGTTCACCGGGCATTACACACTTTCTTGATGACGAACGGCCATATTGCCGCAATGTATAACATAGCTACGAAGCCCGATATGAAAGTTCCGCCGTATTCCGTGATGAAAGGATTCAGGAAACTCACAAAATTTCTGCCAAAAGTGAACATTGAATACACGCAAAGCCCGGCAAACGCAATAACAGCATACTTCACGCTCAAACCCGGCGAAAAATCAATGTACTTCCGTTCGATGAGCCTCCCGGAAATCAGTCCGGCAATCATTCCAGCCTCGTAGAAAGTTATCCTTAAGTTATCGCCAGACCCTGCTATGAGATTCCCGCCTTCATACTTTTCAGGGTAAGACTTTGTGCTGATGTAGTACAGGCAGACCGCGCATATCACGAGTATTATTGCGTATGAGAGAGTTTCACGCTCAGGGTGAGACACTATCACTGAGGCAATCCACAATGACAGAACCCCTAACAGAGTTCCGACAACAACATCAAGCAGAGTGTGTACGCCGTAATAGTTGCGGGATAAGCCGGTCAACACCACAAACAGAACGCAGATACACGCGAACCATAAGGCTTTTTTCCGCGAAATCACTGCCAAGCCTCCCAGCACAGGAGTTACGCTCATGGCATGGCCGCTTGGGAATGAATAGCTTGTTGGGCGATACCCTAACGGTATTATTCTCTCATCAAGTACAAACGGGCGGTAAATGCAGAATATCAATTTGAGTACACCGTTCATGAAACAACTTATGCAGAACGCTAAAATGATGAAGAAACCTTTGCGCTTGCTGATAGTCCAGTAAACAAATATAGCCGCAAAAATAAACCACATCTCTAAATGTGATACCAGCTCCATGAACGGCGTAAATACATTGTTCGTAGCCTCACGAAAATTCTGTAACCACAAGAGATATTCGATGTCCATCTATGCGCACCTGCAAGTTAGCTTTATCACGATTGGCCACACTGCAACCGCGAAGAACGCCGACACAAATCCATGAACGAACGTTCCGCCCCATTCCGTTACGAGGGGAGTCAGAAGTCCAACGCAATACTCCTTCAGCGTGAAGTACAGCACGTAATACAGTCCGAGTCCAACACATGAGACCGCTATACCCTTGACGTTGAGAGCAGTCGGCTTGAAGCGGATGAATCTCCTCTCTATGAAGCGGCCTGCAATTATCGCCGTCAATATTCCGCCGTAAATGTAGGGTTCATTGATCTTGCTGACGTAATCGACTATGAGCTTGCCATTCTTGCCCACGTCCGAAGGGTATGACTTCAGCGACACATAAGACAATCCCACAATCACCGCCAATATTCCCAGAAGCATTAACGTGTTTTCACGCTCAGACCGGGACATCATCCGCGAGACTGCCCACATTGATGCAAGCCCTAGGATTATTCCCGCGATTACGTCTTGAGGCGTGTGGACTCCGCTGTAATTCCGCGAGAAGGCAACAAAGGCTATTTCCACCGCGCAAAGCAACGTGATGATTCGTGCCTTCGTCATGTACGCAATCCCCCCGAATATCGATGATGACATAACCGCATGGCCACTCGGAAATGAATAGCCGCGGGCTCTCTTCAGGGGGGTGATTCTCTCGTCAATCATGAAGGGGCGGTAAACGCAGAACGTCATCTTCAGCATATTGTCGAGGAACATTCCTATGTTGAGTGAGAGCAACATGAACATTCCCGAACGCTTGTTGAGGCACCAATACACGAACACGGGTATAAGCAACATTGTGCCTATTGTGAAATCGTTGGTAGCCCTCACAAAAGGTGTGAGGAAATCCCCGCTTGCCTCCCTGAAATTCTGAAGCCACAAGAGATATTCGATGTCCATCTATCCGCGCCTGCATGTGAGCTTTATCACGATTGGCCACACCGCCACCGCGAAGAA
>JAFSKY010000104.1 GCA_017448685.1 Synergistaceae bacterium
AATGAGTCTTGCGAGTCCTGAGTCGTGATGATAGAATTTTTGCGAACCTTCCTACAAGGGATTGAAACTGAGGGGCTTCTTTGGTAGCAATAACGGTATTGATTACGAACCTTCCTATAAGGGATTGAAACTGATAGTTCTGGTTGCGACTTTATTAAGCCGCTTTGTACCGAACCTTCCTATAAGGGATTGAAATCGGTAGAGATAGGCATTGATCACCTCGATGGGGTAAATTACGAACCTTCCTATTAGGGCAAGTTCCCTCTTCAGCGTCATGAAGGGGGAATTTTTTTGCGCGGGTATAATTACTCCACAATCAGCAAGAAGTGAACCCAACAGTCCAGCAATAACACGTCCCAAGCAAAACGGCAGGCATAAAATTTCGCGTGATGACTTCTGAATGTGAAATGAGTCTTGCGAGTCCTGAGTCGTGATGATAAAATTTTTGTGAACCTTCCTATGTGGGATTGAAACCTGTTGCTACTGCTAAAAACTTCCTCATCATGATTCTTACGAACCTTCCTATTTGGGCATGTTCCCTCTTCACAGTCATGAAGGGGGAATTTTTTTGCGCGGGTATAATTACTCCACAATCAGCAAGAAGTGAACCCAACAGCCCGGAAATAACACGTCCCAAGCAAAACGGCGGGCATAAAATTTCGCGTGATGACTCCTGAATGTGCAATGAATCTTGCGAGTCCTGAGTCGTGATGATAGAATTTTTACGAACCTTCCTATGTGGGATTGAAATAGGTTGCCCTCATCGGTAGCTGCTACGATTGCGTTACGAATCTTCCTAACTTGGGATTGAAACTTCCAATTTAGTCCCCAGCCGTCTCCGACTACTATGTTCACGAACCTTCCTAATTAGGGCATGTTCCCTCTTCAACATCATGAAGGGGGAATTTTTTTGCGCGGGTATAATCTCTCCATAAACAGCAGGGAGTGAACTCATTGACCCCGGAAGAAAAACAGCAGGTGCAGAATCTCATCAACGCCAGAACAAAATTATTGTCCGAGAAAACAGCCCGCCAAGACGAACAAATACGCGCCCTCACCGAAAAGGTAACGGAGCTTGACGCGGAAATACAGCTCAAAGACAGCGAGCTTCAGAGCCGTGAACAGGAAATATCCGGCCTCAAATCACAGCTTGACGAAGCCCGCCTCCAACTGTCAGACGCGCAAGAGCAAGCCCGCAAACTTGAAGCCCTCATACACACAGAGCCTCAACTGCCCGCGCCCACACCACAGCCAGAACCGCCGCAACAGCCCATTCCAATCCCGGAGCCGCCAGCACAGAAGCCGAATTACTTGCTATCACTTTTGCGCCAACACTTTGGGTTTGACTCCTTCAGGCCGGGACAGGAACAAATCATTGACGCTCTTTTGTCCGGGCAGGATGTCTTCTGCTCAATGCCAGACCATTACGGCAGAAGCATATGTTATCGCCTTCCTGCGCTACTCATGCCGGGAATCACACTCGCAATAACGCCAGCTGACATTGACCGCGCAATGAAGGATGCTCATTCGGCCTCGATAACGTCAACTCTTGCGCCCTCAAAACGTCGCGACATTCTCCGCAAGGTGAAAAACGGAACATGCAAGATACTTTATGCCACGTTGGAGCAACTCACACAGCCTGACACGCTCGCAGCCCTCAAGAACGCGGAAATCTCAATGTCCGTCATCATTTCGCGATGGGGATTTTTGCCCAGCCCTAATGCCACCGAGAATTACGCGCCCTTCATGGCCTCGCTGACTCATGCCCAAAATCCCGGCCATGTCGTAACAGGGATATTTGCTGACACAACAAGCCCTGAGCTTAGGCGGGAATTATTCCGTATTGCTGGCGTTGATTCACCCGTGAAGGTTGTTGCGGGATTCGGATTCGGTGATGCGGATTTCAGGGTTTTGCGGACGGAGAATAAATCTGCAACGCTCCGTAAGATTCTCGCGGAGAAAAACGACTCCCCCGGCGTGATTTATTGCTCAACACCTGAGACAGCGTACAGGCTTCGTGAAATTCTGCATGACATTGGCAGCCTCGATGACAGAATTACCATAATGCCCGCTAAACTCTCACGCGAAATCACTCGGAATGATATTGCCTTCACCATTCATTACGACATGCCCGACAATCTCGGCGATTATTCGTTGCAGGCTCGCACAGGCTCTGAACACATAATGCTACTCTCACGCGATGACATGAAAGCCGCTGACCATTCGCTAATCTCATTCATTGAGGCGCGGAATCAAAGAGAGTTCATGCTGTCATATATCGGAGCTGACGAGGCTGGGGGGGAAATTTCACACGAAAAAGTTGCGGAAATTACCCCTGATGATGTCTCAGATTTTGACTTCGACAACGCAAACGAAGCACAGAAAGAAGCCATAACTCACACGGAAGGGCCAATGCTCATAATTGCCGGGCCGGGAACGGGAAAAACCTTCACCCTTGTGCAACGTGTTACGTTCATGATTCAGAAAAAGCACATATCCCCCGGAAATATCATGTTGGCAACGTTCACCGAGAAGGCAGCACGCGAAATTGTCTCACGCGTTACTGAGGAATTATCCCGGCGAGGGATGAAGGCTGATACCGGCTCAATGTATGCAGGGACATTCCACGAGATATGCGGGCGAATCCTGAAAGAATACGCTGAGTTCATTGGCAGGCGCAGAAATTTCAGAATACTCGATGAATACGACCAAGCGTATTTGATCATGAGGAACATGAAGAAATTTGAGGGTGCGAGGGGATTCAACATAGCTTTGTCAGGTTCAGGCAAATGGGCTAATTCCTGTGAGATTCGTGATAGCGTCAATGCATTGTCGGAAGAGCTTGCTGACCCGGAAGAGCTTTTGAGCGCGTCAGACCCTTCTGTGAGCTTCATGGGATATGCGATGAAGATACATGACCAGATTTTAGCGGAAAACAACTGCCTCAGCTATTCGGCGATTCTAGTTGAGACATACAGAATTTTGCGCGATAACCCCGAAATCCTCGAAAGCCTCCGCGAAAAAATAAAGTATGTCATTGTCGATGAATACCAAGACACGAATCATGTTCAGGAACAACTTGCATTCATGATTGCTGGCGATGGCAAGAACATTTGCGCGGCTGGGGATGACGATCAGAGCATATACCGTTTCAGGGGCGCTGAGGTGAGGAATATCCTTGAGTTTCCCGGTAAATTCGGGTACAGCGAATGCAGAATCGTGCGCTTAATGCTCAATTACAGGTCGAGGCCGGGAATAATATCGTTCTTCACGGAATGGATGAATGACACGGAAAAATTCTTCTCGTGGGACATGTTCAGGCATGAGAAACAGCTTGAGGCACATAGGCAGGAAATTAGCGGAACTCATTCAGTGATGAGGCTTGCGGGAATCAATGACGAAAACGAATGGCGCGAGAAGATTCTACACATGCTGACAGCCCTCAAAGATTCAGGGAAGCTCACGGATTACAGCCAAGTAGCGTTTTTGTTCCGCTCCGTGAAAAATGCAAGCGTTCAAGCCCTAGCACAATACCTTGAAGACAACAACATAAACGTATATTCCCCACGGTCAAACATGTTCTTTCAGCGTGGCGAAATAAAATTTGCGTTAGGCTGCATAATCTCAATGTTCCCTGCATACCTTGACGCGCTAAAATCTGGAGAGTTCATCTTCAACAACGTAGAGCCGAGCTACATAGGCTATTACAGGAGCTGTTTGCAGACAGTCGCAAGATACATCACCAAGAAGGAATATTTGCCCCTGAAGAATCACATTCTAGGCAGGCGGAAATTCCACGCAACATTGCAGGGTTATGCGGGGTATACATATTCGGATCTGCTTTACGGGTTATTCGGTATATGGCCGTTCACGAAGTCCCTTAACGCGGAAATGTCCAGCCCGGAAAAAGATTTGCGCCCGGCAAGGAATCTCGCTAGGCTCGTTGAGGTGTTCAGGAAGTTCGAGCATAGCTGCAACGTCAACAACATTCACGGGAAATATTTGCGCAATCAGTTTCAAATAATGATGAACATATATTTGCGCTTCAAGATTGAGGAAGGCTCAGACGAATACGAAGATGAAAACGGCGGAACTCCTCCCGGCCATGTGTCATTCATGACGATTCACCAAGCAAAAGGCATGGAATTTCCGATAGTGTTCGTTGACTCTTTGTGGTCAACCCCGCAACCCCCCGCGAATAATGACACGAATCACCAGCTTATAGCGTCAATATCACGTAGGTTTTGCAGGAGGACGGAATTTGAGCCGCAAGACCGCATAAAGTATTTTGACTTCTGGCGACTGTACTACACAGCATTTTCCCGTGCGCAAGATTTGCTGATTCTGACGTGCTACGAGAACGCCAATACTCCAAGCGCATACTTTGAGGCGGGCTATAACACTCTTGATGATGCTGACGAGTCATTGAATCCTTCTGCGATTGAGATTGCTCCCCCTAAAGGCGCTGGATTCAGGAACACATATTCTTTCACGTCGCATATTCTGGTGTATGAGACATGCCCATTGCAGTACAAGTTTTTCTGCGAGCTTGGATTTATGCCGGGACGTTCAACAAATACATTCATGGGTAAACTGATTCATGCTGTGCTTGATGATATTCACCGGGCTGTTCTGAATCATGAGGAAGCGAAAATCAACGATGCCGTAATATCTGAATGGTTCAGCGATGAATACGCTCATTTGTCGCGCACTGAACAGGCGTATTTGTCGAAGCAGTCTCGTGAAACAGCTTTAAGGCAGGTCATGAGGTATGTAGCTTTGCGCGGTGGAGATTGGTCAGACATTCGGGAGTCAGAGTATGACGTGAACGCTGTCAGGGGTGATTACATTCTTGAGGGGACAATAGATTTGATTTCCGTGCGTGATGGAAAAACGGAGATAACCGACTTCAAGTCCGGGCCAAAGCCTAACATCAACATAAGCCGCGACCGTGAGAGGCTTGGGAATTACAGACGGCAGGTTTTCGCGTATGCATATCTTGTTGAGCGTACATCTGGCCTCAAGGTTGACAGCATGAAGATATATTACACTGGCGAGGAGTCATTATCCCCTGAGCTTACATTCCAGTATGACCCCGCTGAAGCTGAAGAGGTAATGAAGGGATTTGATGAGACTGTGAGCAGGATAATGCGCGGTGATTTCGAGCATAAAGCAAAGGATATTGAAACTTGTCGGGATTGCGTGTTCAGATTTTATTGTGGGAGGGAGCCTGCTGGGGAATGATTTTGCGCAAAGCTCCCTTGATGATGTTTATTGCTGAGACTCGTCCTTTTTCCTGAAGTTGAGAGAGAAATTGTATGTTGCACCTATTCCCCTGTGTATGTTGCGGGCGACACCCTGATAGTTTACGTTTATGGCGTTCTGTGAGGTTATTGCGATGTTCATCACGATTCTTCTTCCGTCTGCAACAGGAACAGTACACCGCCAATTGTCGCGCCCTTGGTGAGTGAGTTCCGTTGCTGTGCTGTCGAAATCCAGATCCAATGACACAATGCCGAGTCCTGTAGCCAAATCCGCGCTGGGGTCATTGTAGAGTCCCTGCCATTCTTGACGGCTTGACACAATAGCCGTTCCAGTTTTTGGGCCGAGGTCAATCGATGCGAAATCAAGATACACCGCGTAAAGCCTGAGCTCAAACAAACTGTCATCAGTCGTGTATGTATATTCCCTGTCCATTACATTCCATGAGCCTGTGAGGATTTCTGCCGTGCTGTATGTGTCTTGATACTCGTTGAGCGTCTCTGTGTCAGTGTCTGTGTTAGTGTCAGTGCTTGAGTTTTCATCCATGCTTCCGCCTCCGCAGCCCCCGGCCATGAAAACGCACATAGCCATGACAAAAATCATGCCCCACGCCTGAAATTTACGCATAAGATTTGTCCTTCCTTCGTGAATTATGTATGTAGTGTGTAAGCATTATAGCAGACCCCTCACATAAAAAATCAGGGCGGGGAAATTCATCCCTACCCTGATGGTTGTGTTGCTTGTGTGAGTTTGCGCCTTAGTTGCCCACGTTACCGAAGGGGATTACTGGTGTTTCTGTGTCGCCGCTTGTTGTGATGATGTCTGCATCCTCAAAGCGGATGACCTCAAGCTCGATTGCTTCGTACTGTTTCATTATGTTCACCTCCTTAATCGCCGTAGCTTTCATCCGTGTCGCCTACGTAGTCGGGCTTCTCTGTGGTGTCGTCAGCGTAGGCTTTTGCGGCTGCGTAGTATTTGTAGATGGCTGTTGCGGCGTTCTTCATGGTTGCTTCGTTCGGCACGTCATTAGCTTCGTAAGTGGCACTCAGCACGGAATACACGTAGGACAGAGCTGACACATTCACGGTAAATTGTTCTGTATCGTTCGCCTTGATGGTTACTTCCTGTGTTGTCGCCAAATCTTTAGCCCCTATGCCGTTAATGTCAACGTAGCTGTAACCTTTCATGTCGCCCGTCTCAACGGCTGTAGGAGTAAGCGTTGTATTGTTGTGGGTCGCAGTCAGTGTTGTTGTTGAAGCTCTTGGCCTCATGTAGAGCCTTATGGTAGTGTCATCGCTGAGGAGCAACGAGAAGCACATATCACTTGAGACTAGGGAGTCTGTCGTAAATGTGTAATCATTGCCATCCTTTTTGAGAGCTATCTTGTAGTTCTGCACTGTGCTGACTTCTATCTGACTGAACGTTTCACCTGATGCTGCCATATCCTTGTGCGCATCGCCATAATTGTGATACGCCTTGAGCATGGCCTGAACGTAATGGCCGTAATCCTGAATTGCCTTGCCCAGAGCAACAGCCTTTGTGCCTAAGCTATTCTGTTGCACGAGGGCTTTAAGGTATGTATCAGCCGAATAGACCTGCGAGAATACTACGGTTTTTTCGTCCTTGCTGATGAGTTCTGCGGTGATTGTGTCGGCCATCTGAACGGAGGTTATGTAGCACTGCCCGCCGTAAAGGTTGGTTGTCCCGACTGTCGCAGTCTTGTAGAGACCCTGCAATGTGGGATTGCGGGATTTGTCGCCGCCAACATCAAAGCTCATGGTGTAGTCCTTTGACGCAAATCCTTCAGGGAAGTAGGCATAGAACATGACGCTGAGTTCTCCGCCGAGTACCATTGAGTGGTGGGTGATTGTGGGTTCTTCCAGCGAGGCGAAGTCGTAATCATCTTCATCATCGCCATTGCCGCCTGAACCTTCTGACCAATGCGCCATGAGAGTCGTTGCAGAGGCTGTAAGCGTCAAGGGGAATGTTACTTTGCTGGCCTCTTCCTGACCTGCTGTTGTGCCGGATGGATACCAGAAATCAACCGTCTTGGTATTGTCCGTATTATTCGTTACGGTTGTCTTGGGTGCGGCTGTTGCTTGGGGTGTCGTGCCGTAAGCAACTTTGACCGTAAGTTTAAGGTTATCACCGTCAGCAGCAAAACCAGCTGTTGTGTCATCATTCTCAAGAGTTGTGGCAAATTTCCCGTCGTTAGCGTCAAATATTACCGTATATGTGGCTTGGCTATTCGCGTCATACTCTACGCTATTCACCGTTGCAGACTTCACACTGACCGTTCCCGCCTGAATGGCCGCAATATTATCACCAGTACCAGCAGTAGCCGTAACCGTACCACCGTTGATGGTAACTGTGCTGCTATCAGTCCCCGATACAGTGCCAACCGAACCGATTCCAGGTGCGCCCTCTCCGCCTGTGGCTGTGATTATTCCGCCGTTAATGGTGATGTTCCCGGTAGCTGTGTTAGTTGTGCCTGCACCGATTCCCGCCTGATTGGCCGTTTTAGTCTCACCTGCAACAAGCGTTCCGCCTGTGATGGCTGAGGCTTCAGTCTCTGAATTTGTTGTGCCTGCGTAAATCGTCAAGCTGTTGCCATCGCCTTCAACTTTGATGCCGCCTTTCGCTGTGAGGGTTGCGCCATCGCAGAGAATGAGATTCACCGCACCTGTTACCGTGATTGCGTTTGTGATTTCTGTGGTAGCGTTGTTGACGACATACCAGCCCGCATTGAGTGTTGTTTGGTCGGTGATTGCGGTGTATGTGGTCGTACTCTGTTTTGCACCGCTCGCATCCACGTAGAAAATCGTTGCGAGGGTTGCGGCCTTTGCGCTGATTGTTACGTTTGCATTCAGCACTGCGGGAAGCGTCAGTGTGTATTTGCCGCTCGCTTCTGTAAAGCTCTCATCCGATATGGACGTTTCACCATAAGCCGCTGTGTAGCCCGTATCACTTCCCGCAAGCGTCAGGGTCAGTACGTCGCTTGCTCCGGCATAAATCGTGTTGTCGTAGGTCAGACCTGCCGCACTGCTATTGTCAAGTGCTACCGTAACCGCTGAATCACCTGTAGCCCCGCTCACCGTATAGCCCTGCTTGCCCTGAGTTTTTGTGCCGAGTTCCTCAGTGTAGTAGCTATTCGTAGGAGTGAATGTGCTACTTGTTGCAACAAACGTTGCTGTGTTCTCGCCTCCAGGAGCATAAGCATTATCTCCACGCGCCACAGGAGCATACAGCCCGTTGCTTATTGTGAGCGTTGTAGCTCCATTCGCGCCGACAAAGCCGCCAGCTGTTACTTTTTTGGCAGTGGAGTCATCTTCTGTGGCCTTTATCTGTCCGACAAAAGCGCAATCCTCAACCGCAACCGTTGCCTCCCCACTAGCATGGCCGATAATCCCTCCAGCTGTGCCTTGGGTTACCGTAATTGTGCCGTCAACCGTAAGGTTCTTGATGGTCGCTGTAGTACTATCAGCTGCCTTTACATATGCGAACGGAGCAATGTAGCCCTCTGCTGTGTCGAACGCCGCAGCAGGGGTGAACGTGATTTTGTGGGTATTGCCGTCGAATGTCCCTAAGAAGGCGTGATCATCACCTGTGCCGATGGGGGTTGTGACTGTGATGTCATCTTGAAGTTGGAAGGCCTGATTGTCATAGTGCAACTCGCTGCCATTGGATACTTCCTCAGCAAGAAGATTCCAGCCTTCTACATTGGAGATTTTCCAAGGTTTTGTGTCACTACCGTCAAGAGCACCATCACCATCTACCTGACCCCAAACTGTAGTGTCAGGTGTCCACTTGGCATAGAGGGTTGTGTTCTTCGCTATAGGGGTTGTTGATGCGTTATACGCATTAGCATCGCTTGCACTCGCGAACCATCCATCTACCTTTGTGTAGTTTGTCTTCACGAATGTTGATGCGGGTGTGGGGATTTCACTAGCTCCGGGGTTCTGTGTATCATTCTTAACCTCGAATGTGGCTTCCGCTGTCGCTGTGGTAGTATTCTCATCATTCTGAACATGTCCGCCGTTGGCATCGAACGTAACCGTTACTGCGTATGTGAGAGTCTGACTGCTTTCAGGGGTTTTTACGTTATCACCTATTGTTACTTCTATCTTCTTGGCATCTGATCCTTCAGCTGTCGTAACAGGAGCTACGTTAGCACCTGTTCCAGCCTTCACTTTGATTACGCCGCCGTAGATGTTGACAGTAGCACCACTGCTTGCATCTGACGCAAGGCTGATACCCGGGGTATCTGCAGCACCAGTAACATTGAGTGCGCCTGAACCAGTAATATCACTAACTTGACTTGCATCGCTTTTGCCGACATAGATATTCAAAGTCTTGCCGCCTGCTATGACAATACCCTCTGTTACTGTGAGGCTTGCGTCATCGTAGAGAATCAAGTTCACGGTATTGTTCAGTGTGATTGCATCGACAGCTTGAGTATCTGAAACAGTGATGTAATCATTGTCCGCTAAAGTACTTGGCCATGCGTTACCTGAGACACTTTTTATGTTGCCATCTTCAGTTTCGGTGCTGTTAAGTTGCCCCTCAGATGTAATATACTTTAGAATAGTCCCCGCGAACGCAGCCCCATACCCACCAATCACGACGGCCAATGCCAGAAGCAACACCAACCCCCCGAACGCAAAACGCCTCTTCCCTCCGCCGGGACACGGAGACGAAGAGCCATGAAACACATACCTGACAAACTTCATGTTGCCAGAAACCTCCTTGAAGTGTAAT
>JAFSKY010000105.1 GCA_017448685.1 Synergistaceae bacterium
ATCTGGGCATTTTGCGTGTTCTGGTCGTCTTGGCCGTCGGAGAAATTAATTATTGCGCCTTCTTTCTGTGATTGTTCGGCCATTGCGTTACGGAATCTAAGCATGAAGGCATCATTAAATCTGTAAATGCACGCGCCTATTTTTATTTCTTGTGCGTGAGAACATGAGACTACTGCAAGAATCAAGATAAATGCTAATACAAAACTTTTACGCAAGGAAAATCACCTCTTTCACTAATAAAGAAAATAACCCCCGCGCTAATTCAACGGGGGCTGAAAATTTCACATTTTATTTCATGAACTCTTTGTAATTGTCAACAGTTACAGGACGATAAGGAATCCAAATATATTTTCCGTCGGTGATCTTGTAGCCGATTGACTCTTCAGTTACGGGTTTGTCATCTGCTGCGACAACTGCGACTCTTACTGCTGCGAAGCCCTGATTATCTGCGTCATTAAGAACTGTGCCGAGAAGCTCGCCTTTGCTCATTGCTTCGAGTGCGGGTGCTGTTGCGTCAACGCCTACTACAGGAACATATTTTGCGGGGTCGCCCGTGTTGTAGCCTTCAGCTTTGAGAGCTTCAATTGCGCCGAGTGCCATATCATCATTGTTGGCGAGGACTGCTTCAATGTTGACGATACCTACGGAAGAAATGAAGCCTTCCATTTTTGCGGTTGCCTGAACTTTGTCCCAGTTGGCGGTGTCATTGCCGAGCTCGACGACCTCGAAACCTGCATCCTTGATGGCCTTGATTGAGTACTCTGTGCGGAGTGTAGCGTCCTGATGTCCCTGCTCGCCACGAATCATGATGTACTGGATTTTGCCGTCGCCGTTGCGGTCAGCTTTGGGATTGGCCTTGAAGTAGTCAGCGATGATCTGCCCTGACTGTGTGCCGGACTCCTCAGCCTTTGCGCCTACGTACCAGATTTTGTCGTAAGCGTTCATGACTTCGGCATAAGGCTCACGGTTGATGAATACGATTGGGAGACCTTCAGCTTTGGCCTTCTCCATGAGGGGCTGTGCTGCTGTGCGGTCAACAGGGTTCACGATGAGGGCATTTGCACCTTTGGAGATGTACGCGTCAACTTGGTCATTCTGGGTAGGCTGGCGGTTCTGGCTGTCAACGATTTCAAGCTCTCCGCCCTGCCTGTCCATCTCTGCGCGCATTGCATTGCGAACGCCTGTCATGAATGAGTCATCAAACTTGTAGATGCAAGCACCCACAAGAGCGTCCGTCGCCGCAAAAGCCGCGATTGCCGATACTGCGAATAAAGCCGCTGCGATAAATACAACATGCTTCTTCATGGTGAAAAGATTACCTCCTGAAATGGATATATATTTTCCAGCGCATTACTTCTTTTTGCGCGGGATTCCGAAAATCAGCAACAACATAAACGCCGGGAATGCCCCGGATAATGAGTTGCACCAGTACTCTTTATCGCGGTCATCGTGATAATAGTGATGGATTTCCTGCCTGTTTACGGGGGTATCCTGGGTGTTGTCTTGTTCCTCATGCCCTGTAAGTGAGGATGTGAATTGCACTGTGTATGAGATATTCCCCATTCCGCCATCTTTGCGCCTCAGCCCAGAGACTTCAACACGCCACATTTCGCCGTTATTGTAGGCTGAAACACCATTAGGCCGGAAAATTATGCATTCGTCATATGCCACTCCAGAGTCAGCAACGGTGAAATACCCGCCATTCTCGGACGCGCCGAAATTCCACGTTGCATTATCCGCAAGCCTCGTCAATCTCACTCTCACGGATGAAGCGTTGCACTCGTCATACACATTACTGTTGAGCGTAACCGACCATGCTGTATTGCCCTCAAAGTATGTCAGCGGATGAGGATGCTTGTTTGTCGGCCATGTGATATATTCATCCGAAATCGGCCATTTCCGCCACTCAAGATAGCGGGCGTATTCTTCCTGCGTTGTAATTTCCCTGCCGTATTCCTCAATCACATACGTAACTGCATATCCCCTGCGTGTGCTTATCCCGAAGCCTGTTTGTTTCAGCCGCGGATTCATGAGCCATCTTCTATGACCTACTGCTGAAATGTTGCTGCTGTCAGAGTCATTCATGTACATCTTTGTGCTGTAGCTCAGGCTCATATTCCCGTAAACCTGCGAGCCTTGATGCATCTGCGCAACGGCTAAATTTCCGTGTGTTGTCGCGTCATAGCCAAGCTCATAGAATGACGTATCCATGTCTGACGGCCTGCCGGGGGTGTGAGTGAGGGTGTTCAATGCGTCAAGGAGGACTGCACCATGTTGGGCTTTGCGAGTGTATTCAGCGTTGAGTGTTACGTTGTTGGGGACTCCAATCAGCCAGCGTATATAGTTCAGCTCATCGAGAGCGTCATAAAGCACCGAGCTTTTGACCGCCCCAGCGTAATACGGCGAGAATGACGGCTCATAGTCGTAAATGTCTGAAGCGCATAATTCTGACGGAGTAAACAGCACCGCCACCGCAAACGCTATAACCGCAAAACGTTTCCCCAGCATGACGAATCCCCCTTCTGTTTCAGTCCGTGAAAGATACTGTGTATGACAGATTGCCGGGCTTGCCGTCCTTGCGCGACAAACCATAAACTTCAACCTTCCACATTTCACCGCGCCTGTATTCCTTCAAGTTGTCTGGGCAAAATATCAGGCATTCATCATACGCGACCTTTGACGGAGCAATCTCGAAATACCCATTGTTGCCAGCATTGCCGAATCTCCACATACGACCATCATCAAGCCTCGTCATTACCACTCCAACATGGCCGGGCTTGCAGTCGTCAAATACGTTGCTGTCCAGCGTAACAGACCAAGCTGTTTTTGCCTCGAACCAGCTCAAAGGGTGAGGGTGCTTGCATGAAGGCCACGTGATGAACTCATCAGGTATAGGCCATTTCATCCAGTCAAGATATTCTGCGTATTCTGCTTCCGTGAGCTGATTCCTCTTTATGCGGAATGACTCAATCACATACGTAACTGAATACCCGCGGCGTTCACTTATTCCGAATCCGACTTGCTTCAATCGCGGATTCATCAGCCACCTTCTATGACCTACTGCCCCAACGTTATGGCCGTCTGTGTCTTCCATGTACATTTTTGTTGTGTCAATGAGATTGAGATTCCCGCGAACCTCATTGCCCCTGTAGACTTTAGCGACCGCTATATTTCCGTGAGATGTCGCGTCATATCCGAGTGCGTAAAATTCTTCTGGCATGTCATCGGGCTTGGGCGGCTCATGGGTGAGTGTGTCTACAGCGTCAAGCAGAACAGCTCCCATCTGGGCGCGGCGTGTGTATTCCTCATTGAGCGTAACATTGTTCGGAACTCCTGCAATCCACCGGGCATAATTGACCTCCGCAAGGGCATCACTGAGGATTTCGCGCCTCACTGACCCGGCTTTGTATGGCGAGAATGTTGGAGCATCATAATATATCCCTGACGCGCTACCAGTACCAGCCAGAGCGAATATGAATATGACCGTCAGAAACTTCTTGAGCCTCAATGAGACAGCCTCCCGGATAAAAATTTTCGTGCAGGCAATAAATTTTAATGTGGTGTGAAATTGTGGATATTATAATTAATTCTGCCAGAAAAAAATTACGTAAATATTTCGGATTTTGCCTCACATATTTCAGCCTGTAACGCGTTCATTTGCCCATAAAGATTTTGCGGGCTATAATGCAAATCATTCACATTCACAAATTTTTTCACGGAGGATTCATTATGGCTAAATTCAGATGCCTTGAATGCAAGAAAGAGTTTGAGGCTGACCCTTCGTCCCCATACAGAAAATGCCCACACTGCATGAGCCGCTACCTTGAAGTTGTCTCAGGGGAAATGCCTCGCGGAAAATCATGGAGCGCAAAAAGCTATTCAGCAAGGTAAAACATATCATGCCTGACGAAATCACTAACATTGTTGACGTAAGAGACATAGCCGAGCAAACAGAGACACGCCCGGAAAAAATCCCTGATGCTGCCCCTGCTGAACCCGTAAAGAAGAACGATACCCCCGAATTTCTCGCGCTCAAATCAACGTTCACACCTTCACGCGGCGACATGGGCGGAGGATTCTGCGTGATATTTGACGGTGCTACAGGGCGGACGGTGTTTCAGGTTTTCTGGCTGGCAAAGCCTTACGCAACTACAGCGAGTATTCCGGAAGTGTCAAAGGACTGGCGCAACTTCGTGAAGAGCCTTCCCACAATGGGACCTCTCGACAAAGATTGGGGCGAAAAACTGCACTCAAAGCTGAAAGAGATTCTCACCAATGACGAGAAGAAAAAGCTGTATGAGAATTACACGCGGGTAAAGCTCCGTCAGTTTGAGAGCATAGTACGCAGGAGCTTTGAGACTGTAGCGCAGTGTGTCTTCACAGCGACGACTGAGGCAGAACCTGTTGCGCGTTCTGAGCTTGAGCGGGCGAAAATCATCAAGCCCCTTCCCCCCACGCCTGAAGAATTAGCCAGGCAGAAACGTGAGCAGGAAGAGAAAGAGAAGGCCGAGCGTGAAGAGCGTGAAAAGGAAGAAGCCAAGAAGGAAGGTAACTTTGAGGGAACAATCATAAAATGTACACCGCAGATTGACCCTGTAAGCGGGAAGCCGTCATCTGAAGTTGTGCCGGGAGATATTATCGGCGTAAAGATTGAAGGTGAAGGAACAAGCGCGCTGGTGAACAAATATCTTGAGGAGAACAACATAGAGCCTCTTTTCCCGATTGAGGAAATAAAAGAAACTCAGGGGAAAAAGATGATATACGTGAAAATCAGCGATGAGATACGTGGATATATTGCCATAACGAAGGACATAAAGATTCGCGTGAAGGAACAACCCAAGCCTGAGCAATCTGGCAAACGTGCATCGTTTATGGGGGATGTGTTCTTTTTCGGGTTACTTGGTGTTGCGTTGGTGGCATTGCTTTTTGTGATACGGTATTTCTTCCTCTAGGCGTGAAAAAATCCCTCCTGCCATCGTAACAGGAGGGACTGTGCTATTTGCTTTCGTGATATTCCTTTTCTGTGTTCACATTCCAGACATTTGACTTGTCGTTGCTCCCTGAGAGTATGCTCCTCACTGCCTCAAACGCCGTACACATTGAGTGATCTATGTTGTTGTAACGGTGCTGACCATTGCGCCCAATGCAGTAAAGATTCGTCATGCCGTCAAGGAATCGCCTCAGCTCATCCATATATGCGTACGTGTCAAAATACGCGGGGTATGCTTTCTTGACGCGCTCAACGTGTGAGTCAATGACATCTTCGGGAGATTCAATCATGCCCATCTTCACCAGTTCTCCGGCGGCCATGCGGGAAAAATCCTCATCATTCATCGACCATAACGAGTCGCCTTCGGAGCAGAAATATTCCAGTCCAAGCCACACTGTATTTTTGGGGTCTTTCACCATGTAGGGCGACCAGTTGTTGAACACCTGAATGCGTCCCATCCTCACGCCTTTTTCGTGAATATATATCCAGTTGTCCGGGATTATGCCGCCAAGAGTCTTTATGCTAGTCTCATTCTTCAGCTTGAGCGATTTCACGAGGACTCCTGCTGTCATGTAATCCCTGTAGGGAAGCCCGGAAGCTATGTATGCTACTCTTTCTGGTACGTCATTCATTCCCGCGATGAGATCTTTGACGGGCATTGACGAAATAACAATATCCCCTTGAGCCGTTAATGTTACGCCGTCCTTCTCGTATGTGAGGCTGTCAATGATATTTCCCGCCCTGTGAAAGCCAGTAACTTTTGCGCCTGTGATGATTTTTCCGCCCATGCGCCTTATTTCATCCGCTGTGATTTCCCAGAGTTGTCCCGGCCCTAATTTGGGATATGCGAACTCTTCAATAAGTGAGGTCTCAACTTTGCGGGATTTCACGTGAAACATTTTGCCCAGAATATCGCGGATTATCGCCATGATTGAGAGTCCCTTGACTCTTTGCGCACCCCATTCCGGCGAAATCTCTGAAGGATGCCTGCCCCATAAGTTTTGGGTATAGTTCTCGAAAAACATTGAGTATAATTTTCTGCCGAACCTGTTTATGTAGAAGTCCTCAAGGGATTTTTCCGGCCTCTTGCGAATCGCGCTCATCATGTAGCTGAAGCCTGCCTCGATTGTCGTCAGCAAACCCATACTCTTTATCGTGCTGAATTTGAGTGAGACGGGGTAATCGAAGAATTTGTGCCTGAAGAATATGCGTGAGAGCCTGCTACGTATGAGCATTACGCGGTCTGTTTTATCGGGGTTGGGGCCTCCGGGTGTTACGCGTGATTTTCGGCCTAATATTTTGTCGTCATAAGGCAATGCCCCCTGTGAAGGCAGTATTTTCTCCCACCATTGATTCACTTCTGGGACTTTCGAGAAAAATCTATGTCCGCCCATATCCATGCGATTACCGTTATGATTCACAGTACGTGAGATTCCTCCCATGCATGTACTTTCCTCGAACACGAAGACTTCATACTCACCTGACCTGCTGAGAAGCTCATATGCCACTGTGAGTCCTGCCGGGCCTGCACCAATGATGAGGGCTGTTTTGTGGCTCATGAGTCCGCGCCTCCGTATATGCGTCTCAGCTCAACGCAGATCATGAAACCGATTGCGATTATGACAAGCTCATAGAGAGTCATTGCAAATCTCGCTGAATCCCCGTAAGTAAGCACAGGGTCAGCAAGCATTATGAGCCTCCGTATCCCACTTCTAATATGTAGTCCGAAAGAACACCACATCGCGCACAGTAGCCACAGCAAACGCTTATTGCCCAGCGTCAACAACCAAACGCAAACGCACGCCGGAAGCACATGAACATAATTGTCGTTAGCTTGCGAGTAGCACCAAAATGCTACGGCCATGAATGCAGGATATATCTTGAACATTTCCGGCATATTTCGCGGCAGGAGGGCATATAGTACAGCAACGAATATCACGCCCGCTATCATGCTGGCATATGTGGCGTACATGAAATTGTCGAACATAATCGTGAATATCCCGGCGGAAAACGGAGTACCTACCTTTTCGGACGACATGAACAGGAATTCCCGCAGAAGCTCGAACATTCCCTTCCCGGTCAGCAAAGACACGGCGAACCATGCGGAGATGTCGACAACCGCACCCGTAATCAGGGGCTTGACCCGCCTCATCATGAGAAACATCACGCACACTATAAGCGCAACTTGAGGTTTGACCATCGCGAAGGCAACAAGAACCCCGGCGATATATGGATGATCATCACAGATGAGCCACGCAATAAGCAGAAACGCGCAAATCATCCCACCAGCATTGCCCATTGATACTGACGCGAAGAAATCCAACGAGAACAATGAGAGAATGAACGCCCAGCTACCGACATTCAGAGAGGTTGCTTTTGCCCGCAGAACAAGTGAGGCTGTGAGCAAGATTGTGAGATTTACGGTGATGAAGTATGCTTTTGCCGCCTCGTAACTCAGGAAGCCGCCGTAAAACACGTTCTCCAGGAGACAGCCCCAAGGTGAAGCGTGGAAGCCAACGTAAATGTAACCAATCTCCGGGATGAAGTCATCACTGCCCCTGAGTGCGTATATGTCTACCCCTCTAAGAGTATAGGCGCAAACACGCCACTGTGTTTCGAGATCGCACAAGAGATAATCTACTGCCCTGCTGAAGAAGAACAGGTAAATTATGCTGAGAACACTTAATGCTACAAAAGTTAGTTGGTAGAGTTTTTGACGGGAAGCAGACCATAAGTTGACTTGACTTGACAATTCAGTTCCAGAGTTCATTTTGTGAGAGCCTTTCATGAAAATTTTGCTTATGACATGACAAAAAAATCCCCCCCGATTCATTATCAGGAGGGAAAATGTTTCATCGCTATTCTTCTTCTTCGTCCTCTTTCTTGTGCGCCGCAATAACCTTCTTGGCTATGTCGCCGGGAACTTCCTCATAATGTGAGTACTCCATCGAGAATGACCCCTCGCCAGAAGTCATAGAACGCAGATCCGTAGCATATCTGAACATTTCAGCGAGTGGCACCTGAGCTTTGACGACCTGGAGCTTTCCATGTCCCTCCATGCCCATAACACGACCGCGCCTTGAGTTGAAATCGCCCATAACATCGCCCATGAACTGATCCGGCACAGTAACTTCAACGTCCATAACGGGCTCAAGCAGCACAGGGTTAGCGTCCATGATGCCCTTACGGAATGACAGACGAGTCGCGAGCTTGAATGACATTTCGGAGCTGTCAACATCGTGATATGAGCCGTAGTACAACTCTGCGCTGAAATCGACAACCGGGAATCCCGCGAGAGGCCCTGCAACCATGTACTCCCTGAGTCCCTTCTCGACCGCCGGAATGAAGTTACGCGGAACTGCCCCGCCAACAACGCTGTCGATGAACTTGAAGCCCTCGCCGCGCTCCAACGGCCTGTAGCGTATGTACACGTCTCCATACTGGCCATGCCCGCCGGATTGCTTCTTGTGCTTACCCTGAGCTTCTGACATCTTGCGGATTGTCTCGCGGTAAGGCACTTGCGGAGTCCTCGTGTCAAGGTCAACATTGTAGCGTTCTTTCAGCTTCGACAGCACTATGTTGATGTGCATATCTCCCATGCCGGATAAAACATTGTCGCGAGTTTCGGCGTTCTTCTCGAATGTAAGCGAGCAATCTTCCTCAAGGACTCGTGATATTGCCGAGCCGAGTTTGTCCTCGTCTGCGCGTGTCTTTGCGATAACCGCAACGCTGTACACAGGCTTGGGGAACTCAATCGCCGGGAATGTCGCTGAGAATCCTCCCTTTGTCGCTAACGTATGTCCGACTTTTGCGCTTTGCAGTTTCGGTATAGCTACGATGTCGCCAGCTATGACTTCTTTCACGTCCTTACCGTCTTTACCCGTCATGAGCTTGAATGAGGATATACGCTCATCTTCTCCCTTGCCGACGTTGTAGATGTTGCTGCCCTCAGACGAGAGAGTCCCGGAATAAACGCGGATGAATGACAGTTTGCCTACGAAAGCATCGGCCATGACCTTAAAGCACAGAGCCGAGAACGGAGCGTCAGTTTTTGGTTCAGCCTTCACACCGCCGCTTGCCTCAACTGCTCCAATGTCAACGGGTGATGGGAAATAGTCGGCTATGAAGTCCATGAACTGAGGAACGCCGATATTAGCCGTTGCTGAGAGTGCGAACACTGGCATGATTCTTTTTGTGGCGATTGCCTGCTTCAATGTGCGCTCAAAATCAGCCTGTGATACTTCTTCACCCTCAAGATATTTCTCCATGAGAGCATCATCCATCTCAACGGCAGCTTCAACGAGGGCTTCACGTGCTGAGGCTGCTTCATCAGCGAGATCTGCGGGGATTTCA
>JAFSKY010000106.1 GCA_017448685.1 Synergistaceae bacterium
CCTGAGACTACATCAACGCAAAAAATCATGGCCGTAATTGTCGCGCTGGTTTCATTGGGGCTTGGAACGTTCTTCACTTTGAGGCCGGAAATAGCTGACAGCGTGAAGCCGGGTATGCAGTTCGTGATAGTTGGAGCGTATATGCTAATCGCCTCAATGTTCAATCCCGGAATGAATACCCGCGAATTTATCGACGCAATAGAACAGGGCGCGAGGGGTATACCGTTAGTGTGTGTAGCATGTGCCACAGCAGGACTCGTACTCGGTGCTGTGTCATTAACTGGTATCGGAGGAAAACTTGTAGGGTTCGTGATTTCGTTCGCTGGCGACATGAGACTTCTTGCGCTTGTGCTGGTGATGCTGATTGCGACATTGCTCGGAATGGGACTGCCCACAACGGGAGCATACATACTTGCGGCGGCATTGGGTGCGCCCATCCTCGTGAAGCTGGGATTTCCTCCTATAGCGGCTCATATGTTCGTGTTCTATTACGCGATAATCTCGAACATCACACCTCCTGTAGCTTTGGCGGCATATGCTGCAAGCTCAATCGCCGACTCGAATCCCAACAAAACGGGCTTCCAGGCAATGCAACTTGGATTCTTGGCGTATGTTGTGCCGTTTGCGTTCTGCTATGACCCTGGGCTTCTCATGCAAGGCTCATGGGCTGAAATCGGCTGGGCTGTCATTAGCGGAGTCGGTGCTGTGTTTGCGTTCGCGTATATGTGGATGGGGTATATCAGGAAGCCGCTGAATCTCGTGATGAGGCTGCTGCTGTTAGTGGCGGGGGTATTGTGCCTTATGGTGTGGCCTGCTGCGACTATTGCGGGGCTTGTGATCCTTGTGGCGGTATATGCTTTGTCGTTGCGTTAATGTGGAAGTTTTGCAGGCTCGTGAAAGTTTGCGGGCCTGTTTTTTTTTGCCGATTAGTGTGAATTACTCACCGCTTGTTTTCTTGCGGTACATGATGATATATGCGCACAAATTTTTCACGTCAGGATATTGTTCGAAGCCAATCATAAGACCGCATCCATTCTGGCAGTCAGTATGCTCATTCTTCCATTCGTCAAGGAAGTCCTTGAACTCTATTTTTTCGCGGACAATGGCATCAATCTGGAAATAATGACTCTCTTCCTCATTGGCCGGAGTGCATGAGAAGGAAATCTTGTTGAAATCGTAACTGTATAGTGGCGTGTCGAGCGTAATTGTTTTGCCGTCAACCTTCTTAGCATATTGCACTGTAAGGTGGCCTTCTGACTCCTCAAAACAAATACCTGCCAACGCCTGATTAATGTAGCCTACGCCCCTTTGCCGAAATCGAGGGTCAGCACAAATTTTGTCTCCATGACTCAAATCCTTCCCCCTTCAAGAAATAAATTCTGCGAGGCCATCTGTAGTTGGGAAAACCGTATTGGCCTCTGTTACTGCCGAAAAGTTTCACCAGCTAATCATCCCCGTTTGTCTTCTTGCGGTAGAGTACAACGAATACGCATATATCTTTTGCATACAGGTTGTCCCCGAAATCAATCCTCATGCAGTCCGCGGGCTGGAGGCCGGGGTGTTCCTCCTGCCATTCATCACGCATCTTACTCGCGTCGGCCAGTTTGCGGATGCTTGCATCTATCTGGAAAAAGTAAGACTCCTCATTGCTGGACGAAGTGCAGTCCAAGTATACGTCACCGAGTTTGTAGCTGTATGACGGCGGATTGTTGCGGACAGCCTCCTCGTAATTGCTATAATCAGCTCTTGGCAATGACACATCTAGGCGTACGCTCAAGTCCCTGAAATAAACCTTAGACAGCGGAAGCCCCGACAATGCCCGGTTGATGTAGTCAAGATTCTCTTCTTCTTCCCGGTCAAACCTGAAATCCAGCACAAAATCAGTCATAATGTTGCCGCCGCCTCCTCTCGTCAGGAAAGAAATGAAGATGCCGTGAATGTTTTTCATGGCAACTCCCGAAGGAGCGCGAAAATAATCGAGTGAATACTGTAAAGTCAGATGCAGTCATGAAATCCGCATCGGCATCTGTTCCCGCCAGATTGTTGCTTTCCGGCTGAAACGCTGAGAATTTTACACTCAGGTTATCCCATTGTCATTAAACCAGAAGTTTATTGCGGGCTTGCGTGTTAAGGTCTATCATTCCTCACGCAACATTCCCCCACAAGACACACAGAGCTGGCATCGCTGACTCAAAATAGCGTTGTCCGTTGAGACTGCCTGAAGGCCTACCTCGCCGGGCATCTTTGCGGAACCTGAAATGATAGGGATTCTACGGACGGGCATACGGGATTCTGATGATGGGCTGCCGTTAAGGCTCTATGCGTCAAAACGGGAGGAGGTGAAAACAAGAATGGCACACAGAGGCAGGAAATTAGACGAACTTAACCGGCAGATGAGGAAAAAATCCCTGCTTGATGAGCGCGACGCAAGGCCTCAGAGGCACAGGGGCGGCGGAGGATGGCGGACTAGGGTCAAGACTCCCGGCGGATACTACTGGAACTACACGGGCGAAGAACCCGCAGAACTCACCGCTGAGGCTGAAGAGATGCTCAGGCAGGCAGCTTACTGCGAGAGTTACAGCCCTGAGACGGCGGAATATTTCAGGACTCAGGCGGAAGACCTCAAGACGGAGGCCGCTGAGCTGGTGGCATGGGAACGTGAAGACACCATCAGCCGCAGGCGCAGGAATTGGCGGGAGCGTCGCTCTCACTGGAACTGTTGGAGACACTGTTTTTTTCATCCTTTCATGCCTCCTCAGCGCAAGGCACAGCATCTTTCTTTCCCTCCGGTTCTCTGGGGATATGATAGATACAGCAGATACTGGTATTTCAGCAATTATCGCACGGCATGGAGTCAAAGTTGGGAGTACAGTTATTTCAGGCGTTCTGTTGCTGACCGTACGCGGGATATAAACTTCATGGGCGGAGTCTCATACAGGATGGTTACCCCACTCGACACGCTCAAGCTCATAAGCGCGGGGTCAATATTTGGCGAGCCAATGTATTACCGTGAAGGCGACAATGAAGCCCCCGATAATTTCGACTCAATCTACGGCATAGGCTGGGAGAACGATGCCCGCATCATGTATTACGACGACACTAGGCGCAAGAAGAAGCATTTACGGGCTGAGGATGAATACTTCCAGAGGATGGCTCTCTATTTCAGCAGGCTCACGGCCTCGCAGGTCATGGAGAAGGTCATAGATGACTCGCTGGAGTTCGACTTTGAGGGGACGCTTAAGTGGGCTGTTGAGCTCCGCACGCGCTTCCTCATGAGGCTAAATCCGCAGGTTATCATAGTGAGGGCTTCTGTCCATAAAAACAGGCCGGACTTCACGCGCCAAAACCCGGGAAAATTCCAGGATTACGCGCAAAGAATCATGACCCGCGGCGATGATGTGATTCATCAGCTGGAATACTGGCTCTCAGTCCGTGGGTCAAAGAAGGGAATCCCTCCAGTCCTCAAACGCTCATGGGCGCGCAATATCGGCTCAATGGATGCTTACTCGATGTCGAAATACGCTAACGCCGGGACAGGCCTCATTGACACCGTAAGAATATGCCACGCGAAAGGGCCTATCGTTGATACTCTCATGAGGACGGGTAAAGTCCCAATGCCGGAAGGCGAAAACACATGGGAACGTCTCAGGGCTTCCGGGATGAGCTGGCAGGAAATCCTCCGCACAATCAAGATGCCTCACATGGCTTTGCTCCGTAATCTCAGAGGAATATTCCGCGAGGTCAAGGACGAAGAAACTCTGTCAGACGCTCTCGAACTCCTCAAACGTGGCGTGAGAGGAGGAAAGCAGTTCCCGTTCCGATATTATAGGGCGTGGAAAATTTTTGAGGACGAAAAAGACTCGTGGCTCTGGGACGTGATAGAGAGAGCATTTCCGTGGCATGATAGAGTGCAGGCTGCCCTTGAAGAATGCATCACTATATCCTGCGAGAACCTCCCGGAAATTCCCGGGCGCAGCGCGTTCCTCACCGACAATTCAGGCTCGGCTTGGGACACTCACACCTCAGAGCATGGAAGCGTGAGCATGGCCGAAATCGGCAACCTAAGCAGCGTCATCGGGGCAATCCGTTCGGAGAAAGGCACGGTGTATGCTTTCGGCAACAAACTGAGTGCTGTACCGATAAGCCGTGAGGGGGGAGTCCTTGAGCAGGCCCGGCTCGTAAACAGCATAGGCATGGAGTGCGGTATGTCGACCGAGAGCGGATTATACGCATTCTTCAGGGACGCTGTATGTCAGAAACAGCACTGGGATAACATCTTCATATACTCTGACATGCAGACGAGTTCGAAGCCCACATTCGGCATAAGCCCCGCGGCCTTCAAGAAAATGGGAGCATGGAGAGGAAGGGGTCGGATCGACATCAATGAAGTCGTGAGGGAATACCGCGAGAGGGTCAACCCTTGGCTGAACGTGGTATGTGTCCAGACAGCGGGCTACACCAACGCAGTAATGCCAGAGTATGGTTATAGGTCATCAATACTTTGCGGGTGGACTGGGAAAGAGCTTTTGTTCGCTGACGAAGTGCGCAGGTTCTGGGACGACATAGAGCAGCGCAGAGGAAGCCACTTCGAGATATTGGACACGGAAAAAGTGAACGTCCGCGGATTCTAAGACGCTTGTTTGGGCCTGAGAGGGTGAAGGATGCCTGCTCAGGTTTTACTTTTACGGTGTAGAAATTTATTGCGCGTTTGTTTCCTGTATGCTAAAATTTGCTATTCGCTGAAAATTGGACTTCACATAAACATTACGATATCCCCAAAAATTACAACCACGTCAAAATCAGGAGGAGCAATAATGACTCTCAAGTCGACTTTTCCAGTTATTGATGTGCGTGAGACAGGACGCAGGATTGAGACCCTCCGCAAAGACTCCGGCCTCACAGTGAGAGACCTTCAGGAATATTTCGGCTTTGAATACCCACAGGCCATATACAAATGGCAGCGCGGAGAATGCCTCCCCGCCGTGGATAACCTCCTTGCATTGTCGCACCTTCTTGGTGTGAAGATTGAGGATCTCCTTGTGTACGAGGACAGGGAGATCTCTTGGCCTGCCGCATAGCTTTTTGACGGGCTGCCCTGAGTCGAGGGTGGCCTTCAACATTTCACATTCCACGCAACAAACCTCACACGCTCAAAGCAATTCCCCATCACAATCACAGCACAACAAAAAACGCCTGAACCCGGAAATGTTCCTCCAAGTTCAGACGCTGGAATATACGCTCGCACCGCGAATACCATTCATGACAGGTTGGCGTATACATTTCTGCGTCCGCCGCTCCTGAATACGTCAGGCCGCCAGGTGATAACGCACTTGGAACGTTTGCAGCTGTAACCGTGCTGCCCCGGTACTCCGCGAATTTGAATGTCTGTCGATATAATAGATGCAGTCATGAAAACCGCTGCGATGCTGTATTCAGAAGTCCGATTGCCTTTCCCCTGAACACGTGAGAAATTTTACCAGCCACATAACGTATTGTCATTAAACCTACAGTTTATTGCGGGCATATCTCGTTAAGGCTATCATATTCCACAGATGCATGGAGCTGGCATTACTGGCACGGAAAAGCATTGAGCGTTGAGACTGCCTGAAGGCCATACCTCGCCGGGGGTCTTTACGAAGCCTGAAATGATAGGGATATTCGGACGCGCAAGAGCAATTCTGATGACGGAATGCCGTTAAGGTTTCTTGTGTCAAACAGGAAGCGAGGTGAAAGAAATTGACATACCAAGGCAGAAAATGCATAGAAATGGCACGGCTCATGAGGAAGAAATCTGTACCCGATGAAGAATCCCTCGCAAAACCTCAAAGGCGCGGAACAAGCAAATCAGCAAGGAAAGCCCGTTACATCAAACGCCACAGCAGGAAAATCCTTGAAGGACTCCGCATTAAGGAAGCAGCAAGCCTCCGTGAGGAAGCATCCGTGCTTCTTGAGAGGGCGAAAATCTACGAGTCATTTTATCCCGAAGAAACACAAAGGCTCACGGAGCAGGCAAAACTCCTCAACGACATAGCAGACTGGGCAATAGAACATTACACAGGGACATGCGCCACTACAGAAACAGAATACTTCAGGTACATGGACGAGTTCAGCGCAAAAAGCAAGACTGAATCCCATTCGTCTGACTCAGAAATGCCCGGCCATGACTCCGTGGTTAACTTCATGGGTGGAGTGTCATATAACATTAGCCCGCTTGAAACACTGAAGATGGTCAGCGCAAGCTCAATTTTCGGTGAACCTCAGTACTACAGGCACGGAGAAGACTCAGAGGCGACAATCCTCGATGGCACATACGGACTTGACCGCCTGTTTGCTGAATACAGCCTGAGCGTTATGGATAACTTTCAGGGCAAAACAACATCTCAGATCATGGAGAAGGCTATTGATGACGCGTTGAGCTATGATTTCGGCGGAGTCCTTGAATGGGCCGCAGGACTCCGTGATCGCTATATGATGAGGCTCAACCCTCAAATCATCATGGTGAGGGCGGCAAAACACCCTGCCCGCGAGGCATTCACGGCGGAAAATCCCGGCAAATTCGCGGAAATTTCCCAGCAAGTAATGTCGCGTGGAGATGACGTAATCAATCAGCTTCAGTACTGGCTGCATTCAAACGGCTCAAAGCGCAAAATTCCCGCAATCCTCAAACGGTCATGGGCGAAAAATATCGGCTCAATGAGTGCTTACTCCATGTCGAAATACTGCCACGCCGGAATAGGTCTCGTTGATGCTGTGAGAATCTGCCACGCAAAAGGAAGCCTCGTTGATACACTCATGCGCGAGGGAAGAGTCCCAATGCCTGAAGGCCAAGACACATGGGAGCGTCTACGTTCAACGGGAAAAAGCTGGGAGGAAATCATCAGGACTATACGTATTCCGCACATGGCCTTGTTGCGTAACCTTCGCGGAATATTCTCAGAAGTCAGCGATGAAAATATCCTGAATGACGTTCTCGAATCTCTCAAGGCAGGAGTCCCCAATGGTAAGCAATTCCCGTTTAGATATTTCTCTGCGTGGAGAATAATTAGACGGTTAGAAGCCCCTTGGGTTGAGCGTGTGAAGTCTGCGCTTGAAGAATGCATGAATATATCCTGCGGGAATTTGCCGAAAATGCCGGGACGTTGTGCGTTTTTGTCGGATAATTCCGGGTCTGCGCTGAACACACACGTATCTGAATACGGCTCAATGAATGTTGCTGCAATCGGGAATCTTAGTGCTGTTATTGGTGCAATGAGTTCGCATGAAGGAGTCGTTTTCCCATTTGGCGATATGCTCTTAACGTTCAACATCAGCAAAGACACCGGGATTCTTGAACAGTTGAACAACGTCAACGGAAACGGAAGATATTGCGGCACAGCAACTGAAAACGGAGTGTGGCTGTTCTTTGACGAGGCAATTCACAAAAAACAGCACTGGGATAACATATTCATATACTCAGACATGCAGGCCGGGCATGGAGGCTTATACGGCATGAATCCTGAAGGCTACAGGGCTTTGGGATGCTGCATTGAGGGCGGTTGTTATCCGTATATTGACGTGAACAAGCTGGTGAAGATTTACCGCGAGAGGGTCAACCCAAAAGTCAACGTTTACTGCATACAGACAGCCGGATATACGAATGTTCTTGTGCCTGAATACGGTTACAGGACTGCTATACTTTATGGCTGGACGGGTAAAGAGCTGATTTTTGCGGATGCTCTGAGGCGGATATGGGATAAGATTGAAAGCGCGAGACCTGAGTGTAATTAGGCCGCTCAGGTTTCTTTGCTTCAAGATTGGAGGAAGTAATATGTTCGTCAAATATTCTGCGTTATTCGTGCTTCTCGTAGTGATGCTACTTATGTCGGTTGTTACCTGTCATGCTGCCCCCAACACTTTCAGCTTGATGTTCAGCTTCCCGGAACGCGATGAAACAGACATTGCCAGAATCAATGAGGTACTTTCACGGCTTCCACTGAGTAGCCTTAACATTGACACTTCCAGCGGGGAGATTGATGGCTATATTTGCACGACGAAACATTACGATAAAGACGAAAAATTGACCGGGACGACATACCGTTATGGTTTCGACAGCCTGATTCTTGAATGCGAAATGAACAATGACGGGGATATGAACATCTACCAGATTGACACTAAAGCATACTCGCGTTCAGAGATGAAAGACTCTAAGATGTTCCGGGAATTATGGCTGAAAGAACACCCCGGGCGTGTCATGCGCGTAATGATGGAGATAGAGTTCAATAGCAGCAACGCCGCGGGGTTCATCGTGTTGCATCATGAGAAAAAGTGAGGGGGGCTAGAACCTCACCTCGCTAATCATATATATTCCGCCGATGATTAACGCCAGCCCGCAAAACACGTTCACTGCCTTCACCATTCCAGTAAGCACACTGTCTTCATCGCTGTGAAGGTAGAACGAGAATATTTGCGCGAATGTCCCGGCGCAAACCAGAACCGTGCAATATCCCAACGCATAGCACAGCACCATCATAACCGCTCCAATAATCCCGCTGGAAGCCTCATGCATTGCCAGCGATAACACTGGACTAACGTATGCGATGTTGCAAGGCCCGATAGCAAGCCCCGAAATTATGCCGAGAATTATTGCGCCCTTCATGCTCTGGGATTCCGTACCCTTAATGCGCGAGGACATTCCCAGAAATTTCACGCGTAAAAGCCCCGTTATGTGAAGCCCCATGATGATGAACACCGCCGCAGTTATGAGCGTCAAGAATCTCTCATAGCCTCCCAAAAGCGCACCTATTCCCGATGTGATGAAGGCAATCAGCATTAGGTTGATGATTATCCCCAAACAGAACGCGCACGAAATCTTGAACGCACGGAAATGCGAGGGAGTATCGGTGTTTGCGACATAGCCAACGACTAACGGTATCAGGCTTATTCCGCATGGGCTGAGGATTACGCTTGCGACTCCCCATAAGAACGCACCGAGATATTTCACTGCGCCGGATGAGTACATGAAATTGAATATTCCGCTTAACATAAACTTTCACTCCTCACAAAAAAAACCGCGCCCGCGAATTTTCACAGGCACGGCCATAATTTTACATTGCCATAAATTATGCGCGTTAAAATTCTAGGCTTCGCAGGGTTTCCTCTAATACAGCTTTTACCTTCATAAATCGGCAACGTACTTTAGCAGATGCACCAGTTCCTTCCGATATTGAGGCTATGAACTCATTGTCGCTTTTGAGCAAGGTTTTTATTTTCTTCACGGCTGATATGCGTCCAGCTATGAGTGTTTCCTGCTCTTCTGGCGTGAGATTTCCTATGTTCACTGACACGGCCTCAAAAAGTGCTTTGTTGAACTTCTTGGTGGAGTCATATTTTCGGAATGCATTTTTCCCGAATATTTCATGCGACACTCTCATTGCCCGAAGGAAACGCTCTCCGTATTCATCCGCTTGACTTGGAGAAAGGCTGTTACCGAGTCTCATAACCTCATTCAGAAAATCATCAACTTTCCTCCGTGAGTAATGATCCGGCGGAAATAATGTGAAGGCCATGAAACGCAATACACATTCCTGATCCTCCATGCGCTTTGATGAAACTCCCTTTATGACAGCTTTCTTGAACTCATCACTCCTAGCAAGTCTCGCGAGCATATCCGTAAAATATCCCGGATTCATTGCGTGTCTTATCTCCTGCGCGTTAAGAGGAGTTCCGCCTGTGTTGACACGGCTGAATATTTCATATCTCACAGCTTCAGGAGTTCCCGGCATTATCTTGTGTATGATAATTTCAGTTTCCTCAATGCGTCTCTGCAATTCCCGTGAGAGCTGGCTGAATCTCTTCCCGTTGCATTCTGTCATGATTTCCAGCCCCTTTAGCCTCAGACTGCCCTCAACAACGAAACGCTGAATCGTATGTAGCCTCTGAAGGCTGTCAACAACAAGCCACATAATCAGCGCATCCATCTGAGCTGTTTTCGTCTCTACATGAACATCACCGGGATTAAATGGCAAGCCTTCACAGTTCAATATTCATTGTCTCTTTCGGGGATTATTTGCTGTTAGAAATCCATTCTAGCACATCATCTTTCAGCCTTCCTCCGCCGGAATAATGCACCGATAAACCCTCAGCAATAACGGCATTCGGAGCAAGTTTTGCTATTGCTGTGAGACTCTGCCCAAAACGCCCGCCACCATGAGAGCAGAACGGCATGATGATTTTCCCGCTGAAGTCATACTCCTCAAGGAATGACGCTATCGGCATTGGAATACTTGCCCACCAATTTGGATAGCCGAGCATAATCACGTCATAATCCGCGAAATTCCTCACATGATTCTTCAGCTTCGGCCTTGCTTGCCTGCGTTGGTCTCTTTGTGCCTCACGCAAAACTGTGTTGTAGCTCTCGGAGTATGCTTTTTCCGGGACAATCTCGAATATTTCCGCGCCCGTCTGTTTCTGAATCTCGTAGGCGATCCCCTGAGTATTTCCGCTCCATGTGAAATAGGCTATGAGGACTCTTTTGCCACCGCCGGAAGACTCCTGCATGGCCTGACTCACTGCGACTCCCGTACCTATTGCCCCTCTTGCGACCCTGAATCCTACGTTGAAGAGCCTGCGTTCTTGTGGAGCTGCTGCACGATAAGCTGAGCGCATGTTCTTGGCAAAATCGTTCCAACCTCCACCGCGATTGACTCGCCGTGTTCCAGACTCCGGGCCTGTTGGATTCATTGCCGCGTTCACGTCATAGGGGGCGTAAATGTCCCAGCACCATTCGCCTACGTTCCCATGCATGTCGTAGAGTCCGAGCTTGTTGGGCGTGAATTGTCCCGGCTCAACTGTTGTAGCGCGGTAAATTCCTGGCTTTGTCGTGAGTTTGTGCTGTGAAAAGTAATTCTCCTCAATCTCATACGGATAATGACCGTAAAAATTTGCCTCGTCAGCTCCGATTGAATGTTCAAGGTTGAAGGGGGTATTTGTCCCGGCTCGGCAAGCATATTCCCATTCCGCTTCGGTCGGTAGCCTGTAGCCATCGGATGAAAGATCCCATGTTACTTTTGCGCCGTCAACCACATACGCGGGAGTCAGTCCCTCGGCTATGCTCTTTGCGTTGCAGAATTTGACCGCCTCAAGCCACGTTACATTTTCGACAGGCAGATTATCACCCTGAAAGCTGGAAGGGTTATCGCCCGTTAAAGCTCTGTATTCTGACTGCGTAACCTCATGAGCTGCTATCATGAAATCTGACACAGTAACTTCATGCCGCAATTCGTCATCACTGCGCCAATTTTCCGACTCAGGGCTGCCCATGAAGAATTTTCCGCCCTTCACGCTGACCATATCACCCGCAAACGCACGCCCGGCCATGAGCATAACCAGTGCGAGAATTATTGCCGTTCTCATCATTCCGCCGCCTTGTTGATGCAAGTTATAGCGTTGAGGCTTCTGGGGTAACCTATATACGGGACACACTGCGCGACAACGTCAAGGAGAAATGCTTTGTCATTGCCCATGTTGAAGTTGCCTTTTGCGTGGCCGATGAGCTGAGGCTCGCAACCTCCCTGCGCGGCAATGTAGCAGAATGTAATCATTTCGCGTTCCCTGAGAGTGAGTCCTTTGCGTGTGTAGTAGTCGCCGAAGCAATTTCCTGCTAGGAACACGTTTATCACTCGTCTGTCTTCTGGGGCATTCTCGACAAATCCCTTCATGCCATCGCCAAATATCTCAATCTGCGTGTCATTCCCGGCCTTTACGCGGTTTTCTGGAGTTGTCGTTGATGCTGGCGGTAATGGCAGGGTGATTCCTTTTGCCGCGAAAATCTCATTTGCCGCCGTCAAAAATGGGCGAGTCCTTCCGATTCCAAGATACGCAGTACCCTGATAGATTACCTCTTTGATTTCTGCGGGCTTGAGTCCGGCCTCTAACGCTTCAGGCAGAATAGCTTTGAACTCATCGACTCCCTGACAGCCCATAAGAGTTGCTACAATCGCCATGTACCTTGTGCGGGGATCAAGTTTTGTCTGTGAGGGAACTTCATTCCCTGCGAAATTCCCGAAAAACTCGGCAAACTCCGGGTCAGTCGTCCGAAATTCCTCAACACTTGCGCAAGCTGTTACGCTCATAACCATAACCGCAATCACTCCAATCAATATTTTCTTCACGATAATACCCTCCTTAACCATTTGTCCAGAAAAGCAACTTGCTCTTCCGTGTGAAACCAATGCTCGCCATTCTCCATGACCGTAAGTTTCACGTCATGGCCGCGCACAAACTCATTCACCGTAGCACGAGAAGTTATGCCGTCATTGCCCGCATAAAGTATTTCTGTCGGCACGTTCCATGACAGCGGATTTTCCCGGACGAAGCAGAGATATTCCCACGATAATATTTCGCCCATAACTGTGAGGATTTCGCCCTTCCTGCGCAATTCATCCTCAGAGACTCCCGCACGTCTCATCATGCCGAGTATTACCCGTTCCATGTCGAGAATTGGCGAGATGAATAGGGCTTTTTCGACATCACAGCCCTGAAGCGCAAGCATGGCGAAATATGCACCTATGCTGTTTGCGAGAAGGTACACGAATTCATATTCCAGCCGTAAAACGTTATAGGCTCTGCGAATGTCAGCACTTGCCTTTGAGGGAAAAGAGCCATCATATTTCGCGCCGACAACGTCAAATCCGGGGCAGTCCTTCCTGAATGCCTCAGCCTCGCGGGAACTTCCTCCCATGCCGTGAACGTACAGAATGACTTTCATCACTTCAAGAGCGCGTATTCTTCCGGGTCAACAGCCTCGCACCATTCGTTTGATGTCTCATCCCCAGCAACCTCAACCGCGAAATGTTGAAACCATGAATCTTTTGCGGCACCGTGCCAGTGTTTTACGTTCGCGGGAATGTTCACCACATCTCCGGGCTTCAATTCCTGCGCGGGCTTCCCCCATTCCTGATACCATCCGCGTCCTGATACGGCTATGAGAATCTGACCGCCTCCGCTCTTGGCGTGGTGAATGTGCCAGTGATTACGGCATCCAGGCTCAAACGTAACGTTGAAGATTGCGACTTGCTCAAGCGATAACGGCGCAAGATAGCTCATTCCGTCAAAGTACTGCGCGTATGCTGTGTTGGGCTTGCCTGCCGGGAAAGGGAGGTTTGCCGCGTCCGGGTCAAGATGAAGCCCCTTTGCGCTTAGCGTGATATTTGCCGGGAGGCTCTCGAAGTCCTTGCGTGTTTCTGTCATGGTATCTGCCTTCTTCCTGTATGATTTGTACTGCTCTGATTCCGTGTAGCCTGCGTAAGCTGATTCATCCGCGTAAATCTCCATCGTGTGAATGAAGTTAGAGCGTTCACCTCTCTCACTTGTCGCGAACATTCCCATAACGCCGGGTATTTCCGCAACAGCCCGTGAAAATTCCTGAGTTATTGCCGACTTGAACGCCTCCAAATTTCCGGGCTTCACCTCAATCAACGACAACATGACGAATTTCCCCACGCCTGATTTCTTCTGCTCAAGAACAACCGCATCTACTGGGAGGAATTTCACGCCTTCAAGTATTGGCTTGCGTTCCTCAGTGAAAGCCTTGAAGCCCTCGCTTGAAGTGTGAATCGTGTAGGCTGATTCGTCCTCGTAGATCTCAAGCAGCCGCATAATATCGGGGTTAGCTTTGTCGATTGCGCCGTAAAGGGAATATGTGCCGGGTTCATTCGGCGTTGATTTGGCTACAGTGCGTGAGCTTATTGCGGCCATGTCTGACATTTTGCCGGGCTTTGACTCCAATACCGCCCAATGAAGTTTGAGCGTCTTCCCTTCAGGAGCAAACACGGTGTGAGCATATGCGTTCCCGTTCATCAATGCCGCGAAAAGAATCGCCATCATAAAGATTTTCATCGCGATTTTTTCCCTCCATAAAATTTTTGTTGGATGAGCTGAATTTTACATGCTTCAACCTGAGTCAAAGACTTGCGCAATTCCTGCTATTTTGCGTTGCGTCTGAGTATATTTCCCTGTTGAGGCTGTATAATCTGCGGACAAAGGGAGGTGAGCTAATGACTCAAGATTCAGGGCGCATTAAGTATCATTACGGCTTTTACGCGGCCATGAAGGTTGAATACGGTCTCATTCATGCTGATTTAACGTATGATCAAGAAGTCCAGTTAGGTGAAGAACCCGTAAGGCTAGATTTCCTCATCATCAAGAAAAATCCCGGCGTTGTACTGACTGACCCAATCGGAAAATTTTTCGAGACTGTCAATATCTTTGAATACAAATCACCCAAAGACGGCTTATCGATTGATGATTTCTACAAGGCAATCGGCTATTCATTCATCTATAAAGGGCATAACAGGAAAGTTGATGAGTTGCCCATACAGGATATGACGTTGACGCTTGTACGGCATACTTACCCTAGGGAATTGATGAAGTCTCTTATGGCAGAAGGATTTGCGGTTGAAGAGAGTCATCCCGGGATTTACCGCGTTAAAGGCAATATCAACATGAAGGTTCAAATCATAGTTTCATCGAGGCTTCCGGCTGATGAATACGAGGGCTTGCAGCTTATAGCGAGTGGCTGCACAAAAGACGCTGTTATACGTTATGCTGGGAAAGCTGCCGCAAGTGATAACGCTAACGTCAAGACCGATGCCGAGGCAGTGATGACTATATGCCTTAGCATCAACAAGGAATTGGGTTCACAAATGGAGGAGGATGGAAATATGAACATACGAGAAACGATAGACGGTATTTTCGCCGTTGCAAAAGAGGAAGGCATGAAGGCAGGCATTAGGGAAGGCATGGCCCAAGGCATGGCCCAAGGCATGGCCCAAGGCATGGAAAAGGGCATGGAAAAGGGCATGGAAAAGGGCATGGAAAAGGGCATGGAAAAAGGCGTGAATGAGACAAACGAACGCGTTGCCACAGACATGCTGAAGAAGAATCTGCCACTCTCATTGATCGCGGAAATCAGCAGGCTCTCTGAGGACACAATACGCAACCTCGCAGGCTCTCTCGGCATTTCTGTAGTTTAGCTTGAAACTTCCCCGTTCTCTAAAACCTAGGGAGCGGGGTTTTTTTTCACGGAGGCCATATCATGACACCAGACCCACGCAAGATTTTCCCCCTTCCTGACTCTGACACAGTAACATACATCAAGCCCACGATAACGAGGCCGAACATAATCGCCGGGGATTTCTCGTATTACGCCGGGCGCGATTTCGAGTCCTGCGTAACGCATCACTATGACTTTATCGGCGACAAGCTCATAATCGGGAAATTCTGCCAGATTGGAGCGGGCGTTGAGTTCGTGATGAATGGCGCAAACCACCAAATGAACTGCGCAACAACATTCCCATTCTACATATTTGAAGGCTGGAATGAATCCCAGAATCCCCCGGCCATGTCTGATTTGCCACTTAAGGGCGACACAGTGATAGGCAATGATGTTTGGATAGGGCAGAATGTTACGTTTCTTCCGGGAGTCCATGTAGGAGACGGAGCTATTATCGGTCTCAACAGCACAGTAACGCATGACATCCCAGCATACACAGTAGCGGCGGGCAACCCGGCAAAAGTGATTCGCGCAAGGTTTGACGATGAAATGACCGGGCTTTTGTTGCGTTTAAGGTGGTGGGACAAAAATATTGATGAGATTCAAGAATTAATCCCTCTGCTTACATGTCCTGATATTGAACGCGTTAAAGAGGGAATCAAAAGTTACTTGCCTAAGTAAAATTGACTATTGCAATTTCAAGAGCAAAGGTTTAATATTCCCCGCGTTGTTCGATTAGCACTCTTTGTGATTGAGTGCCATTAAACAAAGGAGGCAAACAGTATCATGAAACTCAAACCATTAGGCGACAGAATAGTAGTGAAAGTTCTTGAGCGCGAAGAAAAGACAAAGGGTGGACTCTTCCTTCCTGACACGGCAAAAGAAAAGCCCACAGAAGGCGAAGTGCTTGCAGTAGGAACAGGGAAAATTCTCGATAACGGCCAGAAACAGCCCGTTGAAGTCAAAGTAGGCGACAGGATAATATTCAGCAAATACGCCGGGACAGAAGTCAAAGTTGACGGAGAAGACCTCGTTATATTCAGCGAACGTGATGTACTCGCCATCATAGAGGAGTAATACGGAGGAAAAAACAATCATGGCTAAAATACTTGCATTCGGCGAAGAAGCCAGAAGAGCAATGCTCAGAGGAATAGACAAAGTTGCGGACACAGTTGGCGTAACGCTTGGCCCTAAAGGAAGAAATGTAGTACTGGAAAAGAAATTCGGTTCGCCAATGATAACGAATGACGGCGTAACCATCGCAAAAGAAATCGAGCTTGAAGATCCGTTTGAGAACGCTGGAGCTCAGTTGCTGAAGGAAGTTGCCAGCAAAACCAACGACATCGCTGGAGACGGAACGACAACAGCAACAATATTCTCACGCGCAATTATCCGCGAAGGGATGAAGAACGTTGCAGCCGGTGCTAACGGAATGCTTATGCGTCAGGGAATCGAGAAGGCTATTGATTTCGTGGTAGAGGAACTCAAAAAGCAGTCAACTCCCGTCAAGGAAAAGGAGAAAATCGCACAGGTAGCTTCAATTTCCGCGAACGATTCAGCAGTAGGCGCGCTCATCTCTGAGGCTATGGCTAAAGTAGGCGAGGACGGCGTAATCACGATTGAGGACAGCCAGACAGTTGGAACGACTCTTGAGATGGTCGAGGGCTTACAGTTCGACAAAGGTTATATCAGCCCTTACATGGTTACGGACTCTGATAGGATGGAAGCCAGCTTTGACGATGCGTATATCCTCATCCACGACTCCAAAATCAGCAACATCAAAGACCTTCTTCCCGTTCTCGAAAAGGTAGTGCAGACAGGTAAGCCCCTTGTGATTATCGCTGAGGATGTTGAAGGCGAAGCACTCGCGACACTCGTGGTCAACAAACTGCGCGGAGTCATGCAGGTTGCGGCTGTGAAAGCCCCCGGATTCGGTGATAGGCGCAAGGCCATGCTCCAGGATATAGCCATCGTTACAGGCGGTGAAGTCATCAGCGAGGAGCGCGGAATGAGGTTCGAGAACACAGAGCTTTCAATGCTTGGACGCGCCAAAAAAGTCCGCATCACCAAAGAAGACACAACGATTACACAGGGTGCAGGCAATCCCGAAGAGATCCGCCACCGTGCAGGCCAGATAAAGAAGGAAATCGAAGACTCAACGTCAGATTACGACAAAGAGAAACTCCATGAGAGACTCGCGAAATTGGTCGGAGGCGTGGCAGTAATTCAGGTAGGTTCAGCGACTGAGACAGAGCAGAAAGAGCTTAAGCACCGCATAGAGGACGCACTCAACGCTACACGCGCTGCCGTTGAGGAAGGCATCGTTGCTGGAGGCGGTGTAGCAGCATTGAATTGCGCAACAGCCCTTGAGCCGTTTGTGGAGAAACTCTCAGGCGATGTGAAGACAGGCGCAAGAATCGTCCTTGAGGCACTCAAAGCACCGCTGTACCTCATTGCGACAAATGCAGGCTATCAGGGTGATGTAGTTGTCGAGAGAGTAAGAAGCGAAAAGATCGGTCATGGCCTCAACGCCGCAACAGGCGAATATACCGACATGGTAGCAGCAGGCATAATTGACCCCGTGAAGGTAACTCGCTCAGCTCTCCAGAATGCCGGCTCAATCGCAGCTATGGTTCTCACGACTGAGGGAATCGTTGCCGACAAGCCCGAAAAGAAAGACGCAAATCCC
The DNA here is from genome assembly GCA_017448685.1 of Synergistaceae bacterium. Taxonomy (GTDB): domain Bacteria; phylum Synergistota; class Synergistia; order Synergistales; family Aminobacteriaceae; genus JAFUXM01. The sequence continues at coordinate 17,721 of JAFSKY010000106.1, forward strand.
GCTATGCCCGGCGGTATGGGCGGCATGGACGGAATGTATTAGACTACAGCCGTATAACACGCAGAATAATAACGTCCCCGGAGGCAGAACGCTTCCGGGGATTTTTTTGTGCGCGCTACTCCTCCTCGTATATCATTCGGGTAATTTTGCCGTCCCTCACTCTGAACGTGAACGTCGCGTAACTCCCGGCCATGTATACACATTCTGAGTCGCTCTCCTTGTCAGGCTCGCCGAGAATATCACGGAGCTTGCTGACATTGTCGCCGATGCGAATATCCCCGAAGCCGAAATCCTTGCTTGGATTCCACAATTCAACCCTCGATAGCCAACCCTGACTGTTGTACTTGCGCTTTATCTCCGGGTAATCGAACTCGCCATCATACTCACCCCAATAATCATCGTCCTCGTAGGCGCAATAGGTCTGAAGCACGTCAATGATCAGCTTGTTGAGTAGAGACCGCTGTAACTCCTCGTTGAAGAATGGGGCAATGTATTTCCCGAAAACATATGCCGACTCCTGCGCGTTCTTGGGCAGAATCTCGTACCATACTTCCCCGTCAACCGCTGTCTGCCCAACAACTATGACCTTATCGCCCATACTGAGTCGCCCCCAGATGTCAGAGTCGGTGCTGGGTTCAGCGCGGTAACGCACGTAGCTTCCTGTACATTCTCCGAGCGTGGGGAAGTCAACGAAACGTGTACGACCTTCGCAGGCTGAAACGCACAGAATGAATACGGCAATAACCGCAAGAATTTTACGCATGATTGTTCCTCCTTCAAGATTTGAAAATGTCCCGGTAATTTTCGCGTATCACCATGACACTGGCAAGCTCATTGTTACGTATGACGATGGGCAGTAAGTGAAGTGCGGTGTTGGTTGAAGGCAGTTTTTGCAGAAGAATGCTTAATGCAAGCGGCGGCGGTCATGTGTCTTTATGATTTTGGCGGAAAATCTCACAGGAGGCAATAATCATGAAGAAGTATGTTGTGTTGTTCATGGTCGTGTGTCTGCTTGCGATGGATTCAGGGGCGTGGGCGGATTACTGGAACGAAGGACATTCAGGGACGGAGGCAGATCCGTATGTGATTGATACGAATGCGGATCTTATTGCGTTACGGGACAGGGTTAATGCGGGGACTGAGTCGGGGGATATGTGGTACAAGCTGACTGAGAACCTGAATATCTCGCAGATTACGGACTGGGAACCTATCGGGAACTCTGAGAGCCGGGCATTCACTGGACATTTTGACGGTAACGGGAAATCGATTCACGTCAATATCGACCGAAGTGAATATACTTATGCCGGGCTGTTCCGTTATGTGAGTACTGAGGTTGACATGTACGCTGTCAAAAACCTAACTGTAAGCGGTACAGTCAGAGGCAAATGGGTAGCTGGTATTGTGCTGGACTTGTACTCGGGAGTCATCGACAACTGCTCTTTTACAGGCACGCTGTCAAGAAAAAATTGGGATCCCGGTAACGCAGGCGGTATCGTTGAGTATATGACGGGCGGGAAAATCACAAATTGTACTGTGAACGCAACGATTACAGGCAATACTCACTATGGCCGCCCGGAATACGGTGGAGGTATCGTTGCTGTAATGACAGGAGGCAGTATCGAGGACTGCAAGGTTGAAGGTACAACTATTTACGGTTTTCACCGTGCAGGGGGCATTGCTGGCGATGTAAAGATGGCAAATTTTGACTCCATTAAGGATTGTACATTTTCTGGAACACTTGACGCTTCCAGAACAGGAGGCGAAGGCTCCGCTACACGCTATTATTACGGCGGCGGTATCGTGGGCTACATTGAGGGCGGAAATCTCCAGAACAACCACGTAACCGCAGACGCTAATGCCAGCTCGTCAGTGTCAGGCTTAAACTACGCGGGCGGAATCGCAGGGCGTATCGGCGAGTCAACAGTCCTCGAAAGCTGTGATGTCTCTTCACTCGTAACCGTCTCCGGCGGGTCAGACGCAATCGGCGGCATCGTCGGTCTCATGAATGCCTCAACTGTCCGCAACAACCAGTCCTACGCCACAATCAGCGGCGACATCGAGAATATGGGCGGGGTAGTCGGCAAACTCGATGCCGCAAGCTACACCATCGACAACAACCGCTACAGCTCCGCAGAACACGGCATCGGCAACAACGCACAGGGTGTCCCCAGTGAGGAGGGCTGCATCAAGGTCGGCGCAAGCATCGCAATCACAACCTCCTCACCGCTCCCGGACGCTGTCGTGAATAGCCCCTACACCACGACCCTCACGACTGACTCATCATCCGCTGTAGTGTGGAATCTCACCAACGGAACAAGCCTCCCCGAAGGTCTCGAACTCGGAAGGTCAACCGGGCAAATCTCCGGGACTCCAACAACAGCAGGGGATTACACGTTCACGGTCAAGGCCAGCCCAACAACAGGCGCGCCCGCAACAAAGGAGTTCAAGCTCACAGTTCAGGCTGAAGGGACTCTCGCGATAACGACAACTGACCTTCCTTCGGGGACAACTGGCACAGCATACACAGCAAGCCTCGTGTCGAATCCTGCGGGGGCTTCATGGTCGGTTGCTTCGGGGAATCTTCCGGCAGGATTGAGCCTCAGTGCTTCGGGTACGATTTCCGGGACTCCGACAACAGCAGGGACTTCACGCTTCACGGTCAGGGCGACGCTTGGCGAGAAGAGCGCGACAAAGGAACTATCCATCACAATCACAGGCGGGTCAACACCAACTCCCGCGACAATCACAATCACAACGACCACAATCCCGGCAGGCATCGCAGGAATGAGCTACAATGCCTCGCTTGCCTCGAATCCCACTGGCGCAACATGGACACTTACCGGGAATCTTCCGGCGGGACTCACTCTCGACTCATCCGGCAAAATCTCAGGGACTCCCACAGTAGCAGGCAGCTTCCCGTTCACGGTAACAGCGGCTTACGGCACTGCGAGCGCGGTACGCAATCTCACTCTCACGGTTGACGCTCTCGAAATCACAACGTCCTCACTACCTGACGGCAAAGTCTCTCAGGCCTACAATCAGACTCTCAGCTCGAACGGCTCAGGCTTAAGCTGGCGGGTAAACGCAGGGAGGCTTCCGGCTGGTCTCACGCTTTCAGAGGCTGGGCTTCTTTCCGGGACATTGACCGAGTCAGGGGAGTACACGTTCACGGTCTATGCATACAACACTTACGCGAGCGCATCGAGACAATACACCGTGAAAGTAACAGGAGGCTCTTCCGATGGGAATGGTTCATCGGGAGGGGGTTGTGATTCTGCGCTTGGGATTATAGGGCTAACTGTGCTGGGATTATGCTTAGTGAAGAAATCTTAGACTGCGAAATTTCATGCTCCCCTTGCTTGACGTGAGGGGAGTTTTTCCAGTGATGACGACTCCCCCAAGTCATTACCTCTAGGAGAGTCGCCAAGTCTCATGTTACATTTCTGAATCTTAAGCCGTGCGCTGTGATATTCCCCTCATACCACAAATCGCCCAATCAGCATTTACCGCCGTAATCACACTCCCACAATATTCACACCTCGCTGAAGCGTTCAGCTTTATGGGTGCGCCACAATGTGGACATGTCGCAGATTTCGCGCCGTCAGATTCTGGGGCTGTAAGCTCGCCGGATTTCCTGCACAGCTCTATCTCGTACTCCATGAATTTCTCGCGATTCTTGTCGCCTGATATGAGCTGCCCGGTTCTGTCATCAAGAACGTATGACACTATTCGGGCGTTAAGCCTCACCGTGATATAGTCCATCCCAGCAGATTGCCTCCAGCCGATTAAGCCCGTGTTAAGCACAGCAATTCGCTCCGTGTAATCTGTCCTGCCTGCCTTCCTGAACGCCTCAAGCTGATTGTCCATCTGCGAGAAGAATTTATCCGTCATGTATGGTCTCAAGCTCGATATGTCTTTGCGCTGCCATGTCTCTTGCATTTGCACATAAAGGTTTGACATTAGCGTTCTGATTCGTTCCTCGTCAAACTGCGGGTCAAGCTCTAAGTATTCATTCATCGGACGCAAGACTCTCATTGTCTCCTGAATGTTGATGATGTTGCGTTCCTGTTGCTGTTTCTTCCTGCCATGGCTGATTAGAATCCAGAACACGAAGAACACCGCAAGCACGAATATTACCCCGGCGATTTCGTCAAAACTTTCATCTTCGCTGTCGCCATATGATGAGCTGAAGCCGTAATTGCTGGTTATCCCTCCCGTAAAGGGAATGCCCCCGCCAGTGTTATATTCTGGAACATTGCGAGTTGTGCGTGTGCGTGTCGTGCGTGAATATGATGATGAGCCTGATGAGCCTCTAGATGATGAGGATGATGAACTTGATGACGAGCTACTGTAATCGGAATTTCCCGAAAAGCTCCCGAAATCTGAATGTGCTATCCCGGCGAATATGAATGTGATGATTATGATTATGCCGGGAATGAGTTTGCGTTTCATGCGCGTAATATGCCTCCTTGTTGAGTTATGCCAGTATTATACGCAAAACTGTTATAATCGCGGCAAGGGGGCAGGAGAATGAATTACTGGACAGAGAAGAGTATAGCGTTTGCTGAACAGAGGAATTATCTTGATGAGCTATTCAGAGTTTATCCGCTGAGTCCCAACCATATGGGATTTGATGCAATAATCGAGAAATGTACAGCCCCAAAAGAGACTAACAGGCAGATGGGGCCGATGTTCAAGAACTGGATAGCAAGAGGCGTAATAGGTGTGCCAATACTGAATGACCCGGAAAAATTCTTGCGTACTAACGGTAATTGTCTCCTCAACTCTACAGACTCGGTAATGCAGGACTTCGCCCGGAAATTTCTCGGTTTCACACGCAACAAGGGCGTGGATTTCCTCGCAAAGTTCAGCGGCAAATATATTGTCGGCGAGGCGAAATTTCTGACGGATTTCGGCGGGCATCAAAACGCGCAATTCGATGACGCACTAAGCACACTTCACAGCTTCACGGCATCAGAGTTTGAGGTGATACCAGTAGCAATAATCGATGGCGTAATCTACATCAGGAATCACAGCAAGATGCACGACTACTTGCAACATCACCCGGAGTATAACATAATGTCTGCTCTTGTATTGCGTGAGTTTCTCTACTCGTTGTGATGCTGAGACTTAATTTTGACGGCAAATTATCACGCTGGGACATCCTCCAGCGAGCTCACACTCTCGCGCTGAAACATGGCCGGATAATTCCCGCTGAAGGCAACATCATCATACAGTCCGAAAACTTATTCGCTCTCTCACTATTGCTCCGTGATTATTCCGGGAAGATTGACCTCGTTTATGCTGATCCCCCATTCAACACGATGCAGGACTTCTACATTTCCGACAACAGAGCAAATTCCGTAAGCACAACAAAATCCCGAAAAGCATACGCCGACAAGATGCCGCTGGAAAAATTTCTAGCCTTTATCCGTGAGAGACTCATTCTCATTCATGAGCTGTTATCCGAAAGAGGCTCGCTGTATCTTCACATTGACTGCAAGACAGGCCATTACGTGAAAATATTGCTTGATGAGATATTCGGGGCTGAAAATTTCCTGAACGACATTGCCCGCATAAAGTCCAATCCGAAAAACTTTCACCGCCGGGCATGGGGCAATCAGCGCGACATGATACTTTTCTACGCGAAAAATTCCGGCCTCAACATCTGGAATGACATCACATTTCCCCTCAATGACTCTGAAATCTCACGCTTATTCCCGAAAACTGACGCTGACGGAAGGCGTTACACTACGATTCCTCTTCACGCACCCGGCGAGACTCGCAACGGAATCACGGGTAAGGCTTGGCGTAATATTCCTGTTCCTGAAGGTCGGCATTGGAGGACAGACCCGGCGGAATTTGACAGGCTTGATGCTCAGGGGCGCATAGAGTGGTCATCGTCAGGCAACCCACGCATAAAGAAATACGCTGACGAACACGAGGGCATGAAGATTCAAGACGTGTGGACGTACAAAGATCCCCAATCGCCAGCATACCCCACAGAGAAAAATCATGACATGCTGAAACTGATTATTGCGCAGTCCTCATTACCTGATAGCTTAATCCTTGACCCTTTCGCCGGGAGCGGGGCAAGCCTTCTTTGTGCGTTGGAACTTGGTCGGAAATTCATCGGGATTGACCAGTCGGAAGAAGCTGTGAGAGTTATGCGTGAGAGGTTGGAAGGCAAGTGTTCGTTCGTGAATCCTGTTGACAAAATCGGGGTGTGAGGGGTAAAATTCCCTTCGTTGCGTTCCGCCATAGCGCAATCGGCAGCGCGGATGACTGTTAATCATTAGGTTCCAGGTTCGAGTCCTGGTGGCGGAGCCAAAACATTACGACTATGACAATAACAGGGACTCCCGGTGAAAAGGCCGGGAGTTCTTTTTACGTGTTCATTTCCGCATTCATTTATGATGGTTGATTCTGGCGGAATTGAGGGGTAATCTTTCACGCGAAATTTATTCGGAAGGATTACATACTATGCTCATCAAATCGGTATTAGTGGTACTCTTCTTCGGTGTCATGATAGGCATCGGGTTATATTGCCGCAAGCATTCGACTGACGTTAGCGGCTTCGTTCTCGGCGGAAGGTCAGTAGGGCCTTGGCTTACTGCGTTTGCATACGGCACAAGCTACTTCTCGGCGGTCGTGTTCGTGGGTTATGCGGGTCAATTCGGCTGGCGTTACGGAATCGCAGCGACATGGGCGGGACTCGGTAATGCGTTCATCGGCTCGCTAATGGCATGGGCGGTTCTCGGCAGGCGGACTCGCATCATGAGTCAGTATCTCTCAAGCGCAACAATGCCCGACTTTTTCGGCAAGAGATTCCGCAGTGATGCCCTCAAGATTGCCGCGTCAATAATATGCTTCATCTTCCTGATTCCCTACACAGCTTCACTCTATAACGGACTCTCAAGGCTATTCGGAATGGCGTTCAGCGTGGATTACTCCGTGTGTGTCATCATCATGGCCGTGTTGACGGGTATATACGTTGTTGCGGGCGGATATATGGCAACGGCAATCAACGACTTCATTCAGGGAATAATCATGCTGATAGGGATTGTAGCTGTAATTGTTGCTGTGCTTGAAAGCAGGGGCGGACTCTCTGAGGCTCTTGCGGGTATCGCGCAAATCTCAGACCCTAACGCCGTAACTCCCCTCGCAAAATCCCCCGGAATATTCGCGTCATTCTTTGGCCCTGACCCGGTGAACTTGCTGGGAGTCGTCATACTTACGAGCTTGGGTACATGGGGATTGCCTCAAATGGTGCAGAAATTCTACGCCATCAAGAATGAGGCCGACATCACAAAAGGCACTGTAATATCGACATTATTCGCGCTAGTTGTGGCAGGAGGATGCTATTTCTTGGGCGGCTTCGGGAGGCTTTTCACGTCTCAGCTTGACCCGTCCGGGATTGGAGTCCCCGTTGAAGGTTATGACTCAGTTATTCCCGTAATGCTGTCGAACTTGCCGGACATACTGATAGGCGTTGTCGTGATTCTCGTATTGTCGGCTTCAATGTCGACTCTTTCATCGTTAGTGCTTGCGTCAAGCTCAACACTCACACTTGACCTCCTCAAAGGCCATGTGATAAAGGATATGGACGAGAAGAAGCAGCTTTTCATCATGCGAGTGTTAATCGTGATATTCATCATAATCTCCGTAATACTTGCGCTGATTCAGTACAGCTCCAACGTTACATTCATAGCTCAGTTAATGGGCGTGTCATGGGGAGCATTAGCCGGGGCATTCCTCGCACCATTCATGTACAGCCTTTACTGGAAGGGTACGACAAAGCTCGCCTGCTGGGTAAACTTCATATTCTCAAGCGCGGTAATGACGGCAAATATTTTCGTGAGGCCAGATTTCCCGGAGCTTTTACGTTCTCCGATAAACGCGGGGGCATTCTGTATGCTTGCGGGATTCGTGATTGTCCCAATCGTGAGCATAATCACTCCCAAGCCTGAACGCAAATTCGTGGATGATGCATTCTCCTGCTACACAAGAACCGTAACCGTGAGACAATCGCGGGCATTGGGCGATGATAATTGACATTCACACGCACACATTCCCTGCGAAAATAGCAGCACATGCTTTGAGGACTCTCAGCAATAACAGCCACACGAGGCCATTCACTGATGGCACAATATCAGGACTCAAAGCATCAATGACGGAATCGGGCGTAACATGCTCAATCATTCAGCCAGTCGCAACAAAGCCGGAACAGGTCAGGCGCATCAACGACTCGGCCATGAAGATTAACGCTGAGGGTGAATCCACGGGGATATATTCCTTTGGGGGGATTCACCCCTTTTTTGATGACGTTCGCGGGGAATTGTCGCGAATATCTGAAGCAGGCATAAAGGGAGTCAAGATTCATCCTGTGTATCAGGGACTCAATATCGATGACTCGCGTTATGTCGAAATCCTGAAATGTGCGGGCGAGTTGGGGCTAATCGTGATGATTCATGCGGGCTGGGATATTGGATTTCCCGGTGATGATTCTGCGTTGCCTGTGAGAATTGCGCGGGCTTTGGACATGTCTGGGAATGTTCGTGTGATTCTCGCACATATGGGAGGCTGGCGGAATTGGGATGAGGCTTTGAGGCTTTTTGCCGGGCGCGTGAATGTGTATGTTGACACGGCGTTTTCGCTTGGAAGGTTCACGCCTAACGGGGATGGCTATTATCCCGGCTGTGATGAATGCATGATGCTTCGGGCTGATGAGTTTGCTGACATGGTGAGGGCTTTCGGCTCTGAACGTGTAATTTTCGGGACGGACTCGCCTTGGATGTCTCAGCGTGAATGCGTGAAGGGGATTATGTCATTGCCTCTGAGTGATGACGAGAAAACGAATATCCTTTGCAGGAATGCCCGCGACATTGCACTAGCGGTTTAATGACTCCGGCGCGTTAAGGCGTTACAATATGTCATCCAAATTCGATTGAGGAGTGTAAATCCTTGAAGGGCATAACAAGACTACGCAACAAGGACATGAAGAAAAAGCTTTTTGACCGGGCGCAGTTCTTCTTCTGGGCTGAATGGGGCGCAATGGGCGATGCCGGAGCAGTCGAGATGATTACGGAAGACGGATGCCGGTATTGCTGCAATTTCGTCCGTGATGATGTTGACCCGGATATAATCGCTGAGGCATGTCCGCTTTTCGGCCTTGATCGCCCAATCCCGGAAGGCTGGATGTATCACTATTTGGGCATGGGGAATCATCTGTATTACCGCATGAAATACGATGAGGAATATTGCAGGCTTCTCGGTGAAATCGAAAATCCCGGCCAAGAATATCAGCGTTGGCTTGATACGGCCATGAAAGTTTTGGGCGTGTCAGATGATGATGATGATAGCGATGAATTTCCCCTGCCAGTTTCAGCCCCAGAGGATCAGACGGTGTTTATTGCGTGGCAGGAAGGTGGCTCAGGTCTTGCGGGAGTCATTGAGGGCAAAAGCGGAGTGGTATATATCGATTTCGCGGAGGGTGTTGACATTAACGCGTTTTACCCTGTGGCCAGCCTCATGAAAAATGGCGAATGGGTGTACAAAGATATGGGGAACGGGAAAAATATCATCGTGAACAAAAAGCATTCTGGAGCGTTCATGAAATTGTCAGAAGAACCGCGTCTCCTTCTCTGGCTCATGGAGTAAGGGAGCAACAAGCCTCCTCATGAAAAGGGGAGGCATTTTTTTTTGCGTCTATATCCCGGACAAATCGCCCTGTTCAAAAACTTTTATCCCCGCAGAACTAAACGCCTCAATAGCACCGTTATTGTCGCTCATCCTGAATACAAAAAGCTGCATGTCCGCCCCATCTGGTGTGAGATGCCTCCTGTTACCGCGAATCTCGTACATGTAATCGATATTTATTCCCGCGCCGTCAAGAATCTCAAGAACATGCGCAAGTCCGTCCGCGGTGTCAGGGACTCCCACAGCTACAACATCATTCAGGCTCACGGTAAAGCCCGCATCCTTCAACACAGACGATGCCCAAAGTACATTGTCGACGATGATTCTTACAGTGCTGAACGTGCTAGATTCCGCAACTGTCAATGCCCTTATGTATATGTCATTCGCTGAAAGAGTCCGCGCCATTCTCAGAACACTTCCCGGCTCATTGCTCATTACTACAGAAACCTGCTTAACGTTCATGAATTTTCCCTCCCCAAAAAATAAAGCCCCCCTGTTATTGCTTGGGAGGCTCTCTTCTTCTATTGTACGTGTGCTTGCTACAACGCGGAAAGCTCCTCAGCTCCCATAATTTTCACGCCTGCCCCTGTGAGCGCAGACGAGGCTTTAGCGTTGTCATTGACGCGGAAAATCATATAAGCCGTGTCGGATTTCTTGTTGCCGAGTATAGCGTACATGTACTCAACGTTAATCCCAGCACCGTCAAGAATCTCAAGCACCCTGTTCAGCCCTCCCGGCACATTCGGAACTTCAACCGCAAGAACATCCGTAAGGCTCGCAACGAATCCGGCCTCTTTGAGGGTATTTGCTGTGCCGAGAACGTCATCAACGATAAGCCTCACGATTCCGAAATCGCTAGTTTCAGCGAGGGACAATCCACGTAAATCAATTCCCGCCTCAGCAAGTGCCTTCGTCATTTCGTGGAGGCAGCCGGGACGGTTCTCAAGAAACACTGAAATCTGCTTCACGCTCATGAATATTCACCCTTCCTATATTTTCCTGTTGTCGATTACTCGCACAGCTTTACCCTCACTGCGGGCAATCGTTTTCGGCGCAACAAGTGTAACTTTTGCCGTAAGTCCCAGCATTGAGCGCAGTCCCTCAACGAGTTTTGCCTGACGCTGATTGACGACTCCGAGATTGTCCGTGAACATTTCGGGAGTCATTTCGACTCTCACATCAAGAGTGTCTGTGTTGTTCACGCGGTCAACAATAATCTGATAGTTCGCCGGGTAGCCCTGGTTGATGAGGACTGTTTCAATCTGCGACGGGAACACATTAACGCCACGAATGATGAGCATATCGTCAGTACGTCCCTTGAGCTTTGTCATGCGTACATGAGTTCTTCCACATGGGCATGGTTCATGAGTGAGGCTCGTTATGTCGCGAGTCCTGTAGCGAATCAGCGGGAAGGCTTCCTTCTCCAATGTCGTGAACACTAATTCACCCGTGCTGCCTTCGGGCAAAACTTCTCCCGTTTCAGGGTTAATGATTTCTGGGATGAAGTAATCCTCGTTGATGTGCATTCCGTGCTGGTCTGAGCATTCAAATGACACGCCAGGCCCGCAAAGCTCCGTCAACCCGTAAATGTCATACGCCTTAATCCCCATTGTAGCCTCAATATCACGCCTCATGCTTTCACTCCATGCTTCAGCACCGAAAATTCCGGCCTTAAGGGGTATATCGTCAGGGGACATTCCCATTTCTTTCATGCGTTCACCGATGAATGCCGCATAGCTTGGTGTGCAGCAGAGAATTGTTGCGGATAAGTCCTTGATGAACATAATCTGCCTGTCAGTGTTGCCTGATGACGCTGGAATCGTGAGCGACCCTACGAGGTGGCTTCCACCATTGAGGCCGGGACCGCCCGTGAAGAGTCCGTAACCGTATGACACCTGCACGACTGACTCATTGCTTCCGCCCGCCGCTACAATAGCTCTTGCGCACATAGTCTCCCAAATGTGAATGTCATTCTGTGTGTAGAACGCCACGACTCTTTGTCCTGTTGTGCCGGAAGTCGATTGAATGCGCACACAATCTTTGAGGGGTTTCCCCATGAGGCCGTAAGGATATGCCTCGCGTAGGTCTGCTTTTGTCAGGAACGGGAGAAGGTGTAAATCATCCTGTGAGTGAATATCGTCAGGGGTAACGCCTTTTTCCTGCATCTTTGCGCGGTAATATGGGACATTCTCCCAAACGTGATGAACCTGCTTGATGAGTCTCTCATTCTGTAGCTTGCGGATCTGTTCGCGTGGCATTGTCTCTATTTCGGGCTGGTAATACTTCTCCATAAACATAAAACCTTCCTTGCTGTGAATGTGTATCTCTATGCGTTTCTACCAAGCTCAAAAGCTCGCCTGTTAAGGTCAAGGAATTTGGCCGGGACGCATTCTGTAATAGCTTTCTGCCATGCCTCTTGTGGAATGTCCGGGAAATAATGCGATAACCGTCCAAGCAATACGAGGTTGACGGCTTTAGGGCTCCCGGCTTTTTCGGCTAAGGTGAGGCAGTCTAGAGCGTCAATTTTCGCGCCCGTGTTCTGAATCTCATGGAGCAAATTCTCCGGGTAAGTCATTGCCCCTGTAAGCACTGGCATGGGGTCAATCTGCTGTGTTGAGGTTACTATTCTTCCTTCGGGGGCTAGGTATTCAATCCATCTTGCCGCCTCCAAAATCTCAAACGACACAATGAAATCTGCCTGCCCTTTGTCCGTAACGGGGGAATATACCTTTTCGCCGTAACGCACGTATGTAACGACGCTTCCACCGCGCTGACTCATGCCGTGAACCTCTGAGACTTTAACGTCAAATCCCCGTGATGTCAGGAGATGACCTAGGAGCTTGCTTGCGAGGACGCTTCCTTGTCCGCCAACGCCTACAATCATGATATTTTTCGTAGTCATTCTGTTTTGCCTCCGCTCAAATGGCGCTCAATCACAGTGTTTGCTACACGCTCGGCGATTTTCTCCATCTCTTCCTTGAAGTGTGTTGGCTTAATGAATCTCCTTACAGACTCTAGAATTGACGGAAGTAGTGTTGCCACAGCAAGAATTATCCCGAATAAACCGAGTCCCCAGTAAAGAACATTCTCCATTGAGTCAACTCTAGCAGTCAGCACCTTCACCTCATTCTTGACTTCAACGACTTCTGCCCTTAAGCTACTAAATTCTGCCCTCAAGCTACCAAATTCTGCCCTTAAGCCACCAATCTCAGACTTCACTTCGTCTCTTAGGCCACCTATAGCTTTCTCAACATATGTTTTTGTCTCGCCTGTCGACTTGTCAACGTATGCTTTGATTTCAATCACAGTTTTCTCAAGCAACATTTCCATACGATCCATGCGAGCTTCAAACACATCTCTGCGGACGTAAATATCTCCCTGATTTTCGGCCATGCTATTCACCTCCAATGAACGCCCCAAACTTACACAGCTGTTTGCATACCCCACAGCCTACACACAGCGTAGAGTCAACACGTGCTTTTCCATCCTTCATGGACAATGCCGGGCAGCCTATTCTCATGCATGATTTACAGCCTTTGCATTTTTCCGCGTCAACTTTAAGCGGCGGATTGTGCTTCACATACTTCAGCAAAGCGCACGGTCTCCGGGAAATTATCACTGACGCTTCCCCCGCGGATAATTCTTCCTTCAAGGCATCAGCGCATTCCTTCAGGTTATACGGATCAACGACTCTCACTCGTCCGAATCCCATTGCCCTGCATAGGCTCTCAAGGTCAATTTTCCCGGCTGGGTCGCCTTTGATGTTACGGCCTGTTGTCGGATTCTGCTGGTGTCCTGTCATGCCCGTTATTGAGTTATCGAGGATTATCACGACTCCTGCGCTCTGATTGTAGGCGATATTCGCGAGGCCAGTCATCCCAGAATGCATGAACGTTGAATCGCCGATAACAGCCACAGCGTTTTTGCCGCCTGCCTTGCTGAATCCATGCAAAGCACTCACTGAAGCTCCCATGCAGAGAGTCATCTCCATTGCCGACAACGGAGCAACTGCACCCAATGTGTAGCACCCAATATCCCCCAGCACCGTGCAACCTGCCTGTTTCAACGCGTAGAATATCCCCCTATGAGGACAGCCCGCACACATCATTGGTGGCCTTGCTGGAATCTTCACGGACTCTGAGAGCTTCACGCCAGAATGCACAGGGACTCCGAGCTTATCGGCTATGATGTTCTGACTGAGTTCACCGAGATACCCAAAGAGTGATTTCCCCTCACACTGAAGCCCTAATGCCCGGCAATGTTCCTCTATGAAACCGTCAAGCTCCTCAACGATAACTAGCCTTCCAACATGGCCGGAAAATTCACGTATCATTCTGTCAGGCATTGGCCATATCATTCCAAGTTTCAGCACCGGGTATTTGTCGCCAAGAGCCTCTTTCACATACTGGTAACATGTCGATGAGGTTATTATGCCTGTTGAATTGTCGCTTCCTTCTTCAACGCGGTTAAGGGGGGAAGTTTCAGCATACTCAGCAAGCCTTCTCATTCTCTCCTCAACAACTGGATGACGCTTTATTGCGTTGCCAGGCATCATTACATACTTGGCTATGTTCTTCTCATACGGGCGGGCGGGAATCTCTTTGCGTTCTCCAGTCTCAACAAGCGACTGTGAATGCGCTATCCTCGTACACATTTTGACGATTACGGGCGAGTCAAATTCCTCTGAGATGTCATAGGCAATGCGGAAAAACTCTAAGGCTTCCTGCGAGTCTGACGGTTCAAGCATGGGGAGCTTTGCGGCTCTTGCGTAATGCCGTGAGTCCTGCTCATTCTGTGATGAATGCATCCCGGCATCATCGGCAACGCATATAACCATTCCGGCATTTATCCCCGTGTATGACACTGTGAAAAGCGGATCTGCGGCAACGTTCAAGCCAACATGCTTCATCCCGCAGAAAGATCTCCTTCCTGCTAGGCTTGCTCCGAACGCGGCTTCCATTGCTACTTTCTCATTCGGTGCCCACTCGCAATATACTTCGTCATACTTGGCGAGTTCCTCTGTGATTTCTGTGCTTGGGGTACCGGGATAACTTGACGCGAAGAAGCAACCTGCCTCGTATAATCCTCTTGCGGCGGCGGTATTGCCCTGCATCAGCTGTTTCATGAGATTTTATCCCCCTTCTGAATTGCTCTGAATTTTAACATTATACTGTCATTCGCAAACGACTCATTAATACGCGCCATTAGCATAAACGATTCATTGAGGGTAGTAGCGTGTTTCAATGTGAAAATTACGTGTTGTATACTAGAAACCGCATACGCCGTAAAAGAATTAATCACACAACTTTAATCACGCAGGAGAAATACTATGCAAAGCAGATTCACATTTCTTGAGGACGATTACCCTAAGCTAGCTAATTATGGAAGGAAGGCTGAAGATTGTTCGGACTCTGATCCGAATATTTGCCTTCTGAATCTCGGTCGCATGGCCGAATTTATCGCCCGTGAATTATGCGCAAGGAATAACATCCCCGCTGAAGGAGGAACGGAGAATCTTTCACGCAAACTTTTGGACGCAGGGACAATCACGGAGGAAATATCCCGCAAGATAACAACGCTCTCGGAAATCAAACATGACGCAGCTAATGACGGCTATGACTCTGAAATGGCATGTTCAAGACTCATGGACTCGGCTGAAGAGTTATGCAGGTGGTTCATGTCCTATCACGGCGGAGGGAAGTTCGCTTTCCTGGCGGATATTTTCCCGGAGAACAGCCCTGCTCCCCCGTTGGCATGTCTTGCTGAATACGGCAGGGAGGCTGAACGCAATCTCAGCACAAACACACGGTATAGCTTCATATGTCTTGGCGATATTGGCGAGGCAGTTACGGATATTCTTCTTGAGAGGGATGGTATACGCCCTGACAAAAACACAGGCCAGCATGACCGCATCAATATGCTGTTTAACATTGTAGGGATGTCCAACAAGGACAAAATCGACATTCTTCACCGTTTGAGGCAGACGAGGAATGACGCAGTACACAAACGCTATGAGTCAGCTGAGGAAGGCAGGCAGCTTATTGGCGAGGCGTTAGAGCTGTGCAAATGGATGTTCCTTTTCGTGATGTCTGAGGGCGATTTCGTCAGGGGAGTCATAACTGAGTCGGGCAATGACGGACTCGGCGTTATGGTCGGAGAAATTCCCGCAAGCGTCCCAGCCTCAGAGATTCCCGATGACAAAGCCGTGTATGTTGCTGGAAGTTACCCTGTTGGAGAACGGCACATATTCCGTGCAAAAGGCAATGACGGCCAACAAATCACACTCAGCATGAGTCAAGCAAACGCTGACCCATGGACGAACACGGCGAGGCGTTACGGCAGATACACGGAAGGGCAGTTGCTCAACGCGAGAATCACGGCTATCACGGAGAATTTCGGAATGACCGCTGAAATTGGAGATGGATATGAAGTTCTCGAAGCCAGAATCCCGGAATCAGAATACAGCCTCACAGAGAAATACAAGGCAGGCGACATTGCAAGAGCGTCTGTGAAATGGCTCAGTCCGAAAGAATATCCGTATATCATCCTGTCGATAAGGGATGCTGAAGAAAGCTCGAAGCCTGACAAATGGGCGGGGAATGATGATTCGCATGAGCGTGAAACAAAGAATGAGGCCATGACGGATAAAGATTTCCGGGCGTTCTGCAAGTCAGCAAGGTATGAGGAAATATTACAGGCTCTTGATGAGGGAGCGAACTATGACGCGAAAAACAGCAGTGGAGTTACGGCACTAATGACTGCTGCCGAGTTCAACAAAGACTCCAGAGTCGTGAAAGCACTTGTTGAGGCTGGAGCTGACATTCAAGCAAGGGATAATGATGGGAGGACGGTTGCGGATTATGCGGTGAGGAATCCGAATCTTGAGGGTACAGAGATACTTGCGCGGTTGCTTGAGGGGAATGCGCATGAAGATTTTGCTGGTGATTTGGGGAGTGAGACATTAGCGGAAAACTTAACGGATGCTTCACAGGATGAACAATCGCCGGAAATTGAAGCTGACATTGCACAACCTGATACAATGCCGGGAGCTTCCTCAGAGCCTGAAACGTTGACGGAGGACTTTGCGCAACCCACACAGGATGAAGCATCGCCAGAAAACGAAGCCGACATTGCACAGCCTGAGACATTGCCGGGAGATTCCGTAGAGCCTGAAACGTTGACGGGTAACTTCACGGACTCGCAGGATGAAGCATCGCAGGAAATTGATACGGACATCGCACAGTCTGAGACATTGCCGGGAGATTCTGTAGAGTCTGAAACGTTGTCGGAGAATTTCACACAGGCCACGCAGGATGAAACATCGCAGGAAATTGAAGCCGACATTGCACAGCCTGACATACTGCCGGGAGATTCCTCACAGCCTGAAACATTAACGGAGGACTTCACACAGGCCACGCAGGATGAACCTTTGCCGGGAAATTATACGGACATCGCACAGCCTGATATACCGACGGGAGATTCCTCAGAGCCTGACACATTGACGGAGGATTTCACGCAGGCCACACAGGATGAACCATTGCCGGAAATTGATGCGGACATTGCACAGCCTGAGACATTGCCGGGAGATTCCTTAGAGCCTGACACATTGACGGAGGATTTCTCGCAAGATGCGCAGGATGAACCATCCTCGGAAATTGATACGGACATCGCACAGCCTGACATATTGCCGGGAGATTCCGTAGAGCCTGAAACATCGCAGGAAATTGAAGCCGACACTGCACAGCCTGATACACTGCCGGGAGATGCCTCACAGCCTGAAACATTGACGGAGAATTTCACGCAGGACTCACGTGATGAACCATCGCCGGAAATTGATACGGACATCGCACAGCCTGATACATTGCCGGGAGTTTCCTCAGAGCTTGAAACCTTGACGGAGGATTTCACGCAGGCCACGCAGGATGAAACATCGCAGGAAATTGAAGCTGACACTACACAGCCTGAAACAGATCAGCCCCCAAGCGACTCAGACTTCCTCGAATTATGTCAGAATGGCACGGAAGATGACATCATCCACGCAATCGAGGCAGGCGCAAACCCCAACGCAGTAACTCAGCACGGAACAACCGCCCTCATGTATTCGGCCATGCGTCAACCCGGACACGTAACAGAAGCACTTTTGCGGGCAGGTGCTTTGATTGACGCGGCAAATGACAAGGGCAACACGGCTCTGATGCTCGCTGTAATGTACCGTAAGCACGACAACATAGATATTCTGTTGAGGAAAGGCGCAGGGGTCATCGCTGAAAACAAAGAGGGCAAGACAGTAATTGAATATGCCCGCGAAAATCTCTCAACCGAAGCCGGATGGGGCTACCTTCACCACATAAAGAGGAAAGCTCGCAACATTCTCGCGGATATGTGCAAGGTTGAAGGCCACGAAAATGAAGCCGATATTATGCGCCTCATCGGACATCATGCAAGCGTCAATGCTACACGTGGCAACAAGCATGACACTACGTTAATGTACGCGGCAAGGAACAAATCTGCGAGTGTGATTCGTGCATTGCTTGAGCGGGGAGCTGACGTGAACGCAACGAATCTTAACGGTGAGAACGCTCTCATGTGGGCAGCAAGATACAATGACGAAGAAGCCGTTTGCGCCATTCTTGACGGAGGAGCAGATATTTCCGCAAAAGATGGGGAAGATAATACAGCCCTTCATTACGCACAGGAGAACCCTAATATTCATGACAGCGACATTCTCACTAGGTTAGGTGCTGAAACTGAACCTGAATACGATGATGATGATACGCCGCCTGCATACGAGATTGAAGCACCAGAAAACTCTGACCATGATGACGAGGAAGACAGGCCATTGACACAGGAGCAGGAAGAAGAATCACGCAGAGTTTTGCGCATGACGATGCAAAAAGACTTCCTCAAGATTTGCCGCTCTGGTGCTGAAGACGACATAACTCAGGCTGTAAATGCTGGCGTAAATGTCAACGTAACCAACAGGACAGCTTCAACCGCTCTGATGTTCGCGGCTCAAAGCAACACAGCAGGAGCTATTGACATTCTCATACAGGCTGGCGCAGACGTAAACGCACAGGATGATAACGGCAACACGGCTCTGATTTATGCGGCCTCATACAATACGGATGATGTTGTTGACGTACTCATTAACGCAGGGGCTGACAGCGGGATAACGAATAATGCCGGGCATAAGGCTTCGGATTACGCGAGGCATAATTACAGGCTGGCAGATACAGATGCTGTGAAAAGGCTTGAGGCGTAACAGAAAATGCCGGGTAATTTCGCTTTTCTGAGGGGAAAATTTCCTGAGCTTGCTGATGATGGCGAGAAGGCAGAAAAATATCTTTATGCGGATAATGAAGTGTGCATGTTCTTTATTTCGCGCATATTTGATAATGTGGTTAAGATTCTCTGCTCCATTAACGGCGTGAAGAATAACGGCGATAACATGGCCGGACCTCTGGCGGAACTGTTCAAGAATAAAGCTATTGATCAGGGTATTTTCCTTGTGCTTGAAATGATGAGGATATTCCGCAATGGCAACGCACACAACAAAGACTACTCACTGAATGAAAGTCTCATACTTCTTCAGCTGAGTCATATCGTGTGTGAGTGGCTCATGGAGACTCACGGAGGTTCTAATTACCGCCGCAAAGGTTACGCCGTCCCGCCTCGTGAAATTCCCGCCCCCGAAGCGAAACCCCCGGCAACCGTCCAAAAACCACCTGCACCAAAGCCAGCAGTCAAACCCGCTCCAATGTCGGACAAAGAGTTTGTTGCTCTTTGCGCCAAAAATAACAATGGACATACCGCACTGTTTTACGCCACGTACAACAAGAAATTGCAAGGCACAGAAACACTTAAACGCCTTGAGAGTAAATCAGTGACAAAGGCAAAAGCAAAAGCTTCATGATATATTCACGCAGATTTAATTCCTTGACATAAATTTTGATTTGGGGTAATTTCACAAAGTCCTGTCATTTTCACGGCAGGGCTTTAATTTTACGCAAAGGAATGAATATTATCCCCTCATGCCAATAACAGACCTCCTCGAACGCAACGCAAAACTTTACGGCGATGAAGTCGCCCTCGTCGAAATCAATCCCGAACAAACCGAGCCAGTCCGAATCACATGGAAGGAATATGCCCTCATTCAGCCAACATCATCAAAGCCATATCGTCGCGAAATCACATGGACAGTCTTTGAGGAAAAAGCCAACAGGGTCGCAAACATGCTGCTTTCACGTGGGGTGAAGAAAGGCCAGAAAGTCGCTATCCTCCTCATGAACTGCCTTGAATGGTTGCCGATTTATTTCGGAATCCTCAAGACAGGTGCTATTGCCGTCCCTCTGAATTTCCGCTACTCCTCTGAGGAAATCGAATACTGCGTTAAACTCGCTGACGTGGATATACTATTCTTCGGCCCGGAATTTATCGGCAGGGTTGAGAATACTGTTCTTGCGCTTGGCGAGTCATGCCTTCTGTTTTTTGTCGGCAACAATTGTCCATCATTCGCAGAAAGCTACAATGAGGCCGTGAACAATTGCCCGTCAACCGCACCGAAAATTCTCATTGAAGACCACGACGAAGCCGCAATATATTTCTCGTCAGGCACAACGGGATTCCCTAAAGCTATTCTGCACAACCACACAGCTTTGTTGCAATCGGCAAAAATGGAGGCCGTTCACCACGCAACGACTCATGATGACGTGTTTTTGTGCATTCCTCCGCTCTATCACACGGGGGCAAAAATGCATTGGTTCGGCTCATTGTACACAGGAAGCAGGGCGGTTATCCTCAAAGGCACTTCCCCGAAAGCCATTCTTGATGTCGTCTCGTGGGAACGCTGTACTATCGTGTGGCTGTTAGTGCCGTGGTGTCAGGACATATTGACGGCATTAGATCGCGGCGAGCTGAAACTCACGGGGCGCAACTTATCTCAATGGCGACTCATGCATATAGGCGCGCAACCTGTTCCGCCCTCATTGATTCGTCATTGGCTGGACTATTTCCCCAATCACAAATACGACACGAATTACGGCCTCTCAGAATCAACCGGGCCTGGGTGCGTTCATTTGGGCATGGAGAATATACACAAGGTCGGCGCAATTGGAGTACCTGGTTACGGCTGGGAATTGAAGATTGTGGACAATGACGGCAAAAACGTAGCTCAGGGTGAAACTGGCGAATTGTGTGTGAAAGGCCCGGGCGTTATGCTCTGCTACTACCACAACCCAGGCGCGACTCATGAGACATTGCGTGATGGATGGCTGTTTACCGGCGACATGGCCATGATGGATGATGACGGATTCGTGTGGCTTGTTGACCGCAAGAAGGATGTAGTCATAACTGGCGGGGAAAATATATATCCCGTTCAGGTGGAGAACTTCATCATAACTCACCCTAAAGTTCATGATGTTGCTGTGATTGGGCTTCCTGAACCGAGACTAGGCGAGATTGCCGCGGCTGTGATTCAGGTGAAAAAGGGCATGACTTGCACGGAGGAAGAAATCAACCATTTCTGTTTGGGACTCCCACGCTACAAGAGACCGCGCAAGATAATCTTTGCTGACGTTCCGAGAAACCCAACCGGGAAAATCGAGAAGCCTAAGCTCCGTGAGATGTATGGCAAGGGCAGTAGCTTTTTCAGCGAGGACAGCGCGAAATAGACAGGTGATATTTGATGTACGTCAAGAACGGAATATGCTATGCGGGCGAGCTTGAGCCGGGAATAACCATTACAGCCGCCAAGCCTTTAGACTTGGGATATGATTGCGGAGGTGTTTAGCCGTGTATGAGCTTGTTCACCTCGCAGGAGGAACATATTACATTCAAAGCCCGGCAAAAATCGGACTCATAAAGCTCGGAGGCTCTGAGGTTTGCCTGATTGACAGCGGTAACGACAAAGAAGCAGGCCGTAAGGTGAAAAAAATCCTTGACGCAAACGCTTGGCATCTGACAGCGATATACAACACTCACTCAAACGCCGACCACATTGGCGGGAACAAATACCTCCAGTCAAACACAGGGTGCAGGATATTCGCGCCGGGGGCTGAATGTTGCTTCACGAATTACCCCGTGTTAGAACCGTCATTCCTTTACGGCGGCTTCCCAATGAAGGAGTTACGGCATAAATTCCTCATGGCACAAGCAAGCAATGCAGAATATCTCACACCTGACACACTCCCAGAAGGCTTCAGCATGATAGATCTGCCGGGTCATTTCTTCAACATGGCCGGATTCAGGACACCTGATGATGTCATATTTCTTGCCGATTGCCTCTCAAGCCGTGAGACACTCGACAAATACAGGATAACATTCATCTATGACGTTGGAGCTTACATCAATACTCTAGAAACGGTGAAGACTCTGAAAGCCCGGTTATTTGTCCCTTCACACGCTGATATAACTGAGGATATATCATCACTCGCACAGCTCAACATTGACCGCGTGAATGAGAATGCCGGAATCATAGCGGAAATTTGCGCGTCCACTGTCAGCTTTGAGAGTCTGCTTGCTAGGCTGTTTCAGATTTTCGGCCTCGAAATGAATTACGAGCAATACGTTCTCGTGGGCAGTACTGTGCGTTCTTATCTGTCATGGCTGAAGGACATCGGCAGAATCAGCGCGGGCTTTGAGGGCAATATTCTTATGTGGCGAAAAGGGGATTAAGCATGTACCCGGTATTGTTCAAGATATTCGGCATCACCATAGACACATACAGCGTTATATGGTTCATAGCGTTATCACTGGCTATAGTCTGGTGCATAAAACGCCTTGACCTTTACGGCCTCGATGAATACGAATCACGCCGAGTAATGTCCGTGTCATTCTTCTGTATGTTGTTGGGAGCGGTGATGTTCAAGAAGCTGTATTACCTGCGTTATATCAGCTATTTTATTGCGCATCCCTCATTGTTGTTGCAATTCAAGTCATGGGGATTGAGTGAGTTCGGCGCGGTAATGGGGGCGTTCATTTCGGCGTTAGTGATGTGTGTGATTTCCCGCAAGGTGTCATTCCTGAGACTTTGCGATGCTGCAACACCTCCGGCAATGCTGGCTATTGCTGTTGGTCGTTGGGGATGTTTCTTTCACGGATGCTGCTCAGGACTCCCGACAAAGTGCTTCACGGCTGTGCATTTCCCGCTTGACCGTGCTGGATTTACTCGCCATCCAACGCAAATATATTACTCCGTCATTGCGGCTGTGAGTGTGATGATTCTGCTTTACGCCGAGAAGAGAGTTATCCCCCTCCAGAAGAAACACAGCAGGTATTATTCCGTCATTGCCCCACTCGGAATGATTCTGTATGCGTTAATGCGTTTTGCCGTTGCGCCGTTCAGGGAATGGAGTTCTCTCACCTCTATGATTATGCGTTGGCACAGGCCAAACACGTATTTTTCGCTGGCAGTCATTTTCCCGATTCTGTGTGCGTGGCTTGCGTATAGCCTGATTAAGCTAAAATATGATGGTCAAGATAAGTAAAACAGGCCATGAATCATTCACAATCCGCCGTTAAAATACATGCCTGAAAAAAACAAAGGAGGTAACCAGCTTTGAAGGCAAGTAAAATTTTCGCGTTAATCATTGCGCTCGTATTGGCATTCACAGTATCAGGGAGCGCATTTGCCCTCTCACCTTTCAACGCAGGGGGCGCAAATCCTGTTGTGCCTATCGTGAAGAGAGCTTCTCCAGCTGTCGTGAATATTGACGTGGAGAAAACTGCAAGACGTTCCGTAACTCCATTCCCGTTTGATGATGATCCGTTCTTCAAGAGATTCTTCGGCGACTCGTTCAAAGAGTTCTCGCGCTCAGTTCCCATGAAGGGACGCGGTTCAGGCTTCATCGTGTCAGAAGAAGGCTTAATCCTCACGAATAATCATGTTGTTGACGGTGTCGACAAAATCACAGTGTCATTACAGCTAGCTGACGGCAGCAAAAAGACATATCCCGCTGTCATAAAGGGACATGACAGAGATTATGACCTCGCTGTGATAAAGATTGAGCCTGACAGATCATTACCCGTTCTTGAGCTTGGAGACTCTGATGCTCTTGAGGTCGGTGAATTTGTCGTAGCAATCGGCAACCCTTACGGCTTTGAGCATTCTGTAACGGCAGGTGTAATCAGCGCAAAGAATCGTAGCATTCACGCACATGATGTGAATTTTGATGACTTCTTGCAGACTGACGCGGCAATCAACCCGGGCAATTCCGGCGGGCCATTGCTTGACATGAACGGAAAAGTCATAGGCATAAACACGGCGATTATTCCTTACGCGCAGGGACTCGGCTTCGCTATACCCGTCAACAAGGCAAAAGAAATCATGGGTCAGCTCGTCGAAAAAGGCAAAGTTAGCCGCGGTTGGCTCGGAGTGAATATCACTGACGCAGATCCCGATGTCGCGAAAATGTACGGTGTCCCGGACGGAAGCGGAGTCGTAATCGCAAAGGTTATTCCCGGAGACCCAGCCGAGAAGGCCGGCATTAAGGCAGGGGATATTGTCGTTGAGGTGAACGGCCAGAGGGTGAAGAACTCAGCTGAATTGCGCCTGAAAGTCGGTGCATTACCGCCGAACTCATCAGCAAGACTCACAGTCTACAGAAACAGGAAGCGTCAAACATTCACCGTAAGGCTTGGTGAACGTCCCAATGAAACGCAGAGCAATGCGGAAACCTCAAAGAGCGATGAGAAGTCAAAGGCTTCAAGCGATGCCCTGAAGGATTACGGGATAATGAGAGTCGCGGAAGTCAATGACACGTACAGGAGCAAATACAAACTCACGTCAGAGAATGGCCTCGTGATTCTTGAGGTTGATCCCAATTCGCCAGCCTCATATGAAAATGGATTGCGTGAAGGTGATATGCTGATTGAGTTGAACCTGCACGGCCTGAAGACAGTTAATGACCTCGCCGCGGCATTGAAGGACTCTGACAAGAAGATTATCGTTGAATTTGAGCGTGAAGGCACTGTGAATTACCAAGCTGTAACGAAAAAAGACAAATAGCCGGAAATAGTCGGGAAAAAATTTGCGGGAGTCCGTGAGAGGATTCCCGCTTTTTTTGTGTCATTGCACCTCTACGCCGTGAAGTTTCTTCCCCGTTCCAAACTCGTAACAGCTCCGAAAATTTCCTTCCACCATGTCGCAAACATCCTCAGCCGTGTAAAACGCCGTATGAGGACTCAATATCACATTCGGGAATGAACGCAGTATAGCGAGCTTCTGATTCACCATAACTTCGCCCATCCTGTTGTAGTAGTACAGGCCGTTCTCAAATTCCAAGACATCAAGCGCAGCCCCGCCCAATTTCCCGGACTCAATCCCAGCGATTAACGCCTCAGAATCAACCAGCTTCCCGCGAGCAGTGTTTATGACATACGCGCCCGGCTTCATCTTCCTGATTGCGTCATGGCCGATAATGTGATAGTTCTCATCGTTGGCGTTCATGTGGAGGGTGATTATGTCGGACTCAGCTAATATCCCGTCAAGGCTCGTATATTCCGCATACCTTTTCGCCTCGTCATTCTCGCGGACATCATACGCCAATAACCTGCACCCAAACCCGGACAAATGCCGCAATACTGTTGTTCCGATTCTGCCTGTACCCATTACGCCAACAGTGCAAGCCGTGAAATCACGCCCCAATTTGTTCTTGAGGGAGTAATCTTGAAGATCTGCCCGCCTTAGAATATGCGCAAACCTCCTCACACACGCAAGCATGAGCATAATCGCATAATCCGCAACTCCTGTAGGCGTGTAGCTCACTGTGTCAACCTTCATCCCCAATTCGCGAGCCGCAACCAAATCTATATGGTCATATCCGATTGAGCGCGTGAGAATGTATTTCACTCCCACATTGTGAAAAGCCTCAAGTGTTTTCCGGGACATGTCGCAAGGGGTGCAACTCATCCCATCACAGCCAGCAGCAAGGGATATATTTCCGTCATTGGGATAATCAGCCGTCCAGACAAAATCAATGCCGTATTTGTCCCTCATCTGCTCGCAGAATTGAAGCTCGTCATATTCCCTCAACGCGTAAAAGCATATCTTCATACGTATCACTTCCAGTAATCGAGATTGCCGGGGTCAAGCCCTATTGATGACGCACGAAACACAGGGTTGACTCCTGAATGTCTCTGCGACTCGTAATCAGCTAGAGCGCGTATCACAATTCCGCTCCCGGCCATGATGCATGGAATGTTGATGAGTGCCATTCCGGCCATGAGAATATCTGCCACAGCCCACGCCGCCGACATTGGCATTAAAGCTCCAGCAAAGACCACAAGTGCGCATATAGTCCTGAACCAGCTCATGAACTTTTCACCGGGCATCTTTTTGCCGTTGATGTAGGCTAAAGCGTTGTCGACATAGAAGAGATTTCCCAGCAGAGTCGTGAACGCAAAGAGGAACATTATTGCCGTGATGAAAACAGGCCCGGCCTCACCGAATATAGTCTTCAATGATGCCTGAACGTATTGCGCCCCAGCAGCCTCATGTGTTACTGGGACTCCTGACATTAGGCACATGAAAGCCGTTGCTGAACATATAAATATCGTGTCAATATACACTGAGAGCATCTGAATTAATCCCTGCTTCACCGGGTGTGAAGTCTCAGCAGAAGCCGCCGCATTAGGTGCAGAACCGACTCCCGCTTCGTTGGAGTAAAGCCCGCGCTTAATCCCGTATACGAGGCATGAGCCAGCAATCCCGCTCCCTATTGCCTTGAAGTTGAACGCATCCGCAAATATCATCCTCATTACAGCCGGAAGCATGTCAAACTTCATGACCATAACCGCAATTGCCGTAACCACATACACGACTCCCATGATAGGCACAAGGAAGCCCGTTACCCTCACGATTCTTTTTGCGCCGCCGAACAAACACCACCCTACTATGAGTGCTGTTGCAGCTCCGATGATGAGCGGCGTGGTTGAGATGTCA
>JAFSKY010000107.1 GCA_017448685.1 Synergistaceae bacterium
ATGCGGGCATGTTCAGAGGACAAAGGAGCTGCCCAACTCATGGGGATAAACGTCAACGCCACTATATCGATGACGTTCGCAATTGGCTCAGGGCTTGCGGCGGTTGCGGGGGCGTTATTGTGTTCTGCATATCCTACACTCATGCCGACAACAGGATCATTGCCGGGCATAAAGGCATTCACAGCTGCTGTTTTCGGCGGAATAGGCTCAATACCCGGTGCGTTTTTGGGAGGGCTTATGCTTGGAGTGATTGAGATTTTCGCGAAGGCTTATATCTCAAGCCAGCTCTCAGACGCTGTAGTGTTCGCGGTATTGATTATAGTATTGCTCGTTAAGCCAGCAGGGTTGCTCGGAAAAATGACTCAGGAGAAGGTGTAGCCATGACTATGCGGAGACTCATAAACTTAAAGCGCGTTGAGGCGAGGCGGATATACCTAACGTATTTCGTTGTCATAGTTGCGTATGTCATCTGTCAGACCATGAGCAACACTAAAATGTTAAGCTCATCCATGCGCGGAATGTTAGTGCCTATTTGCGCCTATATGGTTATGTCCGTGTCATTGAATCTCGTTGTCGGGATTCTCGGTGAATTGTCGCTCGGCCATGCTGGATTTATGTCCGTTGGAGCGTTTTCAGGAGTCGCGGCGGCTGTGCTTTTGCAGGGAGTTATTCCTTTTGCCCCCGTGAGACTGGCTATAGCTATGATTGTTGCGGCAATATTCGCGGCGCTTGCGGGATTCGTGATAGGGATTCCAGTTTTGCGACTCAAAGGCGATTACCTCGCTATAGTTACGCTTGCATTCGGCGAAATCATCAAGAGTATACTCAACAACTTTTACATGGGCGTTGACTCTCAGGGAATACAAATGAGTATGTTGACTGACACAACAAGGTTATTGCCGGGCGGGAAGCTCATCATTCGCGGGCCTATGGGTATAAGCGGCATACAGAAAATCGCGACATTCCCGGCTGGATTCATCCTCCTCATGATAGCGTTAATGATCGTCTTCAACCTCGTGAACTCACGTTCAGGGCGGGCGTTCATGGCAATACGTGATGACAGAATCGCGGCTGAAAGTATTGGCCTCGACATAACGAAGTACAAGATGATGGCTTTTGTGATGTCGGCGGCTTTAGCGGGGGCTGCTGGGGCGTTGTTCGCAATGAATTATTCCACGATTGTAGCCAACAAATTCGACTTCAACACGTCAATATTGATTCTCGTGTTCGTTGTGCTTGGCGGTCAGGGAAATATGTTAGGCGGAATCATAGCGGCGGCTGTACTAACGATATTGCCCGAAAAGTTGCGCGAGTTCTCAGAATACAGAATGCTACTTTATGCCATCGTTCTGATTGTGATGATGCTTGCCACAAACAACGCCGAAATCAAAGAATTTCTCTCACGCTTAAACCCCTTCAGGCGTAAGGAGGTTGATTAACCCATGAGAGCGAAAACAAAATATGTCCCAGTGCCATCAACAACAATTCTTCCTGAAAGGGACGCAGGAAGATCCCCAGCACTTGAATGCGTGAAGCTCGGTATAACTTTGGGAGGCATTAAGGCTGTCGAGGATTTCAACCTCACTGTAGGACGTACGGAAATTGTTGGCTTAATCGGTCCAAACGGTGCGGGAAAAACTACAGTGTTCAACCTCCTGACAAAAGTCTATCAGCCCACAACAGGAACAATCCTCCTAAACGGCAAAGACACTCACGGCATGACAACAGCGCAGGTAAACAGGGCAGGAATAGCACGAACATTCCAGAATATACGCCTATTCCGCAACATGAGCGTAATCGACAACGTGAAAACGGCCATGAACAACGAGATGCGCTATAACATGCTGAGTGCGATATTACGCCTCCCGAATTACAGACGTGAGGAAGTTGCTGCACACAGGCGGGCATTGAAGCTGTTATCGATATTCGACATGCAACACATTGCAGACGCTCCAGCGGGGTCATTGCCTTATGGGGCGCAGAGAAGGCTTGAGATTGTACGCGCATTAGCTACGAATCCTTCACTCCTTCTGCTTGATGAGCCTGCTGCGGGGATGAATCCTTCAGAGACATCTGAGTTGATGGACAGCATAAGGAAAGTGCATGAGATGTTCCAGATTGCAATAATCCTCATTGAGCATGATATGAGCCTCGTGATGAATATTTGCGAGGGTATATGCGTTCTCAATTTCGGCCATGTCATAGCGAAGGGGACTCCTGATGAGATTCAGAGTAACCCAGCTGTGATTGAAGCGTATTTAGGCAGAAAGAAGGAGGCGTGATTCATGTCTGAGCCAGTCTTGAAGGTCGAGAATGTCAACGTCTATTACGGAAGCATACACGCGATAAAAGGCATATCGTTTGAGGTTCACGAGGGAGAAATCGTGACTCTAATCGGCGCGAATGGTGCAGGCAAATCCACAACCCTCAACACAATATCCGGCCTCCTTCACCGGGCAACCGGGAGCGTGTCATTTCTCGGCGAGTCTCTCATGAAGGTTCAGCCGCATAAAATCGTGGAGCGTGGTCTTGCGCAAGTTCCTGAAGGACGAAGAGTCTTCGCTCAAATGACGGTGCAAGAGAATCTAGAGATGGGAGCTTACACGCACAATGATGACATTTCCGCTGACTTGGAGAAAGTGTACGGACTTTTCCCGCGATTGAAGGAGAGAATGCGCCAGATTGCCGGGACACTCTCAGGCGGTGAACAGCAAATGCTAGCTATGGGAAGGGCATTGATGAGTCGGCCTAAGTTGCTGATGCTTGATGAGCCTTCAATGGGATTAGCACCGATTCTTGTGGAGCAGATATTCGACATTATCGCCGACCTTCACAGGACAGGAGCAACGATACTCCTCGTTGAACAGAACGCGCAAATGGCTCTGGGGATTGCGAGCCGTGGCTATGTCATGGAAACAGGGAAGATTGTTGCAACAGGAACAGGGCAGGAGCTTTTAGCGTCTGAGGAAGTCAGGAAGGCTTATTTGGGCGGGTAAAGTCTCGCGGCTGGAATCCTCCCCATGCTTTGACAGCGTGAGGGGGATTTTTTTTGTGCTAACATTACGGCATCACAACAACAGGAGATACATAATGCCAGAAGACGATAACACAATGTATGTGCTGACTATGGTTCTTGTCTCCCTTCAGCGCATAATTTCGACAGTGGATAGGGTTACACTTGAGCGTGAACATACAAACATAATCGACAATCTGAATATATATAGGATTGGCATTGCCCCAGATGTCAGGGGGCTTGTTGAGGAGGTATTGCAAGTCATCAGCAAAAGGAGGCTGGATGACGAAATCAGGCAAATCATAGCCAATGCTGAGTCTGAACAAGTACGCAGAAGCCCTTGGAGAAGATTCATCGATAATTCTATTAAGAGTTTCATTGACAATCCTAAAGGATGGTTTGAGCAACCCGTCTTCTCATCATTCTATGCCGTAGCATCGATGTATCAGGAATATCGCAGTCAACAAGATGACAGTACTCTCAAATTGACTCCAGAAGAGCGTCATAATTATGGCGAGTTACGGAACAGACTTCTGAGAACGTTACGACAACTGCCGTATCAGGAAGGGCTGGGCTTAGGGGGAATAACACAGGGAGTTCTTCGTGCGTTCACGGAAGCAATAAAGTTCAAGAAGCCATTGACCCGCCAGACAAAACTGGAAGCTGTTGAGGATGAGTTTTCGGATTACGCGCCGTATTGGTTTCACCGCGCCCAAGCATCACTGGAATCAGGCGACAATGAGATGGCAGGAAAATATTTTGCCAGATTCATGGAAGTATGGAGGCCTGTGCTTTTCCGGGATCCCTACATGGCAGAAGCGATGAAGTATGAGGTTGCAATGCTCATGCGTGAGGGAGTAAGTCAGGCTAATTCGGGCGAAATCGTGAAGTGCTTTAAGAGAATGAGGGCAAATGCTCAGCTTGAGGACTGGACAAATAATATTTTTGTCGGCATGATGTACTTCTCGCTGGGTGATAGGGAGAAGGCTGAAGCGTACGTGATGAGCAACATTGAGAGTGAGCTGGAGTGCGAAAAGAGCCGCGAGCTTCTTGAACATATAAGGACGGCGGAATTACCAGCTAGAATCGAGCCTTTGTCGGATGAAGCTGTACCCGTGAGAGTGCATGAACCTGTCCAGAATGTGCATGAGATTCGTCCTCCGATGAGTGATGATGATTTTCTGGAACTCTGCAAGGGCGGTGAGGTCGCAAAAATTGAGGAGGCAATCAACAACGGTGCGAATGTTAATGCTGTCAGTTATGAAGATCATCGCAGAGATCCAGTTTTAACTTGGGCAACAAAGAAAGGACATACAGAAGTGGTGAAAATTCTCTTGAAAAAAGGTGCAGAGGTCAACGCTAAAAATCTCTATGGAAGTACGGCGTTGATGTTGGCTGCAAGGAAAGGATACCCTGAAGTTGCAGAAATTCTCTTGCAGAATGGTGCGAAGGTCAATGATAGAAATAATTATGGCAGTACAGCTTTACTTTGGGCAGCAAAATATGGCAATATAGAAGTTATAGAAGTTCTTTTGAATAATGGCGCGGATATAAATGCTAAGGCCAATAACGGCTTTACGGCTTTAATTCGGGCAGCTATGGGAAATCATCTACATATTGCAGAAATTCTCCTAGAACATGGTGCGGATGTTAATTCTGAAGATAACTGGGGTTGGACGGCTTTAAGGTGGGCGGAAAGATGTGGGTATGCGAATTTTACAAGACTTCTCCGCGAACACGCTACCAACTTGCAAAGGAACTAAATAATATGCGCTCATAAATCAAAAAATCCCCCCTGTAACTCACAGAGGGGACTCTCACTCACTACTTCAGCAACCCGATATTCTTCAACACAACCTCAAGTTTCGCGTGCTGCTCCGCCGTCAATGGCTGAATAGGCTCGGCACATTTCCCCACGTTGTAGCCTATCATGTTGAGTGCTTCCTTGATGACCACCGGGAAGCTCCCCATGTTTGTGGCTATGCGTAACTCACTCAGCTTGAACTGTGCCTCCAACGCCACATCATATTTCCCCGCCTTGAAGTTATCGTAGATGTCTACGGCAATCCTCGGCGCGATGTTCCCGCATGACGTTATCGCCCCGGCTGCCCCGTACCACAACGCCGCATATATCAGCGTGTCTCTTCCCATCAACACATCAAACTCCGGGTTATCGCGTGTCAGTCGGATATATTCCTCGCTGTTTGTCATGTCGCCCGTTGAATCTTTCACGGCTATGATGTTCTTGACCTTAGCGAGCCTCTGAATCGTGGCAGGGTCAACGCCAACATTTGTCTTGGGCTTGTTGTTGTAGATCACTATCGGAAGGCTTGTTGCGTCAGCGATTTCCCGGTAGTAGATTTCAAGTTCGGCTTGTGTCTGGCTTACGAACATGGGAGTCAGAACGCTCAGAGCGTCAACCTTGCATTCCTCAGCGATTTTCGCCAGCTCGATTGCTCCCTTGGGGGTGATGTGGTTTGCTCCGGCGTAAATGTCCATTTTCCCACGCGCATATTCGCAGGTTACTTCGAGGACATGGCGGTAAAATCCGTTGTCGAACGCGTAGAACTCTCCTGATGTGCCAAACGGGAAGACTCCGTGAATGCCGTTGTCGATGAAATACTGAAGGAGCTTCCTGTACTCATCCTCCATGAATTTCCCATCCCCGTCAAACGGAGTTACTACAGGTATGACTATGCCTTTTGGTTTGAACATGGGCATGAATCCCCTCTCTAAAATATGTGAAATTTTGTGCGGTGAAAATATTATACACGCAAAAACTTAGGCCGTTTGTGAAAAACTTGCGGTTATTATAGAATTACCAGCATAAAAAATTCCATTCAACTAGGGAGGATATATCCATGCTCAGGAAAACAGCACTGCTTATGCTGCTGGTCATGTTTGTTGCGCCGTATGCATTTGCTGATGAGCCTACAGAAACAGCCCCGGCAGAAACGACAGAAGCCCCCGCAATTTCACAGGATGAACAGCCCGATGAATTAACGCTCAGGGAGAATGCGGTGAATGAGAAGGCCGCGGAGCTTGATGCGCTTGAAGAACACCTTGCTGAGCGCGAGTCGAGGCTAGTTCAGCAGGAGAAAGAGTTTGCATCACGTGCGAATGCATTGGCGGCTGAAGGTCGCAAAATCTCAGGCACTAACGCTGTACTTTTGGGACGCGAGACTCAGATGACCAAACGTGAGCTTGATTTGAAGGCAAGAGAGGCTGAACTTGCTCGGCGTGAGATGGCGTTTGCACAAGAGAGCCAGAAATTTACGGAGGCTTCATCGGCTCTTGCTGGGCGTGAAGCAGATCTCGCAAAACGTGAGGCGGATCTTGCAACCCGTGAGTCAGAACTCAACGCGAAAATTTCAGCCAAAGATGCCGCCGACAAACTCACAGAGCGTGAATCTGACCTCGTCAAGCGTGAGGCAGCACTAACAGAGCGTGAGAACACAGCAAGCAGGCTCAACGCACTTGAAGCTGAACTCACCGAGAAAGACACAGCGTTAAAGGCGCGTGAAGAGGCCGTAACAGCTCGCGAAAAATCAGCGGAGGAGAACGAGAATAAACTTGCCGACTCACAGAAGAAACTCAATGACCGCGAATCCGAATTAGCCAGGAAGGATGCAGACTTAACCGCCCGCGAAAATGAGCTTGACGGCAAAAACAAAAAGCTCGCCGAGGACACATCAGCCCTCACCACAAGAGAGTCAGCCCTCACAAACCGCGAGGCCGAAGCCAGCGTGAAGGCTGCTGAAGTCGCTGAAATGGAGACTCTCATCAAGGAGCTTCCTGCGTTTGACCCGAACGGCTCAACCGAGGCGGCCATGATTCTCACGTACAAGATTCCGGCGGCAAGAAGGCGCGAACTTATAGCCATGCAGAGAGAAGCATATTCCCGTTACAGCTCCAACAGAATCACCCAAGCACTTGAGAGCTATTCTGCGGCATATGAGGCTGAACCCACAGCGAATTACCTTGCGGCATATTGGGCGGGGCTTGCTGCTGAAAGACTCCGCAACAGGCGCGATGAGGCAATTGAATGGGCTGATAGGGCATTGGCCATTAACCCGGATTACCGTCCGGCGCAGGAACTCAAACGCAGGCTTGAAGGTGCTAGCCGTAACACCAACACTCAGCAGAGAAGGCGCACACGTTAGAATCACACGGATATATTCACGCCCCTCTGTGATTTCTTGCGGAGGGGTGTTTGTTTAAGGAGGAATATTGACGTTTGGAAGATTTATACGCGATTCTTGAAGTCCCAAAAGACGCAACACAAGCGGACATCAAGAAGGCTTACAGGAAATTAGTCCATCAATACCACCCTGACGCACACCCAGGCGATAAGGACATAGAAGAGAAATTCAAGAAGATTAATGCGGCTTATTCCGTGCTGAATGACCCGGAGAAACGCGCCCGCTATGACCAATTCGGCACAACTGACCCTAACGCGAATCCTTTTGGCGGCATGGGCGGAATGGATCTCGGCGACCTTTTCGGGGATTTATTCGCGCAGGCTTTCGGCGGAGGGTTTTCATCACGTTCACGCCATGACCCTAACGCACCCATGAGAGGTGATGACATAGAGCAGATAATTCACGTTACATTGCTTGAAGCCTCAAAGGGAGTTACGCGTGATATTGAGGTGATGAAGTCTGAGACATGCCAGCACTGCAACGGTACAGGCGCGAAACCCGGCACAAAGCCTGAAACATGTCCGCGCTGTCATGGCCAGGGGCAAATCAGGCAGGCACAGCAGAGTCTTTTTGGGCAATTCGTCAGCATAACCACATGCCCGGATTGTCGTGGAACAGGGAAAATCATCCGCGATAAGTGCGACGAGTGCAAAGGTACAGGCCATGTGAGGAAACACCACACAATCGAGGTCAAAATCCCGGCTGGCGTTGAACGTAATATGCGTTTGAGAGTCCCCGGAGCTGGCGAGGCTGGCGCGAATGGTGGCAGGCCAGGTGATTTGTACCTACTTATTGACGTTGAGCTTCACCCCGATTTTGAGCGTGATGGTGCTGACCTTCACACGACTCTGATTCTGACATATCCCCAGGCTGTTTTGGGTTCTGAGGTGAAAATCAAGACTCTTGACGGCACTGAAGAGCCTCTCACGATTCAAGCAGGGACTCAGCATGGCCAAACATTGAAGCTCAAGGGTAAGGGAATGCCACGCCTAAATTCTGCCCTCAAATCATATGGAGACCTTTACGCCCACGTCTATATTGACATACCCAAGAATCTCACCGACAAACAGCGCGAACTCGTCAAAGCTCTAGCGGATGAGATGAAAGCCCCTATATCGGATGGGGACTCAGGGCTTCTAGGGAAATTCAAGAAATGGTTGCAGGAATAGGAATAGACCTTTGCGGCGTTGAGAGAATGAAGAAGGCTCTCCAGTCGGAACACTTCAAGGAACGCATATTCAGCCCGGAGGAAATATCCTATTGCGAGTCAAAAGGCAGAAAACGCTTTGAGAGTTACGCGGCAGGATTCGCGGCAAGGGAGGCTTTCTGCAAGGCATCAGGGAAGACTCTCAGTGCTGTTATGTTCGGCGGGAATTTCACCCTTACACGCAACAATGACGGAGTCCCAAGCGTAAAGCTCTCAGGGAATCTAGCCATGCCGGGCGCAAAAATATTCGTATCACTGACGCATGAAGGCGGATTTGCCTGTGCAGTTGTGGTAATCGATAAGGAAGGAGAATATTAACATGGTAGTAGACATAAGCGGATTAGGTTCGATATTGTCGAATTTGGGAAGCATTCTCGTAGCAGGATTCATCCTGTTGCTTGTGTTGTCGTCAGCGGTCAAGGTCATTCCCGAATACAGGCGCATAGTTCTGTTCAGGCTTGGACGGCTTGTAGGTAGTCGCGGGCCGGGAATCGTGTTCATTCTGCCGTTTCTTGACAGGGCTGTAACGGTTGACCTTCGTATTCTGACTCTTGACGTTCCAGTTCAGGAAGTAATCACAAAAGACAACGTAGCCATAAAGGTTAATGCTGTCGTGTATTTCCGTGTGCTTGAGCCGTCAAAATCAGTCGTTGAGGTCGAGAATTACATTGTCGCAACAAGCCAGCTTGCTCAGACTACATTACGTTCTGTTGTTGGTTCGGTTGAGCTTGACGAGGTTTTGTCCTCACGCGAGAAAATCAACCAAGAGTTGCAGAAAATCATTGACGAACGCACAGACCCTTGGGGAATCAAAGTGAGTGCTGTTGAAGTGAAAGAGCTTGAGCTTCCAGAAGGCATGAAACGTGCTATGGCGCGTCAGGCAGAGTCAGAACGTGAACGCAGAGCAAAAATCATCGCGGCTGAGGGTGAACTTCAAGCGGCGGAAAAACTCTCAGAGGCTGCCCGCAAAATGGAGTCATCACCTGTTACATTGCAGCTCCGTTACCTTCAGACAATTCGCGAAATATCTGGTGAACGCAACACTACAACATTCTTCCCGATTCCCGTTGACCTGATTCAGCCGTTCATGGAGAAGTTATCCGGCAAGGAGGCAAAATCTTAATGCAATACCGCAAAGCCTCAGAATTACGCGAAATGTTCCTGAAATTTTGGGAGGAAAAAGGCTCAAAGTGCCTCCCAAGTTTTTCCCTCGTTCCTGAAGACCCCTCGCTATTGTTCACAATTGCCGGAATGGTTCCCCTCAAGCCGTATTATCTCGGCATAAAGGAGCCTGAATACCCACGTGTAGCAACATCACAGAAATGCGTACGTACGAATGACATCGAGAATGTCGGCAGGACTGCGAGACATCATACATTCTTCGAGATGCTCGGAAATTTCACATGGGGTAGCTACTTCAAGAATGAAGCAATCTCTTGGGCGTGGGAGTTCCTCACTGAGAGAGTCGGCCTTGACCCTGAAAGACTCTACGCGACAATCTACCTTGATGATGAGGAAGCCTTCAATGCGTGGCGGAAATTCCTCCCTGAAAGCAAGATTTACCGTTTTGGGCAGGACGACAATTATTGGTTCATGGGCGAAACAGGGCCTTGCGGGCCTTGCAGCGAAATCTATTACGATCGCGGCGAAAAATACTCATGCGGGAAGCCAACTTGCGGAGTCGGCTGTGATTGTGATAGGTACATGGAGATATGGAATCTCGTATTCACACAGTTTGACCGCCAAAAAGATGGAAGCCTGCCGTTATTGCCCCACAAGAACATTGATACGGGCATGGGGCTTGAGCGTCTTGCGTCAGTCGTTCAGGGAGTTGATACGGATTACGAGACTGATTTGTTCACGCCCATGATTGAACACACCTGCAAACGCGCCGGAATATCTTACGGGAATAACCCCCGTGATGACATGGCCGCAAGAGTCATTGCCGACCACGTGAGGAGCGTGGCATTCATGCTTGCTGATGGTGTATTGCCATCGAATGACGGTCCCGGATATGTCTTGCGGAGATTGTTGCGGAGGGCTGTCAGATTCGGCAAGCTCTTAGGCTTTGAGGGACTCTTCCTGAATGAATACATGCCAATATTGATTGATATTATGGGCAATCCTTACAGGGAGTTAATCACGCAAAGGCCAGTTATCGAGCAAATAATCACGCTTGAAGAGGAGAAGTTCAACAAGACTCTGAAACAGGGAACGGAGCTTTTTGACGCTGAAACCTCACACCTTAAAGCGCAAGGAGCTACGGAGATTCCCGGAGATGTGATATTCACGCTGTATGACACATACGGATTCCCCCCTGAACTGACTCGCGAAATGGCCGGGGAACTCGGAATGACGCTCGATGAGGAAGGCTTCAAATCGGCCATGAATGAGCAGAAAGAACGCGCAAGAGCCTCCAGCAAACAGAAAAAGAGTGCGCTTGCCGGAGATGTCTACCTCGAAATCGAAAACGAATACGGCGCAACGAAATTCACAGGCTACACGAAATCCACTGACAGCGGGAAAATCCTCGCCATAATCACACATGAAGGCAGAGTCGATTCTTTCACTGGCGCAGGGGAATTTGAGATCGTTCTTGACGCGACTCCATTCTACGCTGAAAGAGGCGGTGAAGTCGGCGACACAGGAACAATCAAAGCTGGTGGCCATGAATTGAAGGTAATCAGCACAATTCCTCACGGAAAAATCATCGTCCACACAGTGAGGGCTGAGTCTGAATGCGCGGTAAATGCCGGGGATGAGGCGTTATGCTTCGTTGATGACGTGAGGCGTTCCGCTATACGCAGGAATCACACGGCGACTCACCTGTTGCATGAAGCGTTAGGGCGTGTATTGGGTCGTCATGTGAGGCAGGCAGGCTCGCTAGTTACGGAGGAATTTTTGCGCTTTGACTTCACCCATCATTCAGCCGTAACTGACTCCGAAATCGCAGAGGCTGAACGCATAATCAACGCCGAAATACTCTCGAATATCCCCGTGAACATTTCTGAACACACGAAGGATGAAGCTCAATCGTTAGGGGCAAAAGCACTGTTTGATGAGAAATACGGCGACATAGTGAGGGTAGTTGATGTTCCGGGATTCTCGATGGAATTATGCGGGGGATTGCATGTTTCACGGACTGGCGATATTGGGAGCTTCAAGATTCTCCGTGAGGAAAGTATCGGCTCAGGGACTCGGCGTATTCTTGCTGTTACGGGGATGAATGTTATTGCGTTGTTGCAAAAATTATTCGCCCTCAGAAATTCCATGACAGCATTACTCTCAACGGATGAGGACGGATTAGCCGACAAAGCAAAAGCCCTCGTTGACGACCTGAAAGCCATGAAATCACAGATGCAGGCTGCAAAACTCCGTGAGCTTCTCGACAGCTCAGAGAGATTCCTAGAGCGTGAAGAGGTAAGCGGAATATTGTTGCAGATTGGGAGATTTCCTGATGTCCCGGCAAATATGCTCCGTGATATTGGCGACAAGGCAAGGGCGCGTCCTGAACCGAATATCGTGGTGCTTGCCTCAGTCAGCACGGAGGATAACTCATGCCAGCTCGCAGTCATGGCCGATGACAAATCCGTGAACATGGGAGTGAACGCGGGCGCATTGGTGAAGGAAGCGTGCGTGATTCTCGGCGGTAAAGGCGGAGGAAGGAAGAATCTTGCCCAAGGCGGCGGGAAGAATGGCGCGAAACTTGAGGAAGCATTATCGCGTATTCGTGAGCTCGTGAAGTCGCAGGTTAATGGCTAGCGGGCGTGTACTTGCGCTTGACATCGGGACGGTGAGGATTGGAGCGGCGATTTCTGATCCGTCCCGGATTGTCGCTCAGGGCTTGGGCGTGTGGAACGCTGAAGGTGATGCGTGGCGCAAAGATTTTAACGAGGCAATAAGGAAGTATGACCCGAAAATCATCGTTGCCGGGCTGCCTTTGAGGACTGACGGAAAACCAAGCGAGGCCGCTGAACGAATTACGGCAATCATTGAGGCATTGAGGGCGGAATATCCCGGGCGTGAGTTCGTGTTTCAGGATGAGAGATTCACAACGGTGATTGCGCAACGGGCAATGATTGAGGCTGACACATCTCGCAGAAAACGCCGGAAGAATGTCGATAAGGTTGCGGCGGTGATAATCTTGGAGGACTGGTTAGAGTCCCACAAGCGTTGAATGAATGTGCCAACAGTTTATAGGCTGTGTTTGTTCCAGCTTGTCAACTTATCCGCTTGATTTCCCTATGGAAGATAATTAAAGTGTAAGAAATCATCACATAGGAGGAATTACAGTTACTATGACATGGCACAAATCAAAATCCTGCACTCATGTTGTTACGGCAGCATTGCTTCTCGTCCTCATGCTGGCGGTTACAGCGCAGGCATCCCCCTTCACAGCTCCCCAAAAGCTGGCCGATTACCTGTACTACATGGAATACACCGACTACGTTCCCGACCTCACGACGGGCGAAAAGGTCAAAACAGGCTTCGCGTGTTCTGCTGTACGCAATGGGAATTTCTACGGTCGTAATTTGGATCTGGATTACTCCGATGTCCCGGAATTTGTCATCAAGGTTGCCGCGAAAGAATCTGAAGGGCGTTACGCAAGCATAGGGCTAGCCGCAATCCTCACGCTGAAATCCAATGAGGTCGACAAGGTTTCGGAAGCTGAGTTGCTCGCAATGCCCAATCTGACATTTGACGGCATCAATGAAAACGGTGTGGCCATGAACTGCAATGTTGCCCCCGCCGTTGATTTGGACTTCGCTACCCTGCTGTCGACAAATTACGGCAAACCGCGTATTCATGCTGTTGCAGTAGTCCGTTACGTTCTTGACCATGCGAAAACTGCTGCTCATGGTGTGGAGCTGCTGAAGAACATGGACATTTACGGCGGTTATGGCACATGGGGGCTTCACTGGATGCTTTCAGATGAGAAGGAGACTTACATTATCGAATGCATTGACGGCGAACTTGTCGCAAGAAATGACACGGATAACATCATGACAAATTTCTACGTCAACTATGCGCCGAATACCCCTTACGCAAAGCACATAGCACAGGCAGGTCAGATAGTCGCGGGAAAAATATATGAGGGCTTCCCGATTCTTACGCCCCATGCCTGTGGAGTTGAGCGTTACGCCGTATTGAAGGAACATTACGACGAGGGCGGGAAATCTGCTGAAGGGATGGCTCATCTGATGGAGCGTGTGAAATACACACAAGCGTATGAAGCAGACACAAATCCGTTCTGGTACACGGAGTACAATGAAGGAGATCTGACAATCGCGAACGCCCCTACGGATTTCAAAGCAGTTATCAATCACATGAGGGACACCTACAAGATGCATGACAGGAACATTCAGCCCAATAATTTCTGGCAGACTTGGCACACAGCAGTTTACGACCTTGCGAACAGGACATTACGTTTGAACATTCAGGAGGATTACTCGAAGCATTACGACTTCAAGTTGAACTGATACGTGCGTACCCCCTTGAAGCCTTGAGGGGGTATTATTATGCCTTGAACACGTCCGAAAAATATTCTTCAGGCGTTACTGCTTTTACTTGACTCCCAGCAAAATCTTTCGCGTTCCTCGTTATGATGTAATCCGCATGAATCCTTGAAGCCGTTTCAGCCTGAATAGCATCCTCGAAATCGCGCCACTTCATTTTTGCCGCCGACTCAAGCTCCCACATCGTGAGATCCGCAAAATGAAACGCGTTCTTCATGTTCCTCATCAAAGTGTCAATCTCATCATAGCGCAGCTGCTTCCGCATTATGTACACGATATTCGCGAACGTCAGCGAAGATATATACCCGTCCGCATATCCCTTCTCGCAGGATTTCCAGACCGCGTATGACGGCATGTAATGTTCTTCCCGCTCCATAAGCACATCAAGCAGAATGTTGGAATCAATTAGCAGCCGCATATTTTCCCTCGAAATATTCCGATTTTGCCCCGTCAAGGTCATAATCTGCCTTGAGAATCCCTGTCAGCTGATCCGCCGCAAATGGAACTGTCCTGTAACGCGAAGGGTAACGCGCTATAACTTGCCCGTTGCGTGTGTGTAAGCAGTCGAGGCTGTCAATTATCGTCTCAACACGCGTCCAGTATTCTTTATCCGTTTCGCCTTCCAAACGCTTAATGCCTGCCATAAATATTGCCTCCTCATTCTGTAATTGCCCCCTCACCACAAAGGCAAGAGGGCAATATGATTGTACTACGTTATAGGCGCAGGGTTGAATATGCACAGGAAGTTATGCAGCCCGTATTGCTCCGTGTAAGGTTTCTTGACCCCGCTAGCAACGTCAAGTATGAAGTTGAACAGCTCCGTTCCAACCTCTGCTATTGTCTTCTCGCCAGTAACTACAGCTCCCGCGCTTATGTCTATAACGTCAGGCCATTGCTCTTTCATCTCGTTGCGTGAACAGACCTTTATCACTGGAGCTGCCGCCAAGCCATAAGGAGTCCCGCGCCCCGTCATAAACACCTGCAATCCGATTCCGCTCGCAAGCTGGCACGGCCCGCAAACCATATCACTGGCAGGAGTCGCCGCGTAAATTAACCCACGCTTTGCGACCATTCCATGCTTCGTGGGACGTTCGGCAGGCGATAACACTTCAACAATCGGACTCGTTCCTGATTTGGCGATTGAACCCATTGCTTTCTCTACGATGTTGCTCAATCCGCCTTTCTTGTTGCCGGGTGTAGGGTTGGCACTCCTATCAACATTCCCAGCGTCAAGATATGCGTCATACCAGCGCATTTCGTCCGCAAGTTTGTTCCTCACGTCCTCGCTAACGCAACGTTCTGCAATGAAGTGAACGCCATCACGGACTTCTGTTACCTCGCTGAACATTACAGTAGCACCAGCCTGAACCAGCATATCCGCCGCATAGCCTGCACTGGGATTCGCTGACACTCCCGAAAAAGCATCGCTTCCACCGCATTGCATTCCCACAAGCAAATCTGAAAGCGGCAATTCCTCGCGCCGTCTCTGGTCTAACACTTTCAGCTTGCGTTCGGCCATGTCCATTATCGCCGTAATCATTCCTTCATAGCCCTTGCATTCTTGGAGGACTATCACATTGTCAGGCGTGTTATTTTCCTCGCCTACGAGACGTTCAACCGTCAATTTCTCACAGCCTAGTGCAACAACCATCAATTGCCCGCCGAAATTCGGATGCCGCGCTATATTTTGCAGGGCGCGTATAGGGAATTTCGCGAACGGAGCATTTATCGCAACTCCGCAGCCGTATGCATGGTTGACCGCTACAACGTCATCAACATTCGGATATTTCGGCAATATCTCGCGCTTTATCCTCTCAACAGCCACATTCAAGACTCCCTGTACACATTGCACAGTCGTTTGAATGCCGAGAATGTTGCGAGTCCCAGCGTAAAAGCCATCGGGATTCCTGTAGCCCATGAAGGTTTTGCGGGGGGCTTCGGGAAGGCTTGTTACTATGTTCGTTCCCCACGGCATATTGTCCACTGAAGGCGAGACTGGAAGCCGTAACATATGCTCGTTTATCCACGCCCCGCGCTTTATGGGGTCAAGTGCATAGCCCAGAACGACTCCGTAACGTATGATTTCGCCGTCCTTCGGAATGTCCGTGAGTGCGAATTTGTGGGCTTGTGGTATGTCGTCAAGCAACGTCAAGCCCGGCATAATCTCTGTGCCTTTTGGCGTGTCGTGCGTAACCACAGCAACATTATCGCGGTCGGTAAGTTTCACGTAATCGCGCAAAATTTTTCCCTCCTCTGAAATTTTTTGTGGGATGAGTATATTTTACCCTATTGCGCGCTTCTTTCACGGAAAATATCGCGTGATATAATGCCAAACATATCCCAGCTGGAAAGGAAATCAAATGCAAATGGAACTCGTGAAATTGCACCGCAACGGTAAATCACAGACATTGACTCTCCCGGAGGGTTTCTCTTTCCCGGAAGATGAGGTTTTCATCGGGCGCGTTGGGAACAGCGTAGTCCTCACGCCAAAAGTTTTGTCAACTGATGAGATGGCGATGGCAAAAATTCAGGCACTTATAGGCGAAAATCGTGGCTGGTCTTCAGAGGAAGATATGATTAGAGATATGGCAGAGTTCAGGAGGAAACGGATCTATTGAGAATCATGCTGGATACAAATGTCATAATCTCAGCCGTTGTTTTTGGTGGCAGGACAGGGCGTTTGTTGCGTTCTCTTCTTGCTTCGGAACATAAAGTTTTTGTTTCCGAGTATGTTGACCGCGAATTTCATGACAAGCTAAAACAAAAGTGGCCTGAAATCTC
Source organism: Synergistaceae bacterium (assembly GCA_017448685.1). Lineage (GTDB taxonomy): Bacteria > Synergistota > Synergistia > Synergistales > Aminobacteriaceae > JAFUXM01. The sequence goes on from JAFSKY010000107.1 coordinate 16,720, forward strand.
GTTTGAGACATACGCTTTTTACCGTTCCATGCGCTTTATATTCTGTGAAAGTTCAAGCACTGTGGAAGATTCCGTAGAGTTGAGGGACAAGAAAGATATTCCTGTTTTGCGCGATGCGTTGTATCATGATGTCGATATTCTTCTGACTGGTGATAAAGATTTCCTCGAGTCTGCGGTAAAGAAGCCTATCATCTTTTCTCCATCAATGATGGCTGATTTCCTGCATGTAGATTGACAACGCATGATGTAAAAATGTCCGGCAAAAATTCCCACACATTACACTTGACAAATGCGAAAAAATCCGCACATAATGACTTCGGACTTCGGACTTCGGACAAACCATAACTCTACCCAAAATTCCCACGTCAGCTTCATCAATCCCCCGTTAGAACACTGGCCTAACATCGGCTTCTGGAATGACGGTACAGGTCTCTTATGGTAATTATCCCCCTGTGCCATGCGCAAATCAGCGGGCGCGGTTATCCGTGTCCAATCACAAAATTTCACAGGAGGAAATGATAATCATGAAGTCAAAAATTGTCTCAGGTCTTCTCGTTCTCGCGCTGTCGGCCGGATTGCTGGCAGGATTCGCAGGAACAGCACTTGCGGCTAACTCAACCCCAAACATTGCGGACACTTACACGATTGACGGCATAACATACTACAACGTCAATTCCGCCAACTTCAACAGCGACAAGAGATTTTACGTTGACGTAATCTCCAAGAAGCACAGCTCACTCGGAGGACTATCACTCGGAGACCTCTGGCTTATGGTGGCTGTGGGTCTGGCAAAAACTTCCGGGCGCAACTATGCGATAGATGCTGCAAAAGAAGCAATACGCAAAGGTAATCTTAGTCAAGCCCCGACATGGGTTAATCCTCCAGTGAATGATAAATCCGGCAGCAAGGGATATGTGTCGACAATCGTAAGAGCTGTTAGTTCCTATCGAGGTATAACTTGCATCGTGCGTTTCTCGGACTTCCAAGTCGGTGCGCTTCTGCCTGCTGATGAGGGACTCTACGTCTCAACAACTACCGAGACCGGCTCTGTGAAGAACGTGGAGGCTTCATCAGTGAGGAATGCTACCACCGCAACGGTTACTTCAAGCCAGCACATAACGAAAAGTGTAGCAGAAAGTCTTGAAAGCACGGTAAGCCATTCTTCATCATATTCTTTCACAGAAGGGTTAAAGGTTGGCTTCGAAACTGGTGTTGAAGCTGTAGCTGCTTCATTCAAGGTTACAGGCGAGCTTAGTACCGAGTTTACGCAGGCGTTTGAGGACGGCTGGTCAAAATCGCAGGCCAAAACCACGTCTTACTCGAAGGAAAACGATGTAAGTGTTACTCTGCCGCCTTACACAAATGTTCTCATCAAGCAGGGAGACGCGGAAACAACGACAACCACAAATTACAACTGCCCAGTGATAATTGGCTACAAGGTTACTATAATGCTGCTTGATGCAAATGAAACTTATGGAGAATATAGAGCAGATTACACATTCGGCTCGTCAAACTCCAACGCACGCAAAGACCTCAATCACCGCGCATTAGAGGAAGGCTCAAAGAGTCTCGATTCGCAACATGCTGACTGGGAGAATATCCTCAAGGATAACGACTTCAGGGACGCAATCACGAAGATAACCAGGAACGTCCCGATGTCCGGGAGCGGAGCAAAAGTTGTGTACACGACCAAGACCACGTACAGCGAAGTTGCGGGCATGGCAGCAATATATCCTCTTGCGTCCGTGCAGCCCGTCAAGTCCAACGTCTCATTCATCGACAGCAACAACATCGCCACAATGAAGGTCGGGAACTACTCCTACACCGACTACCTGAACGTGAACGGCTACAACTCACGCGGAGCAGAGTACTACGGCTTCGACAAGAGCAAAGGCCGCTGGATAGTCGTTGATGGGAATATGCGCGAACTTTCCGGCTCAAATGCTCCCGTAGTTCTTGAGGAGGAATCTGCTACGGGCAAAACGAAGTTCAAGGCAGTGAATCCCGGCAAATGCTACTTGAAGTACTTGATCAACGAGAACGCTTACCCAACAGGAATCGGCTCAAACACTTACACCAAGAACTCGGAAATACAGCCTGCTCTGCTGGAAGTCAATGTGCTTGGCGAAGAAATCACCTACGAGATAACTGGCAGTTACACGGGTAAAGTTGGCACTGTGCCTGAGAGTCTTGAGGGCGATGACAAACTCACTGTAGCAGCCTACAACACTGAAGATATGGAAGTAGAGCGTCCGTATTTCTGGCAGAAGCGCGAACTCGACTCTAAGGGCATTAGATTAACGTCTGACGGAATAGTATCCTTCACCAAGCCGGGGACATTCCATGTGCGTGTGAAGGAACAGGGCGGCAGCATATATTCCAGCTGGGTGCAAATCACGGCTGAAGTTCTGGGCGATGATTACGTTGAACCCGAAGACACAGCACCAGTTGCGACGGAAGAGGCAGAAGAAGGCACTATCTTTGTGGTAACGGGAAGCTATATCGGCGGAGTGAGCAATGACCGTGAGAGCATCGAGGGTGCTGGAAAACTCAACGTAGCGGCTCATGACAGCACCGGCCAAGAACTTGCGGTTCTGTATTCGTGGGAAGCTATGGAAGGCTCAGACGGAATGACGCTCGACTCAGATGGTAATGTATCCTTCACGAGGACAGGCTTATACCACGTGAGAGTGAAGAGCGGGCCTGTGTATTCTGAATGGGTGGAAGTCAGCGCGCAAGAGAAAGCCCCTGCACGGCTGATACGTATTCCGACACCGACAGGGAACACCTACACCGGAGAAGCTGTGAGTATTCTGGCCAAAGATGTGGTCTGTGAGGGCGGAACGGCAGTTTATGCTCTCGGCAATGACGACTCGACCGTACCGACTACGTACAGTTCGGAGCTTCCGACAGCTACAGAGGAAGGAACGTATTACGTTTGGTGCAAGGTTGTCGGCGATGTAAATCATGACAACTCAGAGCCTGTGTGTATCGTTGCGACTATCGAAAAGAGCGGCGGGACTCCCAGTGAGGACGGAGGCAATCACAGTTCATCCGGCGGCGGCTGTGATGGCGGACTCTCAGTGTTGGGATTGATTCTGTCGGCATTAATCATCAGACGCAAAGCACGCTAAACTTTCGTATGAATCCCCGAAGCCCTCATGACTCCGGGGAATTTTGCTCACATTATCGGCGTAACAAGACTCCCGTCAGCAAACACTAATTCTTCCGGCTCACTTTCAGCAAGAAGCCCCGGCCATTTCCCCGCAATAACATCATCATAATATGCCTCACTCATCATGATATGCCCTATATGTAGGCTATTGGGAATCCGAATCACTCGCGGCCTTTCATGGTCAATCCCCGCGCATGTACGAAGGCACATTTGCACAGCTTCTTTGTCCGTCGCAACAACACAAGGTATTCTTGCGCTGGCTAATACTGTTGAGGTTATGCAGTTAGGGTACATTTTCTCCGGGTCAATGGCCTCATAGAATCTCCGTGTTATCACGTCAGCAAGCCCAACACCCAAAGCATTCCCATGACTCGACTCACTCAAACGCAAAAAGCATGTCCGCTGAACCTTCACTCCCCCGGAAGCGTATTGTGTTGAGAATGTGCCTGTTATATTTGGGTCAACGCCCGTCCCGCTGTAATTCTTGCCAGTCTCATCAACTATAAGCACATCGCATTCACCCGCAATAATTTCCGGCATCTGTGAGAACGCAAAACGCAATAATTCCGGCTCGCGAGTCATTATGTCCTGCGCGTCAATTGCCTCAATTCTGCACGTTTCATCATAGGCATTTTCGATACATGGAAGCGCGAAAAGTACGGGGGCTTTGTCGATTATGACCTTTGCGATTGATGGTATATTCTCGGCGATATGACCCATTCCCGCGCCGTGAACTTGCTCAGCTCCTTTTTGCTTGCCCAAACCTACAGCCAGCATCTTGCACGGACCTGACTCATATTTCCCCCTGAACGCGTTATGAGGCTTTAGACGGCATGAGACTATTATCCCGTCTGACTCGTAGGCGTTGCGGTCAATGTAGACGTTTTGCCCCGTGTCAGATATGCCCAAATGAACAACCTCCATGCTTGAGCGTATTTCACAGCCCATTGACTCAGAGGTAATCCCATATCCGGCGAGGACTTCAAGCTGTCCTTCTGCTGTTGCGCCTCCATGACTGCCCATTGCCGGAACAACGAAGGGTATTGCTCCCCTTGACCTGACGAAATCGCATATTGCACGGGTTATGATTGCGACATTCGCGACTCCCCGGCTGCCTGCTGTTATGGCGATGTTCATTCCTGGCATGATTTTTCCGTTGAAGGGTTCGCGGGATAACTCAGCGTGTATCTTTGCGGGAATGTCTGAAGGCGTAATCGATTCACGTGGGAATCTTTGTTCTGCCCGGAACATTCTCGGAATCTTCACATCAGCCAGCAACTTTGAGACAGTGCCACCCTGAACTATTCTCATTCTTCAATCCTCCTCATATTCTGCGACAATCTCACGCGCTTTCATTTCTTCAAGCTCACGGGAAAAATACTCACGCATTACCGCCGGGATATCACATTTAACGCTCACATTCTCCGCGTAACTCCATGAAACATTAACCGCCCCAGCAGAATCAATCAGCCTCGCAACATTTCCGACAGAGTTATACCCCATTGACACGCAAAATGTTGAAGTCATGACACGCTCAATGCTCCCACAAAGCTCAAGTGCTTTCATGGCCACGCCCCCATAAGCCTCAATCAGCCCGCGCACACCGAGTTTGACTCCGCCGTAATACCTCGTAACCACGACAGCAACATTCACGAGCCCTGAACGCCTTATTGCGCCGAGTATGGGCTTCCCAGCAGTCCCGGAAGGTTCGCCGTCATCTGAGCTGTATTCCGTGCCATCATGAAGGACATATGCCCGGCAATTGTGGGTAGCGTCCCGGTATTTCGAGGCTGTGAGGGCTATGAAGGCTTTTGCTTCCCCGTCATCATGGCAAGCTGATACGTTCGCGATGAAGACTGAACGCTTTATTTTCTCCTCATACGTTGCGGCTTGCGCAGGTTCGTTATAGGCATTCGTTCCAGGCATCTTTGATTTTGCGCCAGGAATTTGCGATTGCGTCAGACAAAACTCGCGTCTCACTCAACACGGGCATGAAGTTATTATCCCCATTCCAGCGTGGGACAATATGACGGTGAAGATGCCCGGCGACTCCTGCTCCGGCTGTTTGTCCGAGATTTATCCCCATGTTGAATCCGTCAGGGCGCATCACGCGTTTCAATACCTCAATGGCTTTTGCTGTGAGGCTGTGAAGCTCTGAAACCTCATCTGCCGTCAATGTCTCGTAAACGTTCGTGTGCCTGTAGGGAATCACCATCATATGACCTGGGTTGTAGGGGTAAAGATTCATGATGACGAAGCATGACTCTCCGCGGTGAACGATAAAATGTTCATCGTCTTTGTGTTCCGCCGGGAAATCGCAGAATATGCACCCTTCGTGTTTGGGTGCCTCAATGTATGACATTCTCCACGTCGCATAAAGTTGCTGCATGTTGAATTGCCTCCTGTGTGTTTGTGTGTGATAGGTGAATTATACAGTTGTAAACAATCCCCACGCCTAAATGCAGGGGCTTTCGGTGAAGTTTGGTACACGGTCTAACGTCTGGACACGCATATTACCGCTCCAGAATACCCTTGTGCGTAGCAAACTTTTCGCCGGGGCTGGCTTACGCAGCCTCTATCCTGTAGAACACTTAAGTTCACCAGTTTACATTTTCTCAGTATATTTAATGCGCCGTTTACGTCCGCGTTGAATATATACGTTGATGTCCTGTATTGTCCGCGTGTTACCCTCGTTCCGCTGAATGTATATTTTTGCGGGTTATCGGCGTTGTATGTCGGCAAGTCATCATCATCAAAGAAAGATGCTTTTGACGTGTAACTTTCTTCCTGCTCAACGTAATTTATACCGAAAAGCTCGCAAAGATACTTTAACTTCTCGCGGAGCTGTCCATGCGGAACTTGTACGAAATTCTGTGTGTTGGCAGAGCCTATATTGATTTCGTGTTTCCAGTCAGGATTGTAACCTACTACGATGTTTCCTATACGGTGATTAATACAGTACGCAATAATACGTCTGGCGGCCACACTCATCGCGTGATTTATTCGGGCATTGCGTTTCCTGAGATTGCGATACTGACGCTCCGTTAAGCCTTTGATTTTCTGTTTGTCCTTGATGCTCTGAAGCTTCGCATTGTCTTTGTTGTACAAGCGATTGTATGATTTGATTTGCTTCCCATCGATAATAAACAATGCCCCCTCGCTTGTTACACATGTTGCAAGATTATCTAGTCCCAAGTCAACGCCTAAGAATTTTTCAGGGTCAACGTCTGCTTTCATTTCCGGCTGCTCGTAAATATATTCAATCTCAAAGAAACAGGCATTATTCCGCGGGTGAATACGTACCTGCTGAATTTCTTTGCCTGCTATATTAGGGGGGATATTAAAGCGTAATTCGCCGTGTTCCTTCTTGAAATCCCTTGACATTGGGAGCGTAAAATAACTGTCCTTAATCTTTATTCGCGGGATTATAAGTGAGAACCAGCCGTCTTTTTTCAAGTAATGCGGAAGATTTATCATGCTGAACTGGTATGAGCCAGACCTAGCTTTGTTTATCAGAGCAAAAAATGACTTGAAACAGTAGTCGACAACTTTCAACGTCTGCTGTGCTATTGCAGTGCCTAAAACCTGATAGTTTTCGCTTCCCTTACAAACATGATAATTATTCTCGTAGCGCAGATATTTGTGTTCAGCAAAGTAATACTGCCTGACACTGTACATAGCCTCGTTAAACAGGTTTTTTGACAGTCTGCAAAGAGTTCGCAATATTTTGTATTCACGCACAGAGAGATTTTTAAGCTGATTTTTTACAGTTAAATACAAGATTATCACCTCACTTTCTATAAAAAATTATATTATGCCTCGCTAAAAAACAAGATATTAGCGAAAATAAAAAAAGAAGGAGATTTTGCGTTCCCTCCCCATAGCTAAAGCAAGAGGTATACATGCTAAAATTGTAATAATAAAGGGGCGTTAAACATGATACTGCGTGAAAATTATGAACCGTTAGTGCAGGCAGGACTTTACCCGGAAAAAATCATAGCTCAGAGTTGGTATTACGGTGAAGGGCTTGAAGGGTCATTGCCTTATGTGTGGCTACGTGAGGGCGTGTATGAGCGTCTGTTGAAGGCCGCCGAATCACTGCCGGAAGGTTTGAGGTTCGTTATCTGGGACGGCTGGAGGAGCTATGAGCTTCAGCGCGTTCTGTTCTGGAAAATGCTTGAGCGTCTCAAGGCAAAAGGACATTCCCACAACACAGCGCATGACCTCGCCGGGGAATTCGTCGCAGTTCCCTCAAAGGAAGCTGAAACTGTTTCATGGCATCTCACTGGAGGGGCTGTTGACCTGACGCTAGCGGACAAATACGGGCGTTTGCTGGACATGGGCGGGAATTTCGATGACACAGAAGAGCATTCACACACGCACTATTACGACAATCACGGCAGAGGGAATGAGGTTGCCCACGAAAACAGGATGACCCTCAAGCGCATAATGGAAGGTGCCGGGTTCAGCAATTACCCGTCCGAATGGTGGCATTACGATTACGGCAACAGAGGTTGGGCGGAGCGTACTGGGGCGGAATTTGCGTTTTATGGTTACTGTGAACCTCCGTTTAAGTGGCGGGATTGAGGCCGCGCATCTTCAGGAATTTGCGGTAGATGGCATATGCTGAATTTCCCGGGCCGTCAGGAAACATTGTTTTGGGAGCATCGAGAGCGTTGACCCATTCCGCGCTGTCAACTTCCTGCGACAAGTGAAGCTTTTTCTTGCGCGTGAAGCCTATGAAGCCGTGCATGAGCATATCTTTGGCCGCAAACCAGTAAGTCCCTGCATATTCGAGGCTCTCAAGTTCAATGCCTAATTCCTCTCTGACTTCCCTAAGCGCGGTTTCTTCGGCAGTCTCGCCCGGTGTCATGTAGCCTGATGTGAAGGACGCGTATTTGTCCGACAAGTAGCCCTGCCTCGCGAGGACGACCTCGTCAAACTCGTTGTATGTCAGGACGATTACGCAGCTTTGGAACGTGTCGAACCATCTTTTTCCGCAAGCCTCGCAGTACGGTGTTATGCCTTCATCGCCGGATAGTATCTCTGTAAGTTTTGCACCGCATTCAGGGCAGTATTTATACCTCATTGCGATTAACACTTTCTTCCGTCCAGAATTATACACGGACAAAAAATTTACCCCCCGGCCATGAGCTGAGGGGCAAATCTTATTCCTGCGCAGTGTTTGCTGTCGATTACTTCAGCACTACCATCAATATCTGCTCGGCATCGTATGGCTCTGAGAAGTCGAGAAACTCCTTGCGCTCCTCATTGACGCTGACAGCGGAGCATACCATGTCTACCTTCCCTTCAAGCAGGGCTTCGGCCAGATCCACAAAACTGTAGTCCGCGATTGCGAGTTCCATTCCCAACTTCTTGGCGATTGCCGCGCAAAGCTCGATGTCAATCCCGTAGAAGCCGTGTTCATCCCTCATGTCATAAGGTGGGAAGTCAGCCGCGCATCCTACCCACAGTTTCTCGTAGTTCTCGTTCCTGTTGAAGTCGATATCCACGGGGGCAGGGTTGCCGATGATGTACTTGGCAATTATTTTGTTGCGCGTTCCGTCTGCTTTGAGTTCGGCGAGTGCTTTGTTGACCTTTTCGCGGAAGGGATCACCTTTCCTGAATGCGATTGCGTAGGGCAGGTTCTTCGAGACAGGCTCACGGAAGAGAAGACGCAGACTTTCATGCTCTGTGATAGCAAAGTAGCGCGCTGAGGTCTCATCCATTACGGCGACATCAACTTTCTGTTCCTTGAGAGCGTCCACTATGTCGCGAACCTTTTCGAACGACACGACTTCGCCGGAACTGCCAGTCAGAAAGAGCTTGACTATTCTCTCGGCTACACTTCCTGATTGCACACCGACTTTTGCGGTCATCAGGTCTTCGAGTGTCTCTACACGGGCGGCCAGTGCAGGAAGAGCAGCAATAGAGAGCATCATTATCACAGCCAGAACGGGCGCAAATTTCTTGTTCAGTCTCATCGTTAGTCCTCCTTACTTCCTCAGCTCTTCGCCGATAATGTCGCCAAGTATTTCAGCGTCTTCGAGAGCTCTCCTCTCAAGCTCCTTCTGCTTTCTGCGCCTCTCCATTTCGCGCTTCAGTTCTTCCTCACGCCTCTTATCTGCTCCACTTCCGTATTTGCGATCCCACTTGATGAGTTCACGCCCAAGCTGTGAATGCTCTATGCGCTCCCTCTCCCTGCGCTCTAATTCTTCTTTCGGCACTGGTCTGGGTCTGCGAGTCCTTGCTGACGACACGCCAGCATCGAACGTGAAAGCCAGCGCAACAATAAGCATTGATGCACAAATAGCCTTGAACATCTTGCTCAACTGTAACACTCCTTATGTATTTAGGATTTGTGATACA
>JAFSKY010000108.1 GCA_017448685.1 Synergistaceae bacterium
CCTGCTGTAACCATTGCTGATTTTGTCCTGACAAAACTTTTCGGCACAGCATACTTCAAGAATCTTCAGGGCGCACTCTCAGAGATGAGGACGGACAGGAGTTATTCTCCTCCTGATGTTTACGCCCACGCGATTTACGGCGATGCTTCGAATCTGCTTGATACTACTGGCTATGCTGTGGATCTGCTCGGCGATGCGGCTATAGAGTTTGGTATGGGCTTGTTCATGACTCCTTGGTCTGGTCTTGCGCCTGTCATGTGTATTGTAGGGCTTGGGGCAAAATTCGCTTCGATTGGCGAGGGGCTTCTAAGCGCGCTGTTCTATGAGGGTCATGATTTAGTTGTAGGAGTTTCTAGTGCTAATGGCAGGGGAACTTTCAGCGGCAACTCAAGCACATGTTATACGGGGCTGAAGTCTTTCCATTCATCACTTGCCGGGCGCAATGACATAGGCGGGAGGATAGCGGAACTTCTAAAGGGTGATACTGACAGCTTCAGCATAACAAATGTTTCAAGCCGTGCAACAATTCCATCTGTGAAGTCAATTCCTGCTTCAGTGAAGTCTTCAGGTAGTGCTAATTTCACAGAGAGCTTCAAGCTGAGTATATCGCCGTCAGTTTTCACGGCATCAGGGAATAATACGCAGACAATAACGATTTCGGCTGTATCAGAAAAGGCTGTGAACGGTGAAGTGTACCTCGCAATCGGGAATGATGATGAGTGCAGGATATTCCGGCTGTCATCTTCAGACAAGACCGGGAAGAAATTCGGCGGCAAACTCATATTCACATCTCAGGACATTGGAGTGATAAAGGCACTGTGCTTCGCGCATAATTCCGGCGGAACGGGAACTAGCCTCAATATATCGAACATAGCTAGCACTGTGTCGCTTGAGGATGCAAACTCCTCATCCCTCAAAATCACAACAGTAGCAAGTCTCCCAACAGTATCAAGGCGACAGGCGTATTCAGTTGCGCTCAAAGCTGATGGTGCTGTAACGGCATGGAGCGTTGTGAACGGAGAATTGCCCACAGGACTTTCCCTTAATGCCACTACCGGGAAAATTTCCGGGACTCCGACAAAGGCCGGGACGTATAAATTCACGTTGTTGGCTGAAAATGACGGAGGATATGATGCGAAGGAGTTTACGGTGAAGGTAACGCAGACGACACTAACAGGCGACATACCAGCGTCAACTACACGCCGGGCAACATATACCGGGACTCCCAAAGTTTCAGGCGGGGCGAGTCCGTATGTGTGGACAATCAGCACAGGCAAGTTACCCGATGGCCTCAAAATTAACGCGTCAACGGGCAAAATCACGGGCAATCCCACCAAGACAGGAACGTTCAAATTCACGGTGAAAGCCAAGGACAAAAACGGCGCGGCCTCTACGAAGGCTTATACGTTGAAAGTAACTCAGACAACGCTAACAGGCGACATACCCGCAAACACAACTCGACGGGCATCATATACCGGGACTCCCAAAGTTTCAGGCGGGGCAAGTCCGTATGTGTGGACAATCAGCACAGGCAAGTTACCCGATGGCCTCAAGATTAATGCGTCTACCGGGAAAATCACAGGTTCAGCAACCAAAGCCGGCACATTCAAATTCACAGTGAAAGCCAAGGACAAAAACGGTGCAGCGTCAACCAAGCAATACACCGTCAAGGTTACACAGACGACGCTAACAGGCGATATACCAGCGTCAACAACTCGCAGAGCCACATTCACCGGGACACCAAAAGCTAGCGGTGGCGCAAGTCCGTATGTGTGGAGCATAGGTGCCGGGAAATTACCCGATGGCTTGAAGCTCAATTCCTCCACCGGGAAAATTACGGGGGTAGCGTCAAAGGCTGGGACTTTCACATTTACGGTTAAAGCGAAGGATAAGAACGGGGCTGCTGGGACAAAGGCATATACCGTCAAAGTTACGCAAACAAAAGTTACGGGGACTCTCGCAAACGCCGTAAAGGGAAGCTCCTACACAGCCACGCCAAAAGCCTCCAACGGCGCAAGCCCTTACGTGTGGTCAGTCAGCTCAGGTAACCTCCCAACAGGTTTAAAGCTCAATTCCAGCACAGGCAAAATCTCAGGGACTCCCTCAAAGACTGGTAGCTACACTTTCACCATTAAGGCGAAGGACAAAAATGGCGCGGCGGGTACAAAATCATTCACCGTCAAGGTTACGGCTTCAGCATCAGCCGCAAAATCTTCGCTCATTGAACGCACAAGCACTACACATGACACAGTCGGAATTTCTGCGAAGGAACATAGCACCGTCTCAGCATTACCCGCAACAACCGCAGAAACAGCCCACGAATCTGGCGGAATAACGAGCGTTATTCTTCCGGCCTCGCTTCATGTCGTCAGCAATGACATACTCGAATCACATGACGGCAAAGACAGCGACATTATCACGGTCAAAGCTGGCAAGCCTTTAACGTTTGTGCTTGGCGATTGGGGAGTCAATGTGTCAGGCGTAACTGTTTGCGTTGATGATGAACCTGCTGAAGGCATAAGCATATCACCTGAAGGCGTTTTCACTTTCCCGGCCGAATGGGTCTATGATGATTTCAGAGTCAGCGTTAAAGCTACGTATGAGGGATCTGAAATCGAATCCGAAGAACTCTACATCACCTCCCAAGACTGACGCATAGAATACACAGTATTAACCCTCTGTTCTTCATTGGGCAGGGGGTTTTTTGTTGCGGCCATGCTGTTATGTTACAATTCTGCTCATTCCCGGAAAATTGCCACAATATTAAAGGAGGGTTCATCATGAGGAAATGTTTTTCCGCATTGATTTTCGTGCTGTCAATCCTCATTTCAGCTTCATGTTCGTGGGCTTCTCTCGAATTTTTGGGAGAAGACTTGACGGACGGTTATGTAGGCGAGTATTACTCAGATTTCTTAGTGGTAGATGGCAAGCGTGGCACAATTACTTGGAGCGGCGGAGGAGGACTTCCCCCCGGACTAAGCATGAGCGGAAACGGGGATGTCGTATACATTACAGGCACTCCAACAACTGAAGGCTTCTACACGTTCACGATAAGAGCTACAGATTCAATTGTAGGAAGTGCGGTTGCGTATTGCTCAATCATAATCGATAAACTTTCAGTCAGCATAACAAGCTCATTCAGCACAGGCATCAAGAATACTTCATACTCTTCATCAGTCAAAGCCAAATACGGCACAGCTCCTTACACATGGTCAAATGAAGGCGGCGAGATTCCTCCCGGACTCACTCTCAGCTTTTCAGGGGACGAAGCGAAATTGTCAGGCACTCCCACAAAGGACGGACTATATACACTCAAGCTCAAAGTTACGGATAAGACTGGCGCGACTTACAGCAGAGAATGTAGCGTAGTGATTCGCCCTCTTGAGATTAGCGGCAAATTCACCGAGTCCACAATGGAGCTTGATACGTATTCAGACAACGGAGTCAAAGTTGTAGGAGGGACTGCACCATTTACGTGGAATGTGATAGAAGGGACATTGCCGCCCGGCCTGAAAGTAACATCATCAGGGAGCAATGCTCTACTCTCAGGGACTCCGACTGAGGAAGGAAGATACACATTCACGCTTGAAGTGTCTGATGCTGAAGGTAAGACGGCCACAAAAAGTTTCACCGTTTCAGTGAATGGCATGTACATTGACGGGAAAAACTATGACATTACAGGCATAACCGCGAAGAATGCAACACTGCCTGTAACATGGAAGCTCATCAGGGGATTTCTTCCTTTAGGGCTGTCGTTGCCATCATCATCGGGGGATAAGTGCGTCATTTCAGGAACGGCCATACCTTACAGCGATAACGGCACTGATAGTTATACATCCGTCAGCTACAAATTTACCCTGCTAGCTACAGATGCTAAAGGACGTACGGCGGAAAAAGACTTCTCTGTCAGCGTGTCAAGCGTGAGTAGAAGCAATGTAGGTGCGGCGGATAAGTCGTTCACTATCAGTAATAGCCTGTACAACATCAAGACTAATCCGTATAAAAGTCTGGGCTATAAGTATGACCACTACTTCAACAGCTTGGGCGCGGTTGGAGGCCGAGCCCCATATGAGTGGAGCGTAACAGATGGGAGTCTCCCTAAAGGCATAACGACCAACATCAAAGATGGCAAGACTGCTACATTATGGTTTGAGGGTGATCCGCCTGATGATTCGTACGCGGACAATGAGTTTGCCGTGAAGCTAGTTGACGCTGACGGAAGGTCTATGAGGGGGAAATTCAACATCAAAGCTCCCAACGGTTTATCGGGCGGCTCATCAGATATTGAAATCTCCGAAACAGATCCCGTGATAAGCGGTGATTTCCTCACTGCCTTTGAGGGAATGAACTATCAATCCTCCGTTACAGCTATCGGAGGTATTCCCCCATATAAATGGAAGATTGTGCGCTACGAAATGCCTTCATGGGCGATGCTGTCCAGCTCAGATAAGACAGGCAAATATGCAGTCCTCAAGGGGACTCCTACAGACGGCGGAAGGCAATACGCATTCACCCTCAAAGTTACAGATTCACGCGGCAACACAAACGCGAGGGATTTCATTCTGCCTGTAACACCTCCTTTGACAGTAACAGGGAAGCTATCTTCAGGCGTAAGGCGGAATCAATATGTCGCTAGCGTTAGGGCTAACGGCGGATTAGCTCCCTATAAGTGGTCGGTGAGTTCCGGGACGTTACCTGATGGGCTGGAGGTCAAAGCCTCCGGGGATTTGGGCGTAATCTCAGGGATTCCATCAAAGGCGGGGCAGTATTCATTCACGCTTAAGGCGACGGACAAAAACGGAATGACCTTTGAGCGGGCTATGAGCGTCAATGTAACACAAACTGAAGTAGCAGGGACTCTTGTTGGCGCGACAAGGAGAAGCGTGTACTCCGCGAGGTTGAACGCCATCGGAGGAACTTCGCCTTACGTCTGGTCGGTGAGTTCGGGTAAGCTTCCTGACGGTTTGACGATTTCGGCTTCGGGGGATATTTCTGGTACAGCAACAAAGGCAGGGACATTCAAGTTTACGGTCAAGGCGAAAGATTCTAATGGTGCTGCCGGGACGAAGGAATACACAGTGAAAGTAACTCAAACTGCCGTAAATGGCACAATTCCTGCAACGACAACACGCAAAGCAACTTTCACCGCCACACCAAAAGCCACAGGGGGCGCAACGCCTTATGCTTGGAGTATAAGCGCGGGGAAACTTCCTGACGGCCTCACGCTTAACGCATCCACCGGGAAAATCACAGGTAGTGCGACAAAAGCCGGGACATTCTCATTCACGGTTAAAGCTAAAGACAAGAACGGGGCGGCAGGGTCAAAAGCATACACCGTGAAGGTTACGCAAACCGCCGTAAGTGGCACAATACCTACAACAACGACTCGCCGGGCAATTTTCACCGCCACGCCCAAAGCTACAGGGGGCGCAACACCGTATACATGGAGTATTAGCGCGGGGAAATTGCCTGATGGCCTCACGATTAACGCATCAACCGGGAAAATCTCAGGAAGTGCGACAAAGGCCGGGACATTCTCATTCACGTTAAAGGCCAAAGACAAGAACGGGGCGGCAGGGACTAAAGCATACACGGTGAAGGTAACGCAAACTGCCGTAAAAGGTGATATTCCTACAACAACAACACGCAAAGCAACATTCACCGCCACGCCAAAAGCTACAGGGGGCGCAACGCCTTACATATGGAGTATTAGCGCGGGTAAACTTCCTGACGGCCTCACACTTAACGCCTCGACCGGGAAAATCACAGGAAGTGCTACAAAAGCCGGGACATTCTCATTCACGGTAAAGGCCAAAGACAAGAACGGAGCCGCGGCAACAAAAGCATACACTGTGAAGGTTACACAAACAGCGGTATCAGGGACAATCCCCGCAACGACGACTCGCCGGGCAACTTTTACCGCCACGCCAAAAGCCTCAGGGGGCGCGACTCCGTATACATGGAGTATTAGCGCGGGGAAATTGCCTGATGGCCTGAAGATTAACACGTCAACAGGCAAGATTACAGGCAACCCGTCAAAAGCTGGGACATTCTCATTCACGATAAAGGCTAAAGACAAGAATGGAGCGGCAGGGACTAAAGCATATACTGTGAAGGTAACGCAAACCACCGTAAAAGGCACTCTCGATGCAGGCACAAAAGGCACTTCCTACACTGCAACCCCAAAAGCCAGCGGAGGTACATCCCCTTACGTGTGGTCAGTCAGTGCGGGGAATTTGCCGGGAGGACTCAAACTCGATACTTCATCCGGCAAAATTACAGGCATTCCGAAAAAATCAGGCTCATTCACCTTCACACTTAAGGCAAAAGACAAGAACGGCGCAGCAGGAACAAAATCCTTCACCGTCAAAATCTCCGCGCCAGCAACAAAATCCGCAACACCAGAAACCGAATCGGCCATGCGCAACACTGAAAGCGTTTCAGCGCATACGTACGGAAATGCATACTCCCTCCCTGCAACAAACACTGAGGCGACTCCCGGCACACACGAAGCCACAAGTACCGTCCTTCCGGCCTCCCTTCGTGTAATGAGCGATGACGTACTCGAAGCATTCACGGACAGGGAAAGCGATATTGTTATTGTTAGAGCGGGGCAACCGTTAAGATTCATCACGGACGCTGAAATGTCTGGCGCAATGGTGTACGTTGATGATGAAATTGCTGAAGGCGTAACGGTCTCGGATGATGGGACATTCACACTTTCTGCTGAATTTGCGAATGGCGGATTTAGGGTGCGTGTTTCAGGAGGCGGCCTCGAATCGGAAGAGCTTTACATAACCGCCGAATAACTCACAGCAAGCAACCTTATTCCCTCTTGGCTTTCATGGCCGGGGGGAATTTTTTTATCTGCCACACTTAAATTTTGTTGTATTCGCATGAAAGCCACGTAAGATATTCAATCCACTTAAGACTTGATATTCCCATACCCACAATGCTAAGCTCCTTGATGTTCGTGATTTCCGAGACGCTCAATGTTCCGTTCCCGTCCGTGTCAAACTGAAACAGGAACGACCCGAACGATCCACCCGGGAAATGAGCCTAATCAATAGCAACACTTTCCCACGCACACCCAGCAGAAATGATGACAACAACCGCCGTCAAGATACGAATCTTCCTACGCATAAATATTACGTACAATTGATTGTGGATATTACAGAGCTTTGTACTATGATGGAGAAAATAGCTTATTGACAACGGGCGATAGATGTAAATTCTTCTGCCATCATTCCAAGAATTTAATCCTCTCACGCATGTTTATGGCAGTCTCACACATTCCCATGACTATCACCCATGGCCAGAAGAACGGCACGAAGCACACACCGCATAACGCTGCCTTAAAGCTACGTCTGAGCTTGAAGCCTTCCATGATCCAGAATGCGAGCGATAATCCTTGAACGAACATGAGGACATTTACGACAATCTGCAAATTCATCAACAGGAAGCCTAATTGCGGCCATGACTCGAAATCAGCCAGCCAGCTCACAGCAAGTCCGGCTATAGATACAATCATGAGTGATGCGGGGAATTTCCACATGCTGAACGGGGGAAGCTGAGGGGGATAATTTTTCGTGGAGGGTGATAATTTCTTCGTTATGCGTCCGCACAGTGAGTAATTCAAGAATGACTCTGACGCGGCATATATCACAAGCATTGACGGCAAAAGGCGTGGCAACAATACTGTGATATGAACGAGAGCTTCTTGCAATTCTGGTTGGTCGCCGTAAAGCTGAGTCATTACGTCATGCATCTGTGATATGTCGGGCATGAATATATTTCTCCCGGTGAAAAGCCAGAACGCCCCAATCAATATGACCTTGAAGGCAACAGAAGCCCCGATGCAAAGAAGCAGGCTCTCACCGCCCGTGAATTTTCCAGACTCGCGGAAGTCCTCACGTGAAAGCAGGAATATCACTCCCGCAACAGGGGCGCATCCAACGAGGAAATACGCGGCCATTGACGGCGAAAACGCGAGGAACAACGTAGCCTCAATCATCAATTCGGCAACGCTCATTTTCTTTTGGCCTTCAAGACAGCCTAGAACGCATAAGGGAAGCGGGCATGTCATCATACCGAGAACGCCCAATGCAGGAAAGAAACTCCCTGCGAATATCAGGGCTAAGGTGATGAATACGCAGGGAATTATCCGTTTCATTTAGTGAGTGAGATTAGTCGAGTGAGTACGGCAGAAGAGCCATGTACCTTGCGCGCTTTATGGCCTCAGTGAGAAGCCTCTGATGCTTTGCGCAATTGCCTGTAACGCGGCGGGGGATGATTTTTCCCCTTTCGCTGATGTATTTGCGAAGTTTCTCCACGTCTTTGTAGTCTACGTGCTCTTGCTTTTCGACGCAGTAATAGCAGAATTTCGGCCTGCGTCTTGAGCCTCCTTTGCGTGGTCCGCCCATAGTCCTTGCGGGCGAGCCTGTTCTGTTTTCGCGCTCTGTGTTTTCGCGCTCGTTCATTCTCTGTCAGTTCCTCCTTAGTTGATGCAAAATCCTAAAACGGTATATCAGCCATTCCGCCGCCGTCTGACGAGTTGCCTTCATCGCTGGCGAATCCCGGAGAATATCCTCCTGTACCGCCGAATCCGCTTTCACCTATGCTTTTGCCGAAATCCTCATCAGTAGGAGTATATCCCCCTCCCATTGATGTTGGGGCTGATGATGGTGCTGAATATCCTCCGCCTGAACTGCCTTGTTCCCTTGAACTGAGAAATATCACGTTGTCAGCATTAATTTCCGTCATATATCTTTTCCCGGAGCCATCTCTAGCCTCAAAAGTGCTGGTGCGTAAGCTACCTTCAACAAGCACAGGGCTTCCCTTTTTGAGGAATTTCCCGCAATTTTCAGCCATCGGCCCCCACACGACAACATTTATATATTCTGTAGTCTCTTGAAGTTCGCCGTTCGCGTTCTTCCAACGGGAATTTATAGCAACACCAAACCTTGCGTACGCTCTTTTGCTGACGGTGTAACGCAATTCTGGGTCACGGGTCAAGTTTCCGGCGATAATAACGCGGTTGAATCCTCTCATAGCCGCAAGCCTCCCTTAGTCGTCAATCACCGTCATCAACTGGCGGTAAACGTTCGCACGCAGGCCAAGTATACGCCTGAACTCAAATGTCTGAGACGGCTCAAGCTCAAACGTGAAAAGCACGTAATAGCCTTCTGTCTTTTTGCGGATGGGATATGCGAGGGTGCGTTTGCCCCAAGCGTCTGACTTTGACACAGAACCGCCGAGATTGGCTATGACTTCCTCAATCCTGGAAATCTCTTCGCTCTGGCTCTCGTTGCCTGCGTCAAGAATGACAAGCATTTCGTATTTGCGCATTTCTCTGCACCTCCTCCCTATGGACTTAAGCGGCCTCCCGTTTCAGCGCACATTGCCGGGAGGCAGGGCGGAATGATTATATCACAAGCACAGTATTATTCTTCCCTTCACGATGACAACGCACAAAAAATGAGGCTCTCACGTTTTCCGCAAGAACCTCATTGTTGATTTCTGGATTATGGTCGGGACGAGAGGATTCGAACCTCCGACCCCCTGCACCCCATGCAGATGCGCTAAGCCAGACTGCGCTACGTCCCGTAAAACACGCGCTATTTTACCGCAAATTCATGATTCGTCAAGGCTCACTGCAATTCACGCTTCATTATCACGAAAAACACATTTGGGTCAAAAGTCGTCCTCACCGCGAAAATCTCGGCAATCTCCCAGCCTTTTGCGCCGTTCTCATTGAGCAGGGACTCAACCTCCGCTGTTTTGGCGACGGCATTCTTGCTCTTCTGCAATGACGTGAGAGAGCCTAACGGAACAACTTTGTACTCATACATTTTGGCGGCGTATGATGCGAACGGAAAAAGCAACACGAAGCACAGCATAAGGATAAATTTTTTCATGCGTGAACACCTCTTAGGCTAATATCTGAGAACAACGCCAACAGCAACGGCGACCCTGTAAATGATGTCAACAGCATCCTTGAACGTTTCTATGTTCTGCCTGTCCAAGTATTTCACCGGGACAACTATTGTGTCTCCCGGCTCAACCTTCGCTGAATATCCGCGTGGAGCTGTCCACTGTTTGCTTGAAAGCATAGCCGTGCTTCTGGTGAGTTTGAGCGTAGTTCCGTCAGGCTTCAGCAGGTACACCATGCGCTTATGTGCACTCCTCAAAGCACCTCCCGCCGCGCTGATGTAACTGTTTATGCTCATGTTAGACCTGAAAACTTGCGTTGATGATGCGTAAACCGCTCCCATCACGTTGACCGTGAGAGGTGTTTGCGGAATCCTGAGAGCATCGCCGTTCTGAAGCTCATAGTCCCACGGCGTTCCGATTATGTTTTTCGGGGTATCTACCTTCGTTATGACCCTGCCCATTATATCGAGATGCCTTAAGCTGTCGATAAGCTGCATTCTTCTACGGTACTCAGCGTTATAAGCACTAGCCGCTCCTGATGTTTCGGCTGCCCCTCCGCTGGCTGTGTTCTGTGCTGATTGAAGCAGGTCGCGTTCCATTTGGTCGGCCATGCGGTTTAATGCCCGTCTCTGTTCAAACGCAACACTCTGACGCGTGAATACTGCCCCTTTTAGGTATGCTTTTGGCGTGAATCCCCCGGCGCGTTCGATGAGGTCTGAGAGCCTTTCACCAACAAACATTGAGTAATTTCCCGGTCTGCGCACTTCTCCGGCTATTGTTACGCGTATTTGTTGCTTCCAGTCAGGAATAACGAGTACTGTAATCTGGTCATTCGCCTCAAGCGTTATGTTGTTCAGCGGATCTCCCTGCATGGCCTGCGCAAGGTTTATATTGAAGCGTTCATTTACTGGCCCTTCAAGCGTTGGAGTAACGCGGGTTATTTCTGCCTTATCCGATGCTGTAACGCCAAGTCCCCCGGCACGTTCAATTATCTCTGAGAGCCTCGTTTTTCCCGGCACAACAGCATATCTTCCGGGATTCATTAGTGGCCCGGTTATCAGGACTGATGACGCGTAACTGAATACGGGGTAAAGCCTCAGTATGTCGCCGTCCTTTAGCTCCGTGTCTTCAAGCTCTGGCAGGCTGCCTTCAAATGCGCTGGCGTATGCGTGGTCAAATATCCTGTAGAACTGTATCCTTCCCCGGAATGTTCTTGCGTTTAAGCCTCCAGCAATGTACAGCAAATCTTGTACCCTTGTTGCGCCGTTAAGCTCATACACTCCAGGCATATGCACTTCCCCAGCGAGTCCCACAAGCGGCCCAACTGGCGGAATATATATCACGTCCCCATCCTGAAGCCTTGCGTCCTGACTTTTGTCGCCGTGAAGCAACATAGCGTACATGTCGAAAACGGATATTGTCCTTCCACCGCGCTTGAGTTCAATCTTACGGAGAGTCCCATTTGCTGACGGCCCCCCGGAAGCTATGAGAGCGTTCATCAGCGTGGAGAATGAAGACACCGTGTAAGCCCCCGGCCTCGCAGCGTTGCCAGTAACGTATACAAGAACAGAACTCAATCTACCCATAGCCAGATTCATCTGGAAGCCCGTGTAATATTGGCTCAATCTCGCACTCAATACACGTTCAGCCTCAGAAAGCGTATATCCCGCAAGTCTCACCATTCCGATATGAGGAACTGAGGCCATGCCATCACGATTCACCGTGAAGCTGTAATTTCCCTCTTCAGGGATTCCCCAGACTGTGAGAGTCATCTGGTCGCCTACACTGATTCGGTGATCCTGCGTTACCGGGACTCTGTCAAGTGGCGCGAATGTTGAGGGGGAGCGGCGGAAAAATGACATTCCGAAACGTGGAAGCCCCCCGAAAAGCCTTCCTACAGGGTTTCTTCCGTTGGTTGATGTCAATATTTGCTCGAAGTAATCATTGATTTCAGCCTCACTCAATGGCGCATCTTCTCCCTGTTGCTGTGTTTGCTGGGCTGTTTCTTGAGTTGTGGCTGCGTCAGGGTTTTCGAGAGGATTCTCAGCGTTTATGTTCGTCTCCTGTGTCTGATTCTGGAATATATCACCCTGCGTTGTGTCCTGAATCCCTGTAGTTGTGCTTGGGTCATACTGATAGCCGCTGTAATCCTGTATGTTTGTACCCTGTTGCCCTGCTGGCTGTGAGGGAGTCGCGTTCTGTGGTGATGGTGCAGCAAGAACTGCCGGGCCTGAATCAGCTGCATATACGTATGAACTCATAGCGAGCATCAGCGTAAATGCCAGGAAAATTTTTGTGCGCGATAACTTCAACATAATCACCTCAAACAAATTTTTGTCGCTTAATGGAATATATATTCAAGCAGGCTCGTTTCCTGTTTGATGTCATGGGGCTTTATCTCGCTGTCATCATAAGAGCAATACTCCTTCAACAGCTTCTCCACGTTAATTTTCAGCGAGGCCGGACGAAGCTGGCTCATCATACGTTCAGGCGTTCTCACGATTCCACCAATGCGCCCGGAATGTTGCTTCCATGCCGATAATATCATAGTGTCCTGCTCCCATATGTGTGCGCTAGGATTCCCGAACCATGAGCCGAACCACTTTTCCGCAGGAAGCTCCATGTGTATACCCGCCTTCGTGAAGTCCTTACCTGATGCTTTCACGTCCGTATTGATGTACCAGAAGCCCAGAGCTGTATCCTCCCAATGTCTTGTGGCAGAAATCTTCC
>JAFSKY010000109.1 GCA_017448685.1 Synergistaceae bacterium
ATTCTGCTTGTTTGGTAAAGCATATTGACAACTGAATATAGGCGGTTGGACGAAGAAAATGGAAGTCTCATACAATAAGCGAGAACCAAGCAAAAGAGACCGTACCGGGTTTCGTCCGTGCCTTACGGCGAGTTTCACAACAAAATATTCAACCTTTCAAGGCAAAAAAGTGTGTACCGATACGTTAGTCGGGGATTAAAGCCTCTGGAGCGTTATACCAAACGTTAGTAACGGCTACATTGTGAAAGCGGACGCGTAGAACGAGGAATGAAACGTAAAGGCTGGTTTATAGCTTTTTATAAGTTTTCTGTAACGGCTCCACAATGAAACGTATCATATCCGCGTTAATGCTGGCGTTATTGCTTTGCGTCCCGGCATATTCCCTCAGTGATTCAGAATATTTGCGCATGAGGAAGAGCAATGCAGATTTTGCCCGCGCAGACAAACGACTCAATCAGGTATGGGCGAGGCTCAAAAAGTCCCTGCCCAAAAGCATATTCTCACAGCTCGACAAGCTCCAACGCGAATGGATAAAGTCAGGCCGTGATGATGATGCCGCCGCGCTCATGGATGAAGGCTACTCACGCGCAGAGGCATATACGATTGCCACGAATGACCGCGCCGACTCACTCCCCAAAATCGCAGACGACCTACGCGACTCAATTGGCCGCAAACGCACTCAGCCTCAGCAACAGCCCCGCAAGACTCCCGCAAAGACTCAGCCCTCCAAGCAACCCACAAGGCAGCCTGAACCTGAACCCGAACCCGAACCAGAGCCAGAGCCGGAAATCTCAAGCCAGCAGGAAATTGAAATCGAAGGCGAATATCAGAATGAGTACGGATTCATTACGGTGAAGATTGTCGATGCGTCATCGAATGAGGCCGAAATCACCGCAAGCAGGTTTGTTGACGAAACACATTGGACAGCAAGAGGGTGGGTTGACGGCAATACGCTTGAGCTTTCAGATCCGAATTACAGCGCGTGCCAAGCTACATTGATATTCTCGGTTGGGAAGCTAACTGTTGAGATTTCTGACACTGACGACTGGAACGAAGCTATATCCCCTGACTTTGTGCTTGAAGGTGTATATAGGAAGCTCGGAAATTAATCCCCGGCAAAAAATTAGCCCCCGGTCGACATGGCCAGGGGCTTTTTGTTTGTCTGTGTGTACGTATTATATTCCGCGTGGCTTGACATTAATCCCGCGTTCCTCATCCGTTCCGGGTATCAGTGAGTCGCATATCGCCGCGCAAACTCCTGCTACAGCCATCGGAGTCTTCAGCACCGCCCAAACCATTCCGCCAAGAGTGTGCATTATCTGGCTCTGTGCATCATTCATGAACAGCGACTGATTCGCCTCAACCCATCCAGGAAGCCCAAGTGCCATAAGGAACGCAAAGCCTATAATGAGTATGTTGCGCTGGCTTGACATATCCGCCCGCATAAGAACCTGAATACCCATTGCGCCGATTGTCCCGAATAATGCTATATACGCTCCTCCGATTATTGGTGAAGGCATCGTTGCGATTAACGCGCTAAGTTTTCCGACAAAGCTCATCAATATCAGTATAACCGCGCCAGTCCTCACTACTACCCTTGAGGCGACTCCCGTCAAACCTATCAGGCCGATGTTCTCAGTGTATGACGTTGTGCCTACAGAGCCGAATACGCCTGACAGGGCGCAACATAATCCTTCAGCACCGAGTCCCCTGCTTATTGTGTCGGAGTCAGGGTCATCAGCTCCAGAGGCATATGATACTGAGTGATAATCGCCAATGCTCTCAATCATCGTTGCGAAGAATCCCGCAAGCATCGCCGCAATTGCCATAAGGCTGAACTTAGGCATACCCCACGGAATTATTACCGTCTTGAAGTCCCTTATCCACGCGGCCTCGTTCACCTTTGAGAGGTCAATATATGCTGGATGACCGGGGGCGAATGTCCCGTTGAGTGAAAGCGCGAGGCAGACACAGTATGTTATGACTATGGCTAGCAATATCGCGAAAATGTTGATGTACTTGTTCTTCAACACGAGGCTGAACAGGAATATCAGCACAACAACTCCCAATGAGGCAGGCCAGTAATTTGCAGCATTCCCCTGCACGGCTGTACCTGCAAGCGAGAAGCCTATAGCCATTATCACCGGGCCGATTACGACAGGAGTTATGACCTTGCGTATTACCCCTGCGATTCTGCTGTAGCCTATCACTGATAGGATTATTCCACCTGCGATTAACCCTCCGCCCATATACTGCATTACAGCTTCAGGGCCGGAAGCCTTGTAGAGTGCTATCACCGTCATCACTGAGGGGATAAAAGAAAAGCTCGATCCCTGGACGATTGGTAATCCTGAACCGAGCTTTTTGCTTGTCTGTATGAGTGTCGCTACTCCCATTCCGAAATATACGCAGGAGATGAGCGATGCTATTTGCAATGCGTCCATCCCCATTGCCGGACCGAATATCAAAGGAACTAATGTTGTTGAGCCGAATAGGGTTAAAACGTGTTGGGCTCCTGAGAGAAGGGTTATCAGGAAAGGGGGCGTGTCGTTGATGCCATAAACCATTTGCCGTCTGGCCATGCGGTTAAGACCTCCTGAAAAGTTTTATATTTTCAGGCGTGAAAGTTTACAGGCGGGAAAATTTTTTGTCAAGCGTGTGTATTAATTTCTTATTTTCGTTTTATATTCGATTAATTTAATGATAATATCTAATAAATTCGGTGATTCACATAGTTTCAAGGTGCGAAACAAGACATCGAATGAAGAAAAACAAGTATATTGACAACTGAATATATGAGGTTGGACGAGGAAAAGGTTTCGTCCGTAAAATGTTCAGCCTATTGCCAAGTAGTCAGGAATGCAAGAATTTGCGGACTTGATAGAGGCGGGTAGTACGCCAGCGGTTTATACCGTAAAACTCGTAGCATAGATAGTTTTACATGTTTCGAGTAACTATAATAGCCTCATCCAAAATTTACAGTGAGGTGCTTACACCATGAAACAGCGTTTTGCGGTTTTAGCGGCGGCATTTCTTGTCATGTTTTCTCTTGCGGGAATAAGCCTCGCGGACGGACTCAAAGTTGCGATAATCACATCGCCTAATGACGTTCACGACGGCGGCTTCAACGAGGACAACTACAACGGAGTCGTAAATTTCAAGAATGAGACTCCCGGCGCAGAGTTCTCAGCGGTGCAGGAGAAAACCGGCGACCCTGCCGAATGTGTCAAAGTTACGGAGAATATTGCGGCCGATTATGACGCGCTCGTGTGCGTGGGCTTCCAGTTCTCCGGGATAATCGAGGTTGCAGAGGATAACCCTGATGCGAAATTCCTGCTTGTTGACACATGGCCAGCAGATGAATCTGGTAATGATGCTGAGGCGGAAAATATCTATGCGATGAGATTCAAAGAGGAGGAAGGCGGTTTCCTTGCTGGAATCGCGGCGGCATTGTCCACCAAAACCAACAAGGTTGCTGTCGTAAACGGTATAGCATTCCCCACGAACGTCAACTATCAGTACGGCTTCATGTCAGGCGTGAATTATGCCAACAAGCATTACGGCACAAAGGCTCAAATCATCGAGCTTGCCTCATATGCAGGGACTGACGTTACCGGGAAGAATGTCGGAGGGAATTACATCGGCTCATTCATTGACCAGTCAAACGGCAAAATCGTAGGGCAGGCATTAATCCGTGAAGGCTGCGACGTGATATTTGTTGCGGCAGGCGGCGCGGGAATGGGAGTGTTCACAGCGGCAAAAGAAGCAAAAGGTGTTTACGTTATCGGCTGTGATGCTGACCAGTACAACGACGGCAGGAACGGCGACTCAAATGTCATCCTCACCAGCTCCCTAAAGGTTATGGGCATGAACGACAAGAGAGTCCTCAATGAAATAGTTGCGGGAAAATTCAAGGGCGGCAATTTCCTTCTTGGAGCTGACTCGGATTCAATCGGCTACGTGAAGACTCCCGGAAGGCATCAGCTTAGTGATGACGCAATCACGAAGATTGATGCAGGTCTTGCGCTCCTCAAAGCCGGGAAAATCAAGCCTGCCTCATTCACCAGCGGGACAATGCCTGACAAATTCGAGGGAATTGACGCGGAATGAGTGAACCTATTGTAGAGTTCAGGCACATAACGAAGCGTTTTCCGGGTATCGTCGCAAATGATGACGTATCACTCTCAATCATGAAGGGTGAAATCTTTGCGGTACTCGGTGAAAACGGCGCGGGAAAATCTACCCTCGTGAGTATGTTGTTCGGAATGTATGAGCCTGACGGAGGAGAAATCTGGGTGCGTGGGAAAAAGGAGCATATATCTTCCCCGCGTTACGCTGACAGCTTGAGCATTGGAATGGTTCATCAGCATTTCCGGCTTGTGTCGAATTACACGGTTGCGGAAAATATCGTGCTTGGGCTTGAGCCTGTGCGTAAACTTTTCGGCATTATCCCCTATGTTGACATGAAGAAGGCAAATCGTGATATTGCGGAACTGTCAGAGCGTTATGGGCTGAAGGTGAATCCTGAAGACGTAATAGAGGATTTGAACGTTGCAACACGTCAGCGTGTAGAGATATTGAAGATGCTTTACCGTGAGGCCGAAATCCTGATATTTGACGAGCCTACAGCCGTGCTTACGCCACAAGAAATAGAGTCATTCCTGAAGATTCTTGAGGGTTTGCGGGCGGGGGGAAAAACGATAATCCTCATCACCCACAAATTACGGGAAATCAAAGCTGTTGCTGATCGTTGCGCGATAATGAACAGGGGAAAACTGATCTCCGTTCTTGATGTCAAGACTGCCTCAACAGATGAGATGGCGAAAATGATGGTTGGGCATGATATTTCGTTCACGACTGAGAGGAAGCCCGCTCATTTCGGGGATGTCGTTCTTGACGTTCAGAATTTGACGGTGAGGAATCATGCAGGCTTCGAGGCTGTGAAGTCAGTATCATTCCAGATACACGCGGGGGAAGTTTTTGCGGTTGCAGGCGTTTCAGGCAATGGGCAGAATGAGCTTGCAGACTCAATCGCTGGACTCGTGAAGCCTTCCGGGGGAAAAGTCATCCTCAACGGCCATGACATAACAGACTCTTCAGTTCGTGAGCATATTCAAGCAGGAGTCGCATATATCCCTGAAGACCGTCATAATGTCGGACTCGTTCTTGACTTCACATTGAGGGGGAATTTCCCGCTGAGGCTGTATGATACCCCGAAATACTCACGCAAAAGCCTCATCAATTACGCAGAATTTACAGCCCAAAGCGAGAAACTCACAGCCGCGTATGATATTCGTAGCGCTAGGGGTGGCGAGACCATAGCCCGCGAAATGTCCGGGGGTAACCAGCAAAAAGCCATCATTGCCCGCGAGATTGACATGAAGACTCCGCTAATCATATTCATGCAGCCTACACGAGGACTTGACGCAGGAGCTGTGATGAACATCCACAAGCACATAGTCGCCGAAAGGGACAGGGGAGCGGCGGTATTGCTGATTTCGCTTGACCTTGACGAGATATTTGACTGTGCTGACACGGTAGCGGTGATTTACAGCGGAAGCATCAACAAAATTTCGCCCGCCTCAGAAATTACGACAGATGAGACCGGGCTTTACATGATGGGGGTGAAAACTGCATGAGGAAGTTCACGCTGTCATGCCTTGCGATAATCATAAGTCTGATATTCGGCGCGTTAATCTTGTGGCTTATGGGCAAAGATCCTGTAGCGGCGTATATGAATCTCCTTCAAGGCTCTGGCCTAATGGAAAAGGCTAAATACGCTGCCCGGCAAAACATGTTCACGGACTTCATGAGCTTTATTGACGCATTAACCCCTATGATATTCGCCTCACTTGCTGTTGCTCTTGCGCTAAAGGGTGGCTTCTTCAATATCGGCGTGTCAGGTCAGATGCTCTTTGCTGGATTCTGCGCACACATGGCCGCAATGTTCATTCCGTCAAAAATCGTGGTCGTGATTGTCGGCTTCATTGGCGGGGCGTTAATCGGGGCTTTGATAGGTTGGCTCAAATGTCGCTTCAATGTCAATGAGGTAGTAAGCTCCATAATGCTCAACTCAATATTGATGTACCTGATAACGTTCTACATAAACACGTTCTACGTTAATCCCGTATCACGTCAAAGCAAAGCAATATCTGAGGCAGCAAGACTCACATTGAGCCGATTCCGCTGGGAGGGATTGCGTATTGATATAGCACTGGCATTCCCACTTGCGATAATCATGGCATTGTTGCTTCACTGGTTTATTCAGCGCACGACATACGGCTATGAAATAAAAGCGTCAGGACTCTCACCTCAAGCGGCATATTACGCGGGAATGAACGTACAGAGGACAGCACTAATGACTATGACATTATCGGGTGCGCTTGCTGGGCTTGCTGGGGTGTCGTATTTCTGCGGGTATCTTGCCTCAATACAGCCGGGAGTTGTGCCTTCAATGGGATTCGATGCTATAGCCGTGTCATTATTGGGCGGGAATAACCCATTAGGCTGTGTGCTTGCCTCATTCCTGATAACGGTCATCTCTAAAGGCTCAATATACATGAGTTCAAGCCAGAACATAGAGCAGGAAATAGCGAGTCTCATAACGGCATTCATACTGACGTTTGCGGCGTGTTCTGCTATTTTCGCCAAAAAGGGGAGGAAGTAAACATGCTTGACATGATAATAATTGACGGCCTGAGCTTTTCGCTTCCTCTTTTCGTGATGGCTATAGGCGGTATATACAGCGAGCGGAGCGGGATAACGAATCTTGCGCTTGAGGGCTTTCAGGGATTCGGGGCGTTCACAGGGGCATTTGCGGCGGTGTATTTGTCCGGGATATTCGGAGCTTCTTCGGACGTTCCGTATTACGCATCGTTTATATTCGCTGTAATTGGCGGGGGAATGTTCGCGCTGTTACATGCATTGCTCTGCGTGAAATTCAAAGCTGATCAGGTTGTGAGTGGCGTTGTGATGAACATACTTGCGATGGCCTCAACGAGCTTCCTCACCAAAAGAATCAACACGTCATTTTTCGGCAATACCGCAAACAAATTCATGCTCGGTGCAAGCTCAAGAATCACATTGCCCGGCCTCAGTGATATTCCTGTTATAGGGGCGGTGTTCAAGGACATATACCCGTTCGAGATAATGATTCTCGTTGTGGCGGCGGTGATGTGGTACGTTCTGTACAGGACTGTATACGGAATGAGGCTACGTGCTTGCGGAGACAATCCACACTCGGCTGATGCGGCTGGGATTAACGTTTACGCCGTTAGGACTGTTGCCGTGTTCATATCGGGATGCCTGTCAGGTATTGCGGGTATGAGCTTCGCGTATTCTGTGTCAGCGAATTTCTCGCCGGATATATATCTGGGTTACGGGTATTTGTCGATTGCGGCATTGATATTCGGGAACTGGAACATACTCCCGGCATTGTTTGCGTGTCTGATATTCGGTTTTGCGAGGAGTGGAGGCTCGGCGGTGATTCAGGAGTTGGGGTTGCCGTCAAGCTATAATGACCTCGTGCGAATATTGCCGTATGTGCTTACACTGTTGTTGCTGGTGTTCTTCAGCCGACATAACAGAAGTCCTCGTGCATTGGGTCAGATTTACGACAAGGGTCAGAGATAAGACAATCCCCCCGGGTTTCGAGCTTGGGGGGAAATGTTAGTATGAGGAGGCAAAATAACGTATGCAGGAAATGACACTTCAAGAGATGCAGGCCGCACAGTTTGACGTTCTGAAACGAGTCGATGCTATATGCCGCGAACAAGGTATAAAGTACTGGGTTGGTTTTGGGACTCTCTTGGGAGCTGTGAGGCACAAGGGCTTTATCCCGTGGGATGATGATATTGACTTGTTATTTATGCGGGAGGACTACAACAAGCTGGCGGATTACTTCCTTCCAAGCGGAGAGCGTAACGGGCTTCATTATGATTCAGTCGCGACAAGAAAGAATTACCCGTATTATATAGCGCGTATTTCAGAGACAAGTAGCAA
>JAFSKY010000110.1 GCA_017448685.1 Synergistaceae bacterium
AAAAAGTCCCTCATGCACAGGAAACCCGAACACCTTTTCACGACATCCTCACACTGAATAATCACAACAAGTTCCGGCATTCCGTCAATCATATTTACATCCTCCCTAATTTACCGAGCACATCATCATCAACAGCAGCTTCAATTCCGTGTGAGGCCAGAAGAGTTTTTGCGCGTTCAGAATCTTCCTGCTTAACGTCAACAAAATACACATCGCGGTCAATATATCCATTTGAGCCGAAATTTCTGGGGTCAACCTTTGCGCCACAACCACACGCATTGAGTGAGTCTATAGCGTAATGGCTGGCTCGTACTCCCGTGAAGCCCTCAGCTTTGAGTATGTCCTTGATTTTCTGCCATGTGTCTTTGTCCTTGCGCTTAAAGATTGTTATTCTTTTCGTGAACCACATAGCTAACGACTTCTTTCATTAATGAATTTCGTGAAGTATAGCAGGCTGGTTATTTCCGTAAAGCATGGACACCCCCTTTTACACTTGCCATTCACGTATCACTCTCAGGATTGACTCTGCTGTTTCTTGTTCTTTACGCTGGTAAGTGTGGCCAGTACCCTCAATGAATATCAGCCTGTTCTGTGATGCCGTTGGAATATGGCTATTGATGTTGTGTAGAAATCCTGCCGGGTAGCCGTAAGTAAACCTGTCATACGTTCCAATAAGTAGCGCGCCTGTGTGAGTGATTCTTTCAGCCTGAGAGAAATCTTTATCCCCCTCAACGTGAACATTGTTCAATGTGTAAGTAAAAAGCCAGTCATACGCCGTGTCAGCAATACAGGGAACCCACCCCATGAACTCAAACGGAAGCATATCCCCTCCTCGCCCGGACTCACACATTGAGCGCACAATATCTTTTTCCCGCGCTGTAACACCATTCATGAGCCATTCGAGATTTGCCGGACTCAGAAGCAGGAAGCGTGATACCCTTTTTGTGTCATGATGCCCGGACAAGTAATGTATGACCTTATTCGCACCGAGTGAATGCCCCGCAAGAATGATATTCGTATAGCCCTCTTTCACGGCAAAATCGATATACGCGTCAATATCCTTGTCAGTGTAATAGCAATCATGACAGTATCAGTCCTCACATCATCATTGCGGAATAATACGCCACTGAGGATGCTACCTCGTTCGGTCGGAACATTAAGCCTGTATGCGCTCATCTGAACTCGACAAAAACGCACATATGAGCGTGAGACCCGTAGCAGGTGTTGCAGGATATGCACTTTGACTCGGAGCTTGTGTCATTGAGGAATTTTGCGGGCAAGTCTGATTCTCGGAGCAATGGCCGTGACAATGAGAGCAATTCTATTTTCGTTGTGAAATCGCTCGAATTGGTTTTGACTGAGACATGAAGTCTAGGACATGTGGATTTTATCCCTGCAAGTATTTCTGTGAGAATGCGTGAACGCCTGAGAGTATTTCCGCCGTAAGTGTCATTCCTCCTGTTTACGCGTGGGCTGATGAATCGACTCAGGAAGAAGAAATGCGCTGCATGAATCTGCACTCCATCATAGCCTGCTTGCTTTGCTCGTTTTGTCGCCTCAATGAACATTGTTGAACGTATGAGCCTGTTCTTTGTGGTGAGGTTGCGAAGGTGAACGGACTCTAAAATTTTTCTGGCCATGATGCCATCTCCTGTTTAGAATTTTACAGTGCATTTCACTGCCAATCCCCCGCAAAGGGCTATAGTTCATAGCAGGCATGTTTGCTTTTTGGGGAATGAAATAGTAGAATGCGCTAAATTTTTGTTCACCCTGCCCCGTAACCTCGAATCACACAGGCAAGGAGCGATTCACATAGAGGCACATCAAGTTTTCACCATCAGCCCCGAAATATCATCCAACATTCCCTTGACACATGCGGAAAAACATGCGTATAATTTGCGGCTTGCGACTTGCGGCTTGCGGCTTGCGACCATAACTATAGCCTAAAATCCCCACAAGATTCCCCATCACATAGAAATATCATCACAGCTCCCCTAGTCGCGTTTAAGGGGGGTGATTGAGCGTACCCAAAATCAGCATCACAAAATCTCACACAGAAAGGAAGTATTACAATGTCAGGCAGAAGAATACTAATCTTCATGCTGTGCGCACTGTTCCTGTCAGCATCTTCCGTCTCGTATGCCTTCGACTACAGCAAGGGCAACCGCCAATACTACGTCCTTCGCGTTGAGTCCGATGAAGTCGCATATGACGTTGACGGAGATGAAGACGACCACCAGACTGACGGCGGCCAGTATTCCAGCTCTCACTGGGACGAACCATACCCCAAACACGCCGACAGCCTCAATGACTTGTTCGCTCTCATGATCTCAGGCGATAACGTCTACTTCTTGGGGGACGTATCCTTTGATGTCTCGTCGACAATCGAGATCAGCAAGGACTTGAACCTCTACGGCAGCTTCCCCTACACCAGCGGCAATGACGGGAAGTTCGAGGAGAGGGACATCAAGACTCGCCCGACAGCCTTTGACGCTCACAACCAAAGCAGAGTCTTCCACATCACGGGCGGCGCAAAGGTTACACTCGACAGCCTGAAAATCACGGGCGGCGGTGATTACACCGACAACGGCGGCGTTTACGTCGAGGGAGGCTGTAATATCGTCGTAAGAA
>JAFSKY010000111.1 GCA_017448685.1 Synergistaceae bacterium
CTGAGTCCTGAGTCCTGAGTCCTGAGTCCATTATGTTGGGCATTTTGATTTTGTCAACCGCCTTTCTTGTGGATTTATGAGCGTGATTATAGCATGTTGCTTCGAGATTTCGCGCTTCATGACGAATCTATTTGAACGTTCAACTACCTATGACATCTTATTGTGCGTACATAAGAAGAGTAAATGCTCTCACCATTTCCGCCATCCCAGAGCCACGGAATAGGAGCATAAACTATTTTGCCCGGATTCCTGCTGAGGTATTGCGCCCACCAGCTGAATGTTGAGTTGCTGATGATGAAATGCCTACAGCTGTACATGAGACGGAGCTTTTCCCACACAGGGTCATTGCCACGCTCATACGTAACGTCAAATGGGAAATGCATATTGCGCTTGACATCATCGACATCATCAGAGAACACGAAGAACTTGCAGCCGGGAATCTCCTCGCGTATTGCCTTCATGGCCGTAACAAAATACTCTTCGTTGCAAACGTTGTGGCGTGCTTCATGCTCTGGCGCAAGAAAATCTCCACGCCTTATGGTAACGCATACAGACTCACTGCCCTGTATATCACTCATGAGTTGCTGATTATGTGGGAGAATGTCATATAATGGCGTAAAGTCTTCAAGCAGAAATTCTCTTATGCTGTCGAAGTCTCTTAGATTCCAAGAGAATGAACACTCACAGAAAATATTGCGTGAGAATGATGGCAGAGGCCCAGTCAAGATTGTGCAATAAGGCGACCTGTAAATGCCACATAGATTGTATATGGGCTGAAGCAGATTATTGTCAACAAAACGCCATGCCACAGAAGGAAATATCTTCATGATTTGCCTGCGTCCGAAAGTTAGTGCGCGCTGAAAGAGTTTTTTCGTTTTACCAGGAGGCTCGCTTATGTACTCTACATTCCGAATACGGAAAAACCTAAGCGAATTTTCCCATCCTTTGTCTGACTTCTGTGATTCTGAGAGATTCTGAAAATAGTAGAAGTTTGCTTTGATTGTGTAGCTTGGGTAGAATTTTTCCTGTAATGCTCTTGCGGAAGCGTATTGAAAGAGCTGATTACCGAGTCGCCCTCCCATCAAGACATAAATAACGCCCGAATCCCGAATCCCGAATCCCGAATCCCGAATCCCGAATCCCGAATCCCGAATCCCGAATCCCGAATCCCGAATCAATTATGCTGCCCATTATGGATTTGTCAACCGCCTTTCTTGTGGATTTCTGAACGTGATTATAGCACGCCGCCTCAATGTTTTACGCCTGTTGTATAATTTCGCAAAACAAAAATCCCAAACGGAGGTCAAAACTCATACATGCCCTACGATTTCACGAGCATAGAATCGAAATGGCAGGAACGCTGGAACGAGTCAAAATGCTTTGAGGCACATACAGACTCATCCCGCGAAAAATTCTTCTGCCTCGAAATGTTCCCATACCCATCAGGAGCTTTACACATGGGACATATCCGCAACTACTCAATCGGCGACGTATTAGCCCGCTTTCACCGCAAGAACGGCATGAATGTACTCTACACAATCGGCTTCGACTCATTCGGAATGCCCGCCGAGAACGCTGCAATCAAATACAAGACCAAGCCCCACGACTGGACACTCTCAAACATCGCCTACATGACAGGCCAGCTTAAGCGCATGGGTTACAGTTACGACTGGAGGCGCGAAGCAATAACCTGCCTTCCCGAATATTACAGGTGGAATCAATGGATATTCTTGCAGATGTACAAGCGCGGTATTGTCTACCAGAAGGAAGCCCCTGTGAATTGGTGCGACACATGCGGGACTGTTCTGGCGAATGAGCAAGTTGTTGATGGAGGTTGCTGGCGCTGTGGAAGCCCTGTGCATAAAAAGAGCCTGAAACAGTGGTTCATCAAGATAACGGATTACGCTCAAGAGTTGCTTGACGACATCGAGAAGGATCTTGACGGCTGGCCGAGACGTGTGCGAATAATGCAAACGAATTGGATAGGGCGTTCAGAGGGTGCGAGATTGTCATTCAAGATTCCAGAGCTTGAATACGAGCTTGAAGCGTTCACAACGAGATTCGATACGATTTACGGCGTAACGTTCATAGCATTAGCTCCTGAACATGAATTAGTCCGTAGAATGAAGGCCGCAATGACTCCTGATGAGGCGCAAAAACTTGGCGAGTTCGTGAAGCTCACAGCGTCCCAATCATCAATAGAGCGTTCAGATGCTGGCGCGGAAAAACTCGGCTTCAAGACTCCTTTTTACGGAATCAATCCCGTGAACGGCAAGAAGATTCCGATATGGGTAGCAAATTACATCCTCATAGATTACGGGACTGGCGCAATTATGGGAGTTCCAGCGCATGACCAGAGGGACTTTGATTTTTGCCGCAAGTATGACATACCTATAATCCCCGTGATAAATCCTGCTGACGGGACAATTCTTGACGGCGCGACAATGACTCATGCGTTTGAGGATGATGGTATTGCGTGTAATTCTGGGAAATTTGACGGCATGAAAACGTCTGAGGCTATTCCGGCCATGATAGATTGGGGCGAAAAGGAAGGAATCTGCAAACGTGAGGTCAACTTCAAGTTACGCGACTGGTTAATCTCACGCCAAAGATATTGGGGGACTCCGATTCCTTTC
>JAFSKY010000112.1 GCA_017448685.1 Synergistaceae bacterium
AAGGGGTAATTGAGTGTTCATACCTTGACTCAGACTTCAGCAAGTACAACATGAATCATTTTACGGCGGGGGAACTTTTCGGAGAGTCTATGCTCTGTGCTGGAGTTGTGGAGAGTCCGATGCAGATTTCAGCCCTCACTGATTGCGTGATAATGTTCATGGATTTCAGGGTGCTTTATGAGCCGGGCATGAAGTACGAATACAGCATGACTATAGCCGTCAACCTCATACGCATAATATCGGCGCAAAACTTCTTCATGAACCAAAAAGTGAGGATATTAAGCCACAAAGATATTCGCAGTAAAATTCTCGCCTACCTTCACAGCCTTAAACCTGACGAAAATGGAATAATACGACTCCCGTTCACGAAATCCGCATTGTCTGAGTTTCTCTGCGTGAATAGGTCAGCTTTGTCCCGCGAGCTTGGCAGAATGATTCAGGACGGAATAATTACCATGAACGGGAGAAATTTCACCTTATGCCAGCAATGACGACACTAACGCAGGAATTTTCGCGAGGTCATCACTTGTTGGAGTCCAAGTTGCCCGGATATTCTCATCAACGACCGTAAACCCTGCCTCTTTGAGTTTCTCCTGAAGGATTTTGACGCTTTCACCGCTCCAACCATAACACCCAAAAGCAGCGGCCTTCTTCTTGCGGAACTTGAGCTGTTTTGCGAACTCAAGCCATCCTGCAACGCTCGACAAAATGCTATTGCCCACAGTCGGAGAACCTAAAGCTATTGCCCGCGACTTGAATACTTCCGTCATGACCTCGTTTTTGTCCGCCTTCGCAACGTTGAAGACCTTGACGACTGTTGAAGGACTCTGACGTGCGATTTCTGCGGCGATTTCGTGAGCAATTTTCGCTGTGCCTTCCCACATTGTGTCATAAGCGACTGTGATTTGATCTTCCTGATATGCGCCTGCCCACTGAGCGTATTTGCTGACGATTTGCAGAGGGTCATCACGCCAGATTGCTCCGTGTGAGGGGGCTATTATGTCGATTGGGAGATTTAGCGCGGTGATTTCTTCGAGCTTCTTCGTGAGGATTGCCGCAAAGGGATTGAGTATGTTCGCAAAATACTTCATGGCCTCTTTCCACAACAAGCACTGATCCGCCTTGTCGTTGAAGAGTTCCTCAACCGCGTAATGTTGGCCGAATGCGTCATTTGAGAACAGAATATTATCCCCAGTCATGTATGTAGCCATTGAGTCAGGCCAGTGTAGCATTCTCATTTCAACGAACACGAGCTTTTTCCCGTTGCCGATTTCGAGAGAGTCGCCAGTCTTCACGATATGGAAATTCCAGCCCCTTTTGCCGTATTGACCCTCGATAGATTTTACGGCGTTTGCTGTGCAGTAGATTGGGACGTTGGGGATTTCGGCCATGAGTGCGGTTAATGAGCCAGAATGATCGCATTCCCCGTGATTTGCTATGACCGCGTCAATCTTGCTGAGGTCGATTTCGCGCTTGAGGTTCTCCACAAAATCGAATCTGTGAGGAGTCCATATCGTATCAACGAGAATGGTTTTGCCCTCCTCGATGAGATATGCGTTCTGGCTTGAGCCGTTCATGATGGAGTAATCATCGCCGTGAAATGACTCTAACTCCCAATCGATATAGCCGACCCATGACACATTGCCTTTTACGAGCCTTCTCATTCTGTATCAGCCTCCAATGTAAGCAGTATTGCCATCTTGAATTTGCCATGCGCCTTGACGTAATGCCTTCCGTTTTTCGCAAACTTGAAGTTTTCCCCGGCCTTAATGTGATATTCTTGACCCTCATAGCCGATTATGCCCTCGCCATCAAGCGCGAAGATTAACGCCTCGCCCGGTGCTGAATGCTCTGACAGCCCGGTACCCTCATCGAATGCCATTACCGCGAATTTCAGGTTTGGGGCTTTGATGATGTCCATGTTCACGACTCTGCCAGACTGATACGGCACAAGCCCTCCGAGCGAAAATACTTCGCCTTCCTTCAACGCCTTATTCACATTAACGCCCTCCCTTAATGCAAGCTCAACATACACACAGCCCGTTGATGTCGTCATTCCTGCTGGCGTGTTGGCGGGAACGATTGCGCATTCTCCCTCGTTCAAAGCGAGTTCATGGCCGAGAAGATTCATGATGAGTTGGCCTGACGCATTGAGGATTATTTTTCGGTCGGGGAAAATCTCCGGGCTTATGTCGGTGTCATGAGCCATTGAGAAATACGTCATCCCGAAATTTTCGGCCTCACAGACTGAACGCGAAATCGTACAGCCTTCAACGGGGGAATTTTCCTGCGCGAGCGAAAACACAACGCCACCTTTTTCCTTCAGGGCAATCAACCTTCTTTGTGTGTTTGTGGATGAAAGTATTATACGGTATTCTGAACACAGAAAAGTTGCATGGGCAAAAAACGACAAGGGAGAATGTTTCATGACTGATGCGGAATTTATCACCTTGTGCCTTCACGGGGATGCAGAGAAAATCAGCAGAGCCATAAACGATGGGGCTAATGTCAACGCCAAGACCGAAGGAGGCTCAACGGCTTTGATGTCCGCGGCTAATGGTGGACATAACGAGGCAACAAGATTACTCATCATGCACGGAGCTGACTTAAACGCCCAGAACGTGAACGGCTATACGGCATTGAGTGAGGCGGCATTCTGGGAGCTTGCTGAAACTGTCAGGCTTCTCATGGAATATGGAGCTGACCCGGATATTCCCACAAAAGAAGGCTGGACGGCTTTAACGCTTGCAATACAGCATAACAGCCTCAATACCGCAAGAGTCCTCCTAGAACATGGAGCGAATGTAAACGCAAGGGACAATAACGGCCTAACTGCCTTGAGGTATGCGCGAAGCCCTAAAGCCGTGAGACTCCTAGCGGATTACGGAGCTGACTTGAACGCAAGAGACAGCAACGGTGATACGGCGTTAATGTGGGCTGTCCTGAGTGGGAATTACGGCATCGCAGAGGAACTTTTGAGACATTGCGCGGATGTGAACGCAAAGGACAATAACGGGTGGACGGCCTTAATGTTTGCTGAGAGGCTCGGAGATGGGAGACTTGCCCGGCTTCTTAGGGAGAACGGCGCAAAAAAAATAGCCCTCCCCATTCGCTGAGGAAAGGCTATTACCCTAAGCTCTCCTTGCCTCACCTGTCAAGGGGAGGTGCTGAACGAAGTGAGGCGGAGGGGTTGACAAAAGCACCCCCCTTAATCCCCCCTTGGCAGGAGGGACGCGCATCCCGGATTCCTGCCTCGCCTGCATGGGGTATGTACTACTTCACATACTGAGGGAGATATTTCGCGAGGAGATATTTCCCGCCAAGCCTGAACGGAACAACCAGCACAGCCAGCACAAAGCAATTCAGCCATGAGTCAAGGCTCAATGCTTCAACGCTCAGCACTTCCCCGCCAAACTCGACAAACGCCCACTGCATGACGAATATGAACATCATCACGAACACGCAATTTTTCGATGATGCCATAGCCAGCCCGTTAAACGTTATCGCCATCATGAACAGTGTAAACACCGCCGTACGCAGGTACACGACATCAACAGCCCCGAAAAGCCCGCGTATTTTCGGCACAAACAGCACCGCCAAGCACATCACAGTGATATACGCTGCCCCCGTGAGAATCTCGCTGAGCATGTCTGACGTGATTATGTTTTCATCGCGTGGGATTGGCTTCTCGTTCATGTATTCTTGGCGTGGAGGCTCTGAACCGAATGCTATTGCCGCAAGTGTGTCCATTGCAAGGTTGATGAGCAATAACTGTATGACCGTGAGAATGACATTTTGCCCAAACAACGGCCCAAGGAAACATATCATGACCGCAGCAACATTCACCGTGAGCTGAAACACTAAGAACTTGCGTATGCTCTTGAACATCGTACGGCCATAAAGTATAGCCTTCGCTATTGACTTGAAGTTGTCATCAAGAATCGTAATGTCGCCAGCTTCTTTTGCGACCTCAGTCCCTGAACCCATAGCGAATCCAACATCAGCCTTCTTGAGGGCGGGTGAGTCATTTACCCCGTCTCCTGTCATGCCGACAACCATATTCAGCTCTTGAGCAACTCGAACAAGCCTGCTCTTGTCGGACGGTAACGCCCTCGAAATCACACGGAGATTCGGCAATATGGCTTTGAGTTCGTCATCAGTCTTTTCTGCCATTTCCTGTGAGGTCATTGCAACGTCTTCAGGCCGTGAGATTAACCCGGCTTCTTTTGCGATGGCTACAGCAGTCTCTTTTCTGTCGCCAGTAACCATTACAACCTGTATTCCTGCGTTACGTACCTGCCTTATTGCGTCAACAGCTTCTTTCCTCACGTTGTCGCGAATACTCAGCACACATACAAGCTCCATTCCGCTCCCTGAATCTTTAGCCACAGCAAGCAACCTCATAGCGCGTTCTGCCTGACCGTTAATGTAAGCGTCAAGTTTTTTGCGGGATGAAGCTATGTTCTTGCAGTGAGGGAGAATTTTTTCCGGCGCACCCTTGATGTATTTCGTTCCGTTTGAGAGGGTAATACTTGCTGTTTTTGTGTCAGATGTGAAAGCAACGGATTCTTTCACGCTCTTTTTCGCCGCTTCAATCTTTGCGAGAATATCGGAGTCGGCCATGAAGAAAGCCATTAATGCCCTGTCAGTGCTATTGCCTCCGATAACTTGACCATCGCCAACACCCGCGCTGTTGTTCGCGCCAGCTCCCATAGCAATATCTTCAAGCGATTCCGCGTCAAGCTCATTCAGTGATTTGCACACCTTCATGCTTGGTAGAGCAATTTCCGCAATCGTAAGTCTTCCTTCAGTGATTGTGCCAGTCTTGTCGCTGAATAAAAGGTTGAGGCTTCCGGCAGTCTCAAGCCCGTTAATCTTGCGGACAAGGACATTATCCCCGGCCATTTGCATTGACTGAAACGACATAAGCATTGACGTAAGCATAGGGAGTCCTTCAGGCACAGCACATACAACAATCGTAACTGCAACCGTAACAGCATCAATGATGAGCCGCGCCCATTCATATGCGTCCGGGGGCAAATTCCCTGTGATGAATGTCCGTGCGAGGATGCCGAGAACAATCGCCGTTGCTCCAGTGTAGCCGAATACTGAAATCTGATGAGCCAGCTTGCCGAGTTTCACCTGAAGGGGAGTTTTGCGTTGTGCCTCCTGAACCTCAAGAGCCAGTTCGCCGAACAATGTTTTATCCCCGACAACAAGAATCTTCATGTATGCTTCGCCTGAGCAAACGACTGTTCCACGATAAGCATAATATTTGTTGAGGAGGTCTTTGATGTCGTAGGAGTCATTGCTGGAATTGGGGAGCTTTTCGGCTTCTTCCGTTTCACCGTTGAGGGCTGATTGATCGACTTTCACAGAACCTTCAACGATTTCGCCGTCAGCGGGAATTTTGTCGCCCGCCTGAAGGTAGACTATATCCCCCGCAACAACCTCGCTCACGTGAATCTCATGGATTGTGCCGTTGCGTATAACCTTTGTGGTTTCTCCGGCTTCCTGCTGTGCTTTGAGAAGGGAGGCTTTTTGCTCTTGGCGGTATTCTGTGATTGATGATACGCCCCCGGCAATGAGGACGGCCACGAGAATCCCGAAAGGCTCGAACCATTCAGCCCTGCCCATGACGAAAAGCACGAGCTGAATCACGAGGGCGCATAGAAGGATAATGATCATGGGGTCTTTGAGGCTTGCGAGGAATTTCGCTCTGAGTGTTTCGCCGGGTAGTTCGGTGAGGGAGTTGGAGCCGTGTTTTTCGCGGCTTGCTTTGACTTCTGAGTCTGTGAGGCCCTTTATGTCAGTCAAAATATATTCCTCCTGTTAATGTGAGATTGGCTGATTATATCCTCATGGCCGGAAAAATGGCAACTTGCGCTAGTTTTCATGCCTGAGTCTGAGATAGTAATACGTGAGGTAACCTGCTAGACACCATGCCTCTGCCGTAAGCATTAGTTGTTTTCCTGCCACCCTCAAGAATATTAGGGCAAAATACAAGAAGGACTTTTCGCGGAAAAGCAAAAGCATAGCCAAACACGGAATTACATGTTGTGGTCCATCAGCACCTGACGAGAAAGACACTACAGCAATTGTATATATCAAGAATGAGTTAAAAATATTTTCATGCCTGAAAAGGTATGCGCTAATAATCATAAGGAAAACAAAAATGAGAAGGAATATATTTAATGTATTTGTTACATCCCCTGCAAAGGAAGTTTTAACCTCCCTAAAAAAGCCTACTGCAAGAAGTGGATAATTTCCTATCGAACGATACATGAAAACATTATGTATTATCCCTTTTGAACCCTCGCTCCAATAAGGCGCAAAGCTCAGAAGGAAAAGCAACGGAGGAATGAATGCATACAGAAATTTTTTGCGGGTGTTAATTTTCGTGTTGAACAGTACGT
>JAFSKY010000113.1 GCA_017448685.1 Synergistaceae bacterium
CCACGGCACTGTATTTGTTCCAGCGAGGAGCAGCCCTCAGCGTTTATGCTGGTAATGCCACCGTTCCCACTATCGTTGAAGCACCGAAAATCTTTCAGCTTTGTGAGGCCGCTTATGTCTACAGCTCCCGTGATGTTGTCATTGTGGACGTAGAGAACCTCCGAGTTCCTGAAGATACGAACGCCCTCAATGCTCTTGATGCCCTTCCAGTGATTTGTTCCGACGTTGAGTTCGAGGACTCCTTTTGGCTCATAGCCACCCCAAGCACCCTCCCAGTAGTTATCAGGGTGAGGCCCGCCGTACCAGCCAAAATCTTTAACGTTGTCGATCTCGTCGTCGCTGAAATAGCCGTCGTTGTTGGTGTCCCAGTAGGAGACGTATTCGCGAAACAAGGCATCGGGGAATGTGTCGGAGATTTTGATGCCTGGAGGACTGACCCACGGCGCACTTTCACCGCCCGGAGCATGGCCAAAACAGTAAATTGTGAATCCGCCACTTCTACCCTTGCTGTCTGGAGTGTTATATTTCTCAGCTAACGTTTCGAAGCTGAAGAACTCGTCCTTTATAATGCGGTCAGGCCACTGCTGATTGGCGTGGAAAAATCTAACTCCGCGCTTGCCGTTCTGTTCCTCAAAGCCGTTAATGTAGGCTGTATGCTGACTCGTTCCCCAGCACATTTGAACTACGTCAGCTGTGTGAGCTTTAGAGAAATGTTCTTCCACCTTAGCGGCTGTAAGCATTCCGTCCCTGTCATTGAAGTGTTGTGTGATAATTGGTGCTCCGCTATAGTTGGCTAGCTCCCTGCCATATGGGTACGTACTGTCAGCATAAGCACCGTTATGACTTGTAATATACCCTCTATCATAGCCCGCACTATTCTCCAGCTTCAATATAAGCCGTACAAACATGAAGCAATTCGATTTGAATATGCCATTAGGGTTATCGCGCCCATAAGGACTACTCATATAATCTTCTACCGCTCTGTTCCCCCACGTCGACCATGACGTACCGTCTGGAGCGTATCCGGGATAGTCATACACTTTCGCCCAAGCCCCCGAACACATTACCAGCGCCATCACTAAGCCGACAATCCCCGCAAACTTTCTCTTCCTCATGAGAATCTCATTCCTTCCTGTATCATATTTCTAGCCTCTAAAGCCTTAGATACTACAATAGTACAGTCTCCTCTACATATTTATTAGACTTCAGAAACTAGGGATATTGAAGATATATAACACACGTTTTTATTCGCGTAAACTAGCTTTATCATGTACTAGCCTTGAATTTCATGGTATAGCCTAGAAATTAAGTCTATATTTTCGTAGGAGGCAATTATTATGATTGATGGAAGTCTGATAAAAGCACTAAGACGAGAAAAAGGACTCAGCCAAGAAGAATTAGGCGAACTAGTAGGCACAGAAGGAAATCTTGTATCACGTTGGGAACGCGGAGCATCAATCCCCAGCCCCCACTACATGCAGAAATTATCCGAAGTATTCGATAGACCTATAGACTACCTCATGAAGGGTGAAAGCTCTGACATCAAGGAACGCTCCGTAACAGAGAACAGAGGCGTATTAGTTTTCGAGACAGACGGACAAAGACTCGAAGTCCCCGCAACATTAGCCTTCGCAAAACAATTCTGGGAACGTGTAGACAGTATGATTGACATCAGCATGGATAAGCATTGTCCCGGACATGAAAGCTGAGGACACAACGCTACATATCATCAGCTTCAAGCCTTAAGATTAGGTCAACTCCTCATTTCACGCAACCCACTCCACGCAAACGGCACAGCAAGCAGGAACGTCAACCCATCCGCAATTGGCTGGGCAGTTATGATTCCGTCAAGCCCCCACAAACGCCGCCCCACATACAGCGCAAGTGCAAGCATGAACCCCTGACGTGATGCAGACAGAGTAGTAGCGCGTATAGTCTTGCGGGCGTTCTGTAGAAACATGTTCGACATCGTAACGAATGACACAGACCAGTACACGAGACATTCACAGCGTAAAGCCTTTGCCCCCAATGCGATCAAATCAGCGTCATCAGGACGGAACAACGCTATAATCCTTTCAGCGCAGAAATACCCAGCAATACACAAGCACATGCAATACGCCGTTCCAACACTTACGCTGAACCAGAAAGCCCGCCTCACACGGTCGAATTTCCCCGCGCCGAAATTGAAGCCGCAAACAGGCTGGAATCCCTGCCCGAATCCCAACACCATAGCCGTCGCGAACATCGTTACACGGAATACGATTGAGAGTGCCGCTATTGCCGTATCACCATAGAATCCCGCAAGCTGATTCATATACGCCATTGAGATACTTGCGAGTCCCTGCCTGCCTAACG
The DNA here is from genome assembly GCA_017448685.1 of Synergistaceae bacterium. Classification (GTDB taxonomy): domain Bacteria; phylum Synergistota; class Synergistia; order Synergistales; family Aminobacteriaceae; genus JAFUXM01. The sequence goes on from JAFSKY010000113.1 coordinate 2,356, forward strand.
ATGGAAGTCCCCCGGCTGTGATTTCGCGGTAATGCCAGAATTTTGGACGGAAGTCGCGCAAACTCAAAGCTATTCCGTCGCGCCGCCCTGAAAGTTTAAGCAGAATGAGGAAGCTAACCGCCTGAGAGAGCATTGTTGCAAGTGAAGCTCCAGACACGCCCATATGAAGCACGAAGATAAACACAGGGTCAAGGACGATATTCAGCAATGCCCCCGTAGTTATGCCGAGCATTGAAATAAACGCATTGCCCTGAAAACGCATCTGGTTGTTCATCACAAATGATGACATTATGAACGGAGTCCCTATCAATATATATCTGAAGTAGGCGCGGGCATATGGCATTATTGTTGACGTTGACCCCAAGAGCCTCAGTAAGTCATCCATGAATACGAAGCCAAGTGCCGCGATGAATATTCCCGTGAAAAGTGAGGTGAAGAAGCCTGTTGCCGCTATCATTTCGGCATTCTCACGGTCTTTTGCGCCGAGTGCACGTGATATGTAGTTTGCACTTCCCTGCCCGAAAAAGAACGCAATCGCCTGAATGAACGCCATATACGGGAAAACGACTCCAACAGCCGCGGGGGATTGGACATCGAGTCCGGCAACGTAAAACGTATCGGCCATGTTGTATATTGCGCTAATCATCATAGTGATTATTGAGGGTACAGCGAGCTTCAAAACTAATCTGCTTACGGGCTGTGTTGTCATCATCGAAAATTTTTTGTCTTGATCTGTGGCACTCATGCTTTTTTCTCCTGTCAATGTCATGTGATTATTTTAATTATACGGCTGTGGACTGCTTTTCATGATATACTTTCACACATTATGAATAACCGCAAAAATTTCATCAGGGCTTTATTGGCGTTATTTCAGGCCGTAATTGACGCAGCAGTTTACCGCATGAGTTTTTCTCTTGTGGTGTTGTTATGGTTCGCCGGGAAAACTCCCCGGGAATTTGACTTCGATGTTATAGCGTTTTTCACCTGGACGATGATTGCGGTATTCTATTTCAGCTCACTCTACAGCTTCAGGACTTGGATATTATGGGACGAAATCAAAGCCATATTGAAATCTTCCGCCTTGATACTTCCAGTTACGGTGCTTTACCTCTACTCACAAAATTTTGACCTTTCACGATTTGTCATAGCTTCCGGCACAATAATATTTGTCCCTTTATGCATAATAACCCGCTGGCTGTTCAGGCGAATACTTTTTGCACTCGGCATCCTCAACACGAACATAATCATAATTGGCGCGGGCAAAACTGGTGAGATATTCGCGGAGAAGATAGTCTCTCATCCTTTCACAGCCTGCAAGGTTGTGGGCTTCCTTGACGATGATCCACACAAGCAGGGCAAAACTATAGCGGGATTTCCTGTGCTTGGGAGGCTTGAAGATTTCATTGACGTTTATATGACGCATGATATTGACGAGGCAGCTGTTGCGATTTCGACAGCCACAAGAAGCCTTCTGACGCATATACTTGACATTGTGGAGTTCCACGTGAGGCAAATACACTACATCCCGGATATGTACATGCTTACGACGTTTTCATCTTCTGTGCGTGATGTTGAGGGTATGCCGGTTATAGTAGCGTCTCAGGGATTATTGAGTCCGTTCAACAGGGCTGTGAAGAGTGTTACGGAATATATAGTTGCGCTGTTTGCTGTAGTGATATTCTCGCCTGTCATGGCCGTTGCTGCCGTGAAGATAAAGCTCGATGACGGGGGGAAGGTGTTTTCTCCGCTTGAACGCACTGGGCTTAACGCAAACACATTCAGCATGTACAAGTTCAGGACGAGTCGCGCCGGGAAAAAAGGACTCACAAGGACGGGAAAATTATTGCGCCGATTTTACATTGACGAATTGCCGCAACTGTTCAACGTCCTCAAAGGGGAAATGAGTCTTGTAGGGCCTATGCCACTAATCATTACGGATCTAAGGCGGGCTTATGGACAAGAGACAGCCGAGAAGATTTGCATGGTGAAGCCGGGCATTACAGGATTTTGGCAGATAAGCAACAGGAAAGAGAATGACAGAGAAATACGCGCCGAAATGAATTTGTACTACATACGCAACTGGTCATTATGGCTTGACGCTGTAATCTTGATACGGACATTCTTCGCGATATTCACTCACAGGCGGTAACCTCCCTCGAAAAATCACAATCACCCTCATACACGCAATCACATTCATGCAATATCACATAACACACAATCATCTCATTACGCATAATCAACAATCACCCTTCACGCACAACAAGCCCTCACGTAAAACTCAATCCCACATAACACACAAGCCACACTCACACGCAATAACATTCACACACGCAGGCGCAATACTCACCACAAAGCACGGCCATGAAGGCACAAAAAAACTCCCCCCGCCTTAAACGGGAGGAGCGGTAAATCTCGTGTGCTAGTTGCCAGTCTTCTTTGCGCGGACGACTCTTTTTGCCGGAACTGTGCTGCTTGTCTTTTTGGGGGCTGCCGTAGATTTCTGGGCGGCAGGTGCTGAGGTTGATACTGATCTTCCAAGAGCATATGACGCGGCTTTGGCGGGCGTTGAACCTGCAACGGCTGAAAGTGCGATAAAGTTCTTCTTCGTGGCCTCGGAGCTGTCATCATACACAGTGCCGTGAATCTCATTGCCGAGCATGTCATAGTGCCTCACATACGTCTGCGCAAACTGCTTCCCGTCGGGCGTGTACTCATAGCCGTATTCCGTGAAGTACAGACTTCCGGCAACTTCGGGTGAAAGGGAGAATTTCGTCATGAGAAGCTCAATCGTCTCATTCTTGATTGTCGTGTTGGTGTAGTATTTCCGTGAGACAGCGTAAGGAACTCCGCTTGAGTCCTTGCCGTAATCGAGAATGTACCAGGTCATTTTGTTTTTGTCCTGGCCGAGAGCTTTCTGCTTCGCCGCGTCCCAAGCGAATGAGGGAGCGCACACAACTACAAGTAACCCAATGACAAGCGCAAATACTGCAAATTTCTTCATGATTTTACACACAGCCTTTCGTGTAATTTTACGGATATTGTAGCACATATCGCCTAATACGGTACAGCTCCAAGCGCGTATGATATTCTCCGCTCGTAACCATCTGAAGGGATGTTCCAGATTTTTCCGTCAATGATTATCTCCGTTGATCCGCCTCCATCAAGATTCAGCGCGTATGTCGCTCCTTGACCCACAAGAATCTCCGTAAGCTCTGAGATTGTCGCCCCAGAAGAATGCATACCGTTGCGCCCGTCAACCGCCAAGAATACCCATGAGCCTTCAGCATTGAGTCCAACAGCCGAACGAGGATGCCTCGCAGAAATCAGCCCGCTCTGAAAGCTCTCATCATACCTAGCTGGCCTTCCGTCATCAATCAGCATTGGCCCGGCCTGTATTATGTTGGTCATTTCCGGCCAGTAATTTGCCTCCTCAGTTGCAGCAGCTACAGCAAATAACGCCTCGTCATTCTCATTCCACGCCATACAGCCTCGCATATCATAAGGCAGTGAGAAATTACGACCGTTTACCCTCAATGCGCCTATAGGGAATCCCTTCCCGCCTTTAGCCGTTCCGAAAAACCCCGCGTTAATCGCCGCGCTGACTCTGTTTTGGCCGTAAATGCTTGAGAGAGTCCGCAAGTCTGTAGGTCCGCTCCTGGCTGCTATGGGAAGAATACGGAAGTAGCTCGGATCTATGGCCAGCATGACCCAGAATCTTGGCACGATTCGCGTTTTTGGGTTGGTCATTGAAGGGATGATGCGCGTTGTTAGGCCGCGAGCTTTGGCGATCGTTTCAAGCCTGCGTATGTCGTTGTAGTCATCAAGTTTCTGACTCCTCACGCTGTATGCTCCGTTTATGCCTGCTGATGTCGTCTCGTAGCCTTCAGATTTCAGCGAGGCTTTGAAGTAATCGGCGGCAGCTTTGGATTTTATGCCGTCAGCGTAGAATCTCCATGACGGAATCCCTGAAGGAACTCCCTCGCGGTGTATGTGAACTTTGAGTCCTTTCACGGGATTGCGGATTATGTCGAGCGTGAAATTCCTTGACGCGCTTCCGAGCCTCTGCAATATCGTACGTACCTCCGTGAGCTTTATGGCCGTGCTTCCCGCGAATTTGCCGCCCTTGAAGTCTGACGCGGGGAATATTGGAGGGTTCATGTTTGAGGCTATCACCAAGCAACCACGCTCAAACGCCGTGAGACTCTTCTCATCCTTGAAGCCTGTCGGGTAATCGGACAACAATCCAGCCTCAAAGGTCATTCCGAGACTCTCAACGCACCATCGCAACGCCTCACGCCGAGTAACATTGCCGTCAAGTTTGCTCACTGTGTCAGAGACATAGCCCGTACGCAGCAAGAATCCGGGGGCGTCATTGTAGGGTGCTTCGGGGGATTCGCTCCAATCAATTCCCCTTGCAGCAAGAAGCCCGGTGAGAAACTCATAGCGCGTTGTGGCTGATGAAACGCCTGTAACAATCAGCAGGATTAATACCGCTGTGAAGAAACGCCGAAAATTTTTTGACATTTAAGACTTTGACCTCGCAAGAAAAATTTGTGTGAAACCTGCTATAATTTATCGCGATGCCCCTGCGGGTTCTCGTGATACTGATTAAGTTCTGAGCCAACACTCGCTTCTATTCAGGCAAAAGCCGCAGACTATCATGTCTTCATTAGGGACGGGTCAGAACATTCACTACACGGTTTCTGCGGAGGCATTTTGATTCCGCGATATTATAATTCCGTTTTGCGTTTAACCCTTCAACAATTCAAGCCGTAATTCATATGCTATAATTCGACTCATCCTATAAATATTCCACACACGTTGTTTTTTAATAATCTATATTTCGGGAGGATTCTCTATATTTCGGGAGGATTCTCTATATTTCGGGAGGATTCTCTATATGAGGCGTGTAATTTTTTCAGCGACGTTTTGCGGTGGAGTCAGCTATGATTAGGAAGACAAAACGTATTAAGCCGATGGACGCGGAAAACTTCGCAAACTTCTGCGCAAATGCTTCAGCTAAGGACGTTCAACACGAAATTGACGCCGGAGCTGAATGGGACGGAAGAGCTTTCATCTCCGCAGCCACATCAAACACAGACCCCAATGTGATATGGGTACTCCTCAAAGCAGCCAGGGACACAGGGATAAACCTCCTCAACGTACGCTCAAAGGGCAGCAGGCAAACCGCACTTCACTGGGCAGCAGGCCACAACGATAACCCCGAAATCACACGCGTTCTTGTCGCAGCAGGTGCAAACGTCAACGCAAGAGACGCTTACGGACAAACACCGCTGGCACATGCCGAGTCAGTTCACCGAATGCGCTGGAAGGATAACAGGCCGGAAATCATTGACATTCTGAGGAAGGCCGGAGCTATATAGAAAAATCCCCCTCAGCAAAAAGCCGAGAGGGATTCGCTTGTCTTGTGGCAGTCAGCTACTATTTGTCGTTGATGTATCTTCCAGCAGACTGCGTGAACGGGATTAACACTTTGTCCCTTCCTGAAGTTATCGTGATTGTGCCTTCGCGCATTTTTCCTGTGGTATTCTCGGAAACCTCATACCTTATTGTTGAGCTTCCTGCGCCGCCTGATTTCGAGCGTGAAGACAGCATGAGCCAGTCGGAATCTGATTCAGCCGTCCAGTTTGCTTCGGTGAGAAGAGTTGCCGTGTACATTACATCATCCCTGCTTCCCTCATAGGTTGCGCCAAGTAAGGCAGTGTGAAGAGGCCGAGTAAAGTTCAGCGTAACATATTGTCCCTCCATCCATTTCCAGAGGCTACTCCATCCGTCGTTGTTTACGCCTATGAAGCCCTCACACCACATTGCTTGCCCATACAGTTTGACATTATCAGCTTCATCCATACTAGCCCAGAAAATCGACTCCGTATTGAGCGTTACGGAAGACCTTGAAGCTGTGGACATTAACCAGTTACGGGAGTTGTATGAGTATTTTGGGTCAGCAACATCAAGCCTCCAGCGGGCAACGCGCCTGTTGTACGAATTATACGGTGTTGGAACAATCTCGTAATCTTGCGCCGTCCATGTCATTTCGCTTGTATGGCTTACTGAGTTTTCATATGCGTAAGTTACGCTATGGCCTGCTGTCATTCCAGTGCCTACGCTGCCTCCTTCAGTACCAGCTTCTGCATTAACTGAAGTCTCTATTGAGTTTGTAGTGCTGACAGCGCGTGTTGTGGACCAGCCACTTGAATCGGTGTAGCTTCTGCTCTGGTTGACTGTCTGGTCAGGAAGATAACGCTCAAGACGATTAGCTCGTGTACTCGCCCAAACATCAGTATACAATTTGGCAGTGTAACCCAGTACGCTAGGATGCCCTGCGATCTCTCCGCCTGTAGTTGATCCGTAGGTTGATCTAACTTGGATTGCTTTGGGCTGTGTTATGGCGCGTGAAAGAATCAAATAGTAATCCTTGTGAGTGTCGAACGAATGAAGGTTGATTACCTGATAATGGGAGTTTGTATCACGCTTCACAGATAATCCGCTGTAGGCATTCAACGAGTTGCTGTCTTTGAGGCCAAGCCTGTTAATGACGTTCTGGGCACTATTATTATCCTTCATATACTTGTTGTAGTAGTCAATGAAGCTCATCGAGAAAGTATCATCGTAATCTGTCGTCATTCCCTGCGCAATGCTCAGAAGCTCATTCTCCAATGCCGCATCATTAACAAACTTATTCACAGCGGCTGAAACTGACGCTCCCATTTCCTCAGCCCTCGCATCAAGTCCTGCCTGCCAATCAAACAGCTTCTGAACGCGAGCCTCGCACAGCTCATTGTGGAGTTCTTCCGCATTCACTATAGCAGCCGGGACAATGTCATATGCTGTTGCTGCTGTAGTGTTGACGGGGGCATCGCCTGAGTCTACAGCAACATCTTCAGTAATATCACGTGAAAACACGTTGCTGAAGTATTCCGTGTTACCGTCGCAATTGGCTACGTAGGTGAATACATGCCTGTTGCCGCCTGAAAGTTCACGCATTGAGGCCGCAAGAAGCTCAAACGCCTTGTAGGGTGCATCCTCGTCAGGTTCAGCAAGTGAGAGATTCAGAAATTCATTCATGGCTTGGACATCAGCCGAGTCGGGGTAAACGAGTACGATTGTGGCACCCTTCTGGTAAGCAGCAGCCACACCACCGAGAAAAGCTATAGCCTGTCCTGGGTTGCTTGTGTCAAGGGAGGAATCTGCGATATTGCCCAAGAACAAGAAATCTTTTGACGTTAGGCTCTCAAGGGTATAGAAGAGTGCTTCCGGGTCAGCAAAAGAGGCTGTTTCAGTTATGCGCTGTCTGACATAGGGAGTAAGGTCGCTGCTCGCAAAACGTGAGGCCGTAATATCTCCGATAAGCACACAGCGTGATGATGAAGCCTGCGGGTTTTGTGGGTTTGTGCCACTGCTTGACCCTCCACAGCCCCCGCTGATTACTGCGAGGAATAACAATGCTGACAGAGTAATGAGTGCTGTCAGTAAACCTTTTGAGTGTTTCAACGTATGTCATCTCCAAATTCAAGTGAAAATCGGAGGAATTATAGTTACTCGAAACATATAAAAATATCTATGCCCCGAATTTTACAGTTAGAAACTGCTGGCGTACTACACACCTCTATCAAGTCCGCAAATTTTTGCATTCCTGACTACTTGTTGCAATCGGTTGAATATTTTACAGACGAAACCTTTTACTTCGTCTAACCTCATATATTCAGTTGTCAAAAAACTGTTTTACTTCATTCGATGTCTTGTTCGTCGTCTCTGTTCAGAACTATGTGATTCATCGAATAATTAATATACTATCATATGTTTACGTATAACAACAAAGATAAGAATTTAATACGTTACGCGAAAAAAAAAATACCCTTTCACGAAACTCACAGCAGCCCCAAATGTTCACACGCCTCCAAGATTCCGCCCGCGTCAATATCATCGCAGACATAATCCGCCGCATTCCTCGCCACATCTGAGCATATTCCGACAGCAACGCCGATTTTCGCCCGCCTCAACATATCCGCGTCATTAGGCCCATCCCCGAATGTGATTACGTCATCGATTCCCGCGCCAAGAGAACGCATCATCAATTCGATTCCGCTCCATTTGGTGGAGTCCGCGTGCCTCGCCTCAGTGAAGCCCCGCATAATCTCAAGCCTTACTCCGCCGGGAGGACTGAAGAATATCCCGTGAGAGTCGTCAAGCATCGAATGAGGTCGCATGATGTAGCACATTATCGCCCGCTCAAGGTCATTCATCGGTCTGAAACAGTCATAACCTGCTTGGGCGTTGAAATAGCTCCTGAAGGGGTCAAACGCCGAGTCAGCATAGAGATATTTTTCGTCAACAACAGCAGTGATTTCCGGGAATCTTGATGCGGTATTGCGGAATGAGTCGAGATATTCATCCGGGAAAAACGCCGTGTGAATCTTTTTGCCCGCCGCGAAAACCTCAGAGCCTCCAGCGCACACAAGATACTCAATCCCGAATGCTTTTGCCGTTGTCATGGTGAGGAATCCCGCCCGACCTGTAGCGATTGCAGGGACATGGCCGGAATCCTTGAGCCTTCTGACGGCTTCGAGAGTCGCCGGGGGTATGTGTGGCGTTCCTCTGTGGCTGATTAGAGTGTTATCGATGTCGAAAAATATATACATGCCCTCAACCTTTCAGCCTCAAAGCGAGTCCGGCAAAAACTCGGTCAACTATATCCGCCTCACTCGCTAAATACTGGCATAATTTCCCGGTCTCATTGCGCCATTTCCGCGAAAATTCATCGGCAGGAACAATCCCCCCGCAAATTTCATCGCACGTTATGACGCAATGACGCAAGATGTCTATTTTCCCCGCGAAAAACTCCGAGGGCTTCACCCCCCGCATGAGGAGAGTCCGCGCACCCTCGTGAATGTCCGTAATGAGTCCCGCTGAAATGTTGCTTGGGTCATCGCGTGAGAGGTTATGTATATTCGCGAACCCCCCGTAAAGTTTCATGGCATAATCACGTTTTCCCATGAACCGCCCGCCAATAATCATATGCAAGACATTATCACCATCCCTGACAACATGAATATCTCTGAGGCTTCAACGAATGCGCCGAGTAAATCACCCGTTATGCCCCCGAAAACTTGAAGGCATATTATCACGTGGCAGGCAAGGCACAAAGTGAACGTTGACATAACAGCAAGCCCGCTCATGAATGAGATTGCGAGGAACATTGCGAGGAATGCGAGATTATCGCGGCGATTACGGGATGAGCCTAATATGACAGCCAGACCGCCGGATTTCGCGAAGGGTAAATTGTTGAGGATGATTGCCATCCCTAAGCGTGAATATATGGGAATAGTGAGTATAGTGGGTAGTGGGTAGTGGGTAGTGTTGAGGGTAAAAAGCTCGGCGAATAATAACGTTTTGGCCATGAGAGCAACAACGCAGGCCATGACCGCAAATGACCCGGCGTGAGTGTCGGATAATATCTTGAGGCGTGTAGCTTTATCCCTGCGCGAAAATATAGCGTCGCATGTGTCCATGAGGCCATCAAGGTGAATCCCGCCCGTGATAGCCAGAGTCAGAATCATCATGACGAATCCGCGTAATGTTGGCGAGATTGCCGGGACATATGAGAGGATTTGCCATGACACAGCCCAGAGGAGTCCGAATATTACGCCTGCAACAGGGAGCATGACGCAGAAATAACGAAGGTTTGCGGGAGTCCATGAGGGAATGAATCTGACGGGGATGGGGATTGCGGATATGAACGAAAATACGATGAGGAATGATTTAATCATGAAGGCAAAAATATATCCCCCAGCCGTAAATGGCAAGGGGAATATCACAGTACAGCGGCTTAATCCTTGAACGTTTCAGCGACTCTCACAAGCTCCTTGCGAATCTCTATGTGCTGTGGGCAGACTCCTTCACATTTTCCGCATTTGACACACTCGCCAGCTTTCTTGCGGCCATGCATGACAACGTCGAAATACTCACGATTTTTCGCCAGCGTGTAATTCCCGTAAAGCGTGTACATGTTCAAGGCATTGAATGACCCGGATATGCCTATGTTCATTGGGCAGACTTTTGCGCAGTAGTTGCATGTTGTGCAGGGGATGACAGGAATACGCGCTAATTCCTCGCTTGCTGCCTGAATCACTTTCTTCTGCTCAGGCGTGAGGTGTGTGAAGCTCCTCATGTATGACAGGTTGTCGCGCATCTGCTCAATATTCGACATTCCCGACAAAACGGTGATTACTCCTTCAAGGTCAGCGGCGAATCTTATTGCCCATGACGCGCAAGATGACTCTGGCTCGGCAGCCTTGAAGATCTTTGCGACAGATTCGGGAGGCGTGGCCAGATTTCCGCCCTTCACAGGCTCCATGACGACAATAGATTTGCCATGCTTGCGGGCAACCTCATAGCATTTCCGCGACTGTATATTGTGGCTCTCCCAGTCGTCATAATTTATCTGGAGCTGAACGAACTCGGCTTCAGGGTGCTTTGTGAGTATGTCTTCAAGCTCATCAGGTGTTGAATGGAACGAGAAGCCAAAGTGCTTAATGTTGCCTTTTTCGCGCTCATTAAGGAAGTAATCCCACAGGCCGAAATCCTCGAAGAAATGAGTCCTTGGGCCGCCGAGATTGTGAAGGAGGTAGAAGTCGAAATATCCAGCGCCTGACTGACGGAGCGAAGTCCTGTACTGCTCTATTGCGTCATCGCGTGTCTTGCAGTTTATCCACGCGGCATTTTTGGTTGCGAGCTGGAATTTCTCTCTCGGATAACGTTCAACGAGTGCCTGACGTATTGCGTCCTCACTGCCAGCATAAGCCCAAGCCGTGTCGAAGTATGTGAATCCCGCCGCAAGAAACTCATCGACCATCAATTTGACCTGCTCAACGTCGATAACGTCCTCTGAGCCTTCAACCCTAGGAAGGCGCATGAGTCCGAAGCCTAATTTGCGAATCTCCTCGCCTAAGTATGACATGATGAATTAATCCCCCTAAATTGTTGATGGAATGTGTGAATGATAGCACGGTAAAGCGGGGTTGAGGCAAAAAAACTTGGGATTAGGATAGGTAGGGACAAAAAAATCCCCCCTGCCTTTCACAGAGGGGATATGTGATTCTTATTCGTCTTTCACAACCTGTATTGCAAGCTCATCGAGTCTTTCTTGCTCCACAGCATCAGGTGCCCCGGACATCAAGCACTGAGCCTTCTGCGTCTTAGGGAACGCCATAACATCACGTATTGAGTTCCCCCCGCAAAGCAACATCACCAGCCTGTCAACACCAAGCGCGAGTCCTCCATGAGGTGGAGTCCCATATGACAGCGCGTCAAGGAAGAATCCGAAACGCCTCTTTGCGTCTTCAGGGGTAATGCCGAGGCACTTGAACAATCTGGCCTGAACATCTGGGTCATGAATCCTGATTGACCCTCCGCCTACCTCGTTGCCATTAAGCACACAGTCATACGCACGGGCTAAAGCGTGTTCGGGGTCTTCGTCAAACGGCGTGTCATTGTCCAATGCTGGCGAGGTGAATGGGTGATGCATGGCCTCCCAGCGTTTTTCTTCTGCGCTCCATTCAAACAGCGGGAAATCCGTTACCCACAAGAATTTCCAGTTATCCGGCGAATCATCGAAAAGGTCAGGGCGTTTCTTCCCTAATTCAAGGCGTAATGTTCCGAGAATCTCGCAGGCTTTTGCGCGTGAGGCATGTGCTACGATAAATAGTGCGTCATCAGGCTGCATTGCTCCGAGTTCGCGAACCTTGTCGACTTCTTCAGGCTTCAGAAACTTCACCAGAGGCCCTTTGAGTCCGCCTTCCTTGTAGAGGAAATTCGCAAGTCCTGACGTGCCGAGCTTTATGGCTCTGGCTTCAAGGTCAAGTATTTCCTTGCGGGACATTGACGCGCCACCGGGTAATCTCAATCCGCGAACGACTCCGCCATCCTCAAGAATCCTCCTGAACGGCTCAAACCCTGAATCCCTGAACGCATCCGCCAAATCACAAAGCTCAAGTTTCACCCGCAAATCGGGCTTGTCGCTGCCGTATTTGTCCATCGCATCCCAGTATGACATACGCATAAACGGTGTAGGAATGTCAACGCCGCGAATCTCCTTGAACAATCCCTGCATGTAGCCTTCAATGAGCGTCATAATGTCATCTTCAACAATGTAGCTCATCTCTATATCTACCTGCGTAAATTCCGGCTGTCTGTCTGCTCTCAAATCCTCATCCCTGAAGCACCGCGCAATCTGATAATACCTGTCGAAGCCCGAAATCATGAGTATCTGCTTGAACAGCTGGGGGCTTTGTGGCAATGCGTAGAAGCAGCCCTGATTGACGCGTGAAGGCACAAGATAATCCCTCGCGCCCTCTGGAGTTGCCTTCGTCAGCATGGGAGTCTCAAGCTCCACGAAATTGCGCTCCTCAAGGTAACGCCGCGTGAATGAGTTGATTTTTGCGCGTGTCCTCATGTTGGACTGCATTTTTTCCCGGCGCATGTCCAAATACCTGTATTTGAGGCGCAAATTCTCGTCAACGTTTTCTGTTTCATCGCCAACCTCAAACGGAAGCGGTTTTGCCCGCGACATTACGAGCATATCCGAGGCTACAATCTCAATATTCCCCGTCTTGAGTTCAGGGTTGTCTGTGCCTTCGGGACGTATGCGCATTTTCCCCTTGACCGCAACGCAATATTCATTCCTCAAACGCCCGGCCATGTCGTGAATCTCTCCTGCTTCAGGGTTGAACACAACTTGTATTGGCCCGGTCCAGTCCCAAACCTCAATGAAGATTATCCCGCCGAGATCGCGCCTTGCACGAACCCAGCCATTTGCGCGGACTTCCTTCCCGGCATCGTCCTCCGTGAATGTCCCGCAAAGTTTTGTCCTCTGCCAGTCCTTATTGAATATCCTTGCCATTAAACTTTTGCACGTTCCCTTCATGTAGTTTTGTGGTTAAGCCCGTATATTATATCCGCTTGCGTGTCAATCTCATTCGCCGTCTGAATCTCACAGGGATAAAATTTTCCATAGTTCCTCGTTTGCGCTGAAAGATGATTTTCCGCCATCAATAAACCTTCCCACAATCCCGGAGCTTATTCCCTCATGCGTAAGAGCTTCACGAGCATTTGAGACTCTATCAGCAGGAATCACAGCCGCAAGCATTCCCGATGATATGAGATTGCACGGCTCAAATCCCAATTCCCGCGAGGCTCTCAGAGTCAGAGGTGAGACGGGTATTTTGTCCCGGAAAATCTCAATCCCTAAGCCACTTCCCTCTTGCATCTCATACAACGCTCCATTAAGGCCGCCTTCTGTAGGGTCATGCATATACACAGCGTAATCTCTGAGAATCTTCGCAGGCTTGACGACCGAAAATTCTTTGCCCCATGAACGTATCACATTCATCTCTTCAGGCGTGAATATCCCCGCGAAAATGTCAGGTCTGTCATTCGCTATTATGCTCATACCTTCAAGCCCGCAATGACCCGTAACGAGTATCACATCGCCTGCATGAATCCTCTTTGCGCTCAGTTCGTGATGAGTCATTCCCAGCATTGTCCCGGAGATTACTGGCTGTGCGTAACGGTCGGTGAGTTCAGTATGTCCCCCGGCTATTGCGATTCCCATTTCCGCGCATGTCTCGTGAATCTCGCGCATTATGTCATGAATGAAGGCAGCTCCCATTGAGCCAGGAACTATCAGCGTTACGATGAGCCATGAAGGATCGCCCCCCTTGCAGGCTATATCGTTGGCGTTTATGTGGACGAGGAGTCTTCCGGCGTTACGTGTTGCACCTGTTACAGGGTCTGAGGCCGCAACTAATATTCCATCATGGACTCGAATCAATGCGGCATCTTCACCAATTCCCCCACCGACAAGCAAATCATTCCTCATTGCCCCCGCAAAATTCAACACGCTCTCACGCAAAACATCAGGCTGTAATTTTCCCGGCATGTTATCTCCCAGCCTCCTTGAATATTCGTAGCAATTCACGCCCGCCCTTTTCGAGTCCCAACAATGAAGGACGGCTCATATAACGCTCTGGAATCTCATACACTTTCACATGACGTAATGCCCCTGACCATTCACGCGCGTGAAAATCCTTCAACGTTGCTGTGTTCATTGCGCCATTCTGGATGATATACACGTCAAGGCTTGCGGCATTCCTCAACACACGCTCGACTCCATAAGGGGCAATTGCGCTTCCCGGCCTCAAAGGTACAGCATCACCCGCAATATTCACGCCCCCAGCAAGCTCAATCAACCTAGCTGCCCATGACCCAGGCGGGCATGTGTGAAGCTCACGCGATGTTGCCTCAAGGAACACACGAGGATGATTCGCGTTCATGGCCTCACGGGATATTTCACCGCGTATTGAGTCTAGTCGTGAGATTGCTTCATCGGGATTCAGGTTGAGGGCATTGGCGAGTGTGTGCAGGTATTCGGGGAATGAGTCCCATTCCGGCGGGTCAAGGCTGATTACATTCACTCCTGAGCGTCTGAGAACGTCATACATATTAGGGTTAATTCGTTCAGCGAATGGGCGTGTAATTACAACGTCAGGACGTAACGCAAGTATTCTTTCAGCACCAGAGCGCAGAGAAATTCTTGGGAGTCCCGGCAATAAATCATCGTCATCATTTTCCGACAACGCAACAAGAATCTCACTGCCTCCCATAGCGTATATGTTATCCGAATGCCCCGGGTAAAGCGAAATCACCCGGAGCGTTTCACCCCATGAAGGGCAAATCATCATCATCACCGCTAGAATCATTCCGACAATGCGCGCCACATTGAATCATTCCTTTCATCATTATGGTATGAGGCGAATTTTGTCCCGTATAATTCCTCAAGGACTCCTGCGTTTACTTCCGCCCCATGTGATATTATCCTCCCTCCGCGCATGGCAATATAACTGTCCGAATATGACAGCGATATATTTATGTCATGCACAGCCGCAATAATAGTTCTTCCATCATCAGCAAGAGACCTCATCAACGCAAAAACTCTCGCGGCTCTGTCAGGGTCAAGGGAGCTTGTCGGCTCATCAAGTAGCAATATCCGTGTGTCTTGTGCTAGCACTGAAGCTATAAGCACCATCTGCCTTTCACCGTCTGAGAGAGTCATAATATCCCGCTCCATTAGGTGAGTTATTCCCATCATGGCCGAAGCCTTTGCGATTGCGTCATTGTCGTTGCGTGTCAAAGGTGAGAATAGTCCGCGATAAGGAAGCCTGCCCATAGCGATAACTTCACGGACGCTGAAAGGGTATGACGGTCGGAAATCTTTTGCGGTCATTACGACTCCTACAGAACGCGAAAATTCTCGGCGTGGAATGCTCCTAACCTCACAGCCATGAAGAGACACGTTGCCAGTGTAGGCACTCAATCCCGCAAGAACTCGGAGGAATGTTGATTTGCCAGCTCCGTTTGGGCCGATTAATGACGTTATGCCGGGGGGAATGTCGATGCTTAAATCGTGGAGGATTATATTTTTCCCGTAACCTGATGAGAGATTTCTGACAGCGTACAATATTTCCCGCAATACTCCTTCAATTTAGCCTTCAAGTATTCATAGCGTTCTTCCTTCTCCGTGCGCATGAAGTGAACCTGCCTCGATTGCTCCGTGTTGCCGGAATAATCTAGAGACTCTCCGCTGAATTGCTCGCTCGTGAGGTCAAACACGCATTCATTGACAACGTTATAGCAGTGTACGCTATCACCCTCAAGAGGGATGCCGTAAACCTTCCCGCCGAAAATGTCCTGAGCTAGGAATGACGTTATCGCGCATTGTCCGAGTGTGGGATTATCGGGTGTCCATTGATGGCGCAAGCGTGGAGTGCAGGTATACTCGCACCATACGTGTATGAGAGCGTCATAGAGATTCAGGGGGGTAATTATGCCGGGATATGTGTCATTGACGGCGTGAATTTGGGAGGAGTCTCGCCAGCCGTAAAAGTCATATGACAAAGCACAAGCCTTCTTTCATTGTGGTGTGCGGTAATTATAATATGCCCATCAGACAACATAAGGAGTGATTTATGCTGTGAGAAAAATTTTTGTCATCGCCATACTTCTTTTCACCGTTGAAGCATACGCCCTCCCATCAAGATATGACCTTCGCGATTACGGACGAATAACCAGCGTCAAGAATCAGGGAATCCCCGGGCCGTGTTGGGCATTCGCGGCAATGGGAGCGTTAGAGTCAAGCTGGCTCACACAATATCCCGGTAAAGCCCCAGACCTTTCAGACCTTCACACGGCGTTTTACTGCTACAAAGATCCCGACAAAAAACGCAATTTCTCATCACGCTTCAAGTCCGGGACTCTCAGGCTTGAGGGGAACGCGTTTATGCCTGTTGCATTGTTGGCGAGGCTGTCAGGTCCAACGGATGAGAAGAATCTCAGGTACACAAGCTCGCTGTCAAATTCGCAGATAAAATCCCTCTCGAAGAAATCCCCCGAAACTTTCAGGCGTTCAATGAGGCTCAAAGCGGCGTATTTTCTTTCAGGCACAAGCGTTCTTGACCGCGAAAACATGAAACGTCTCATCATGGATTGCGGCGCATTGGTCGTGAGTATGTACAGCGATCCGAGCAACTATCACACGATGGGGAACTACTACACCTACTATAACAACTCACACGGGACTGACACGAATCACATTGTGCTGATTGCAGGGTGGGACGATAATTTTTCCCGCTACAATTTCAGCCCGAAGCCGAATCATGATGGGGCGTGGCTCATCAAAAACTCATGGGGGACTTCACGCGGTTCAAACGGCGGGTATTTCTGGATGTCCTATGACCAGCATATATACGGCGGTACAGCATTCATTGCCGAGCGCAACAATCCACGACTAAAGCATTACGGCTATGATGATTTGGGGTATTGTGGGAACGCAAAATACACATGGGGTGCAAACGTCTTCAGGATTTCGGGAAAAGGCGAGCGGTTAAAGGAGGTTGGATTCTACACACCCTTAAACGGCACTGAGTATGAGATTTATGTTTACTCACATGGAAGCAAAAAGCCTTCAAGCCCTCTTGCCGGGAGAATAATTGCAAGCCTCAAAGGTAGGGAAGAATTTGCTGGCTATCACACTGAGAATCTCACGGAGCGAATTGCTATGACTGAGGGAGAATATTTTTCTGTTGTGATGAAACTTTCAGTAGGGTATATGCCAGTTGAGATGAAATACAAAGATTATTCCGAGAACGCTGAAATCAATCCTGGTGAGAGCTATTTCTCTCATGATGGGCAGAACTGGACTGACGGCTTCAATATCGGAAACAACGCCTGCATTAAAGCCTTCACCGTAACTAGGTAACGAAAAACCCCCCGGCCATGTCGTAAACCGGGGGGCTGTTATATGGTTGGTATGAGTTACTCGACTTCAGGCGAGAGCTTTTACTCTGCTTTAGGTGAGGGCATAAGCTCGGCGGGAATCTTCTTCATGACTTCATCGCGCTTCTTCTCCATTTCCTCGTGTACCTTCTGCATTTCCTCGATGCGCTCAAGTTTCTTCGTGAACTTCCACGCTTCAATCTCCTGTTCTGCCTTCTGAATCATGTGGAACGCCTCAAGAGCTTTTTCCTTGTTGAGCGGCTTGCTTGTGAGTGCCTCTTCAAGGTCAACGCGGAGTTTTGCGACCTCTACAGCCTTTTCGCGAATCTCTTTGGGCATGTCGGGAAGGAATATCGGCCCATGTCCCTCAAAGCCGCGCGGCATTCTTTTTCCGCAGAAATCCGGCCTGAAATCATCGCGCCTGCCTTCTGAACCGGGCATCCTCATTCCTGCCGGGCCTCTTCCCTCAAAGCCGCGTACATCCCGTGAAATTTCCGGGTGATTCATCATCTGCTGATTCCTGTGTTCGCGCCTGACGTTTCCATTCTGGGCGAGGGCTGTTCCTGCGATGCACATTACACACACTACGCTGATTACTGCAAGTACTTTCTTCATTACTACAATTCCTCCTATATGTATTATGTGTTACCTACTGCTATTTTGCCTTCTGCCGTCAAACTCTGGGGGTCTTCTATCTCCTGAGCGCGGTGGCATTGGTGGCCTTTTGTCGCGTGAATGAGCTTCCTTCGGTGGCAGTTTTCCGTCCGGGGGCATTGGCGGCCTGTCATTGCTCATTGGGGGACGCTGACCCTTCTGGAAACCTGCTGGGGGTTCGGGCGGTCTCTGCTTCTGTGTCTGAGTCTTCGCAGCTATTCTCGTGCCGGGAAGGTCAATGTTTACGTTCACATTCACATTCGCTAAAGCTGCTCCTGAAATCCCCAATACTCCCGCGAAAACTAATCCTGCTATGACCTTGTGCTTCATTGCGCTTCTTCCTCCTTCAATGTTTTTCCGACTGCCTAACGTCCGTGAGGGCCGTGGGGTCCTCCGTAAGGTGGCGGGGGTGGCATATGTCCTCCATGAGGGCCGCGGGGTTCTCCGTAATGTGGTGGGGGTGGCATGTGTCCTCCGCGATGTGGTTCGGGTGGTGCAAATCCGCGAGGGTCGCCGTAATGCTGTGGGGGAGGCGGCATATGTCCGTGAGGGCCGCGGGGTTCTCCGTAATGTGGCGGCGGGGGCATGTGTCCTCCGTGAGGGCCATAATGTGCTTCTGTGTCCTCACGTTTGAATGTTATATCCACCCGATCAAGCTCTATTCCTGCTGCTTTTGCTGGTGTTACTCCGATTGCGCTTCCTGCTGCTATCACTATGAGTGCTGCCGTTGCAATTTTCATTTTCGTTTTCATTTTTCGTTACCTCCTTGTTTCAACGCTGATAGAATAACGCCGGATTATGAATGCACCGTGAAATCAGTCTATAATTTTTGTGAAAGAGAAGTGATTTAGCTGTGAAAATATTAATCGTTGAGGATGAAACCTCAATCGCCGAAGTTGTCAGCGCATACGCTAAGCGCGATGGTTATGACACAGTAACAGCCTCAGACGGAATTACAGCCCTTGAAGTTTTTGACCGTGAAGATATTTCCCTCGTCATTCTGGACTTAATGCTCCCAAAACTTTCAGGCGAGGAAGTGTGCAGAAGAATCCGCGAGAAGTCAAACGTCCCTATAATCATGCTCACAGCAAAGACGAGTGAGTCCGATGTGGTTTACGGCCTCGACACAGGAGCAAATGACTACGTCGCAAAACCCTTCAGCCCCCGCGTTTTGATGGCAAGGATTCGCGCACAGCTCAGACCTATGGCATCACGCGACAACATAGTGTCAGGATTCTGCGCGGACGGAAGAATCGAGATTGACCCGGAACGCGTCGAAATCCGCAAGGACGGCAAACCTATTCCCGTAACAAAAAGCGAGTTCCTCATATTTTCGACTCTCGCATCACGTCCCGTGCGCACATGGTCAAGGGAGGAGATTATACGCACAGCATTGGGAGATGATTACGACGGCTTCGACAGGACAATTGACACGTACATAAAGAACCTGCGCAAGAAATTAGCTGAACCAGGCCACGAAAATGGATGGATAAAAACAGTTTACGGATTCGGCTACAGGTTTGACGATGAGAAATAAATCTCTGCGCTCGCATTTCCTCATGCTGTATATGATTCTCGCTGTTGTGTCGGGAATCGTTGTGCCTCTGTTGAGCGTGAAACTCAGTGCGGAAGCGTTCAAGAATTACCAGATTCAGCGGAGGCAGGCGGATATTGAGAACCTCGGCGAGTCATTAGCGGCGTTATATGCTGAGGAGGGTGGGACATGGAAACGTCGCAGAGTGATGGACATTCTGAGACCTGCACCACAATGGGGGGGGATGATTATCTCCCTCATTGACGCAAAAGGGCATGAGATATACACGCTCAGACCGATAACCCTTCGCAGGACACGCACCAATGAACAGCTACCCTTTGACGGTGAAACAGAACACATAACGGTGAAACTTGACCGCGACATAGGACGCATTGAGATTGAGCGGATGATTCCTTCAGGACGCTATGAGTCCTCATACCTGAGCTACCTTACACGGTACACTCTTGCGGGCGCGTTGGTGATGATATTTGCGGCTTGCGGAGTCGGATATGCTGTAGCAGGAAGATTGAGCCGTCCCGTAATACACGCAATCGAACGTACGAAGAACATTGCCCGCGGGAAATATGACGCTGACGAAGAGTCATCGCCTGTTGGAATACGTGAGCTTGATGCATTGACGCGAGGAGTCGAGGATTTGGGGAGGTCATTGGCGAGTCAGGAAAAATTGCGCCGTCGTCTGATGGTTGATGTTGCGCACGAATTGAGGACTCCGCTCACTGTTACGCGCACACAGATTGAGGCGATTGCTGACGGAATACTTGAGCCGACTCCCGAAAGACTCTCACTGTGTGTTGACGGCTTGAAGCGTCTCGGAGATCTCATCGGGAATGTAGAGTCATTGTCGCGCCTTGAAGGTGAAGCCTCAGAGATTCACACAGAGCCGGAAGACATCAAAGAGTTTCTTGCGCCAATCGTTGAGAGTTTCAAGCCAGTGTTCGCGAAATCAGGAATAACCCTCATGGCCGAGCTTGAGAGCGTAATATGCGAGATTGACCCGGACAGCTTCCGGCATGTTATCGACAATCTGCTATCGAATGCCCTGCGTTACACTGACAGCGGCGGAAGAGTCAGTGTTAGGCTTTATGCGAGGGGGAATGAGGCTGTTATTGAGGTTGCTGACACAGGAATCGGAATAGCTCCTGAAGACCTGCCGAATATATTTGAGCGTTTCTGGAGGGCTGATGAATCGCGAGCGAGGGTTACGGGGGGTAGCGGTGTAGGGCTGGCAATCGTGAAAGCGTCAGTTGAAGCTCATGGTGGAAAAATCACGGCGAAAAGCGCAAAGGGTGAGGGGACATGCTTCACAGTAACACTTCCTATTGCATAACAGCCCAATAGCTTAGCAGTGTTCAGAAATCGCATGATATACTTCAACAACTAATTTAACCTTTAAGGAAGGTGGCTGAATTTGAACAAGACGACACCCGTTTTGAGGATAGGGAAATACGAGCCGCGCTACCCTTTAATTCAGGGGGGAATGGGAGTAGACATATCTGGGCCGAATCTGGCGGGGCATTCAGCGAAATTCGGGGCAATAGGTACAATCGCCAGCGTTGGACTTGCACATGACTCCCCGCTATTTCAGATAGAGAAGCACAACTATTTTGACGTGAACGAAATCGTCATCAAGGAAGCAATCGCCAAAGCCAAATCAATCGCCGGGCCTGAAGGAATAATTGCGGTGAATTGCATGGTAGCTCTAACGGATTATGACAGGCAGGTACGCTCATCAGCTGAGGGAGGCGCACACATTATCATATCAGGTGCGGGATTGCCTCTCAGATTGCCGGATTACACGAAGGATTTTCCTGACGTGGCGTTAGTGCCGATAGTCTCATCCGCAAAAGCCGCCAGCCTCATCACGCGTCATTGGGAGAAGAAGTATCACAGAGTCCCGGATGCGTTTGTTGTTGAGGAGCCTGCTACAGCCGGGGGGCATCTGGGAGCTATGACGATTGAGCAAGTGTATGATCCCGCATTGAGGCTCGAAAACGCATTGCCTGATGTCGTGCGCTATGTTCGTGATGAGATAAAGAGCGATATTCCCGTGATAGCTGCCGGGGGTATATGGGACAAATCCGACCTTGAGCGGGTATTTGCGCTTGGTGCTTCAGGCGTTCAAATGGGGACGCGTTTTGCGTGTACGTTTGAGGGGGATGCGTCAGACAGGTTCAAGCAGGCGTATATTGACGCAAAGGAAGAAGACGTTGTGTTGATTCACAGTCCTGCCGGGCTTCCAGGAAGGGCGATAAAGAATCCGTTTGTCGCGAAATATCTTGAAGGTGAAGTTGAGAGTAAGCCATGTTTCGCGAACTGCCTATCACATTGCCGTTATCGTAAGACGAAGGAGACATTCTGCATTGCGGCGGCATTGGTTGATGCGCAAGTCGGGAATTGGGAGACGGGGTTATTCTTCTGCGGGTCAAACGTGGTGAAGGTCAATAAGGTTGAACATGTGAAGGATATAATCTCGGAATTGTTCGAGTGAGTCAGGGAAAAAGTGAATCCCCCTTGCCTTTGTGGTGAGGGGAATTTTTTTTTGCCTCATTTCGTTATCGCTCGTCTCAAACTGATACAGAGACGCTCCGAAAACTTTATCCGAGAAATTGTCCGGGTGAATCGTCTTGTCCATGATATTCAGGCTACAGCGTTGCGCAAAATAAGCCTAATGAGTTATGCGGGTAAAGCAAAACATGTTGTATAATTGCGCGAAATTACAAGCCATGCAAAAATCACAGCTCATTCAAATAATCTCATTGACAAAATTTTAGAAGGAGAAGTGCATTCAGTAATGCTAACACGCAGATTAACAGCGTCTTTACTTCTGTTACTCATCATATGCCTTCCCACATTCGCTGCGGATCAGGAAGATCCAGTGTTGCGGGCATGGTCTCACGAAATCAAGACAGGCGATGACGGAAGCGGGCAGAGTCTCAACCTCAAAATCACGTACTACTCAAATGAATACGTCAACGCCCTAATCACATCAGAGGCCGAAAAAAATCTCTGGACAGCCGACGAAATGGAGAACTACAAATACACCCTCCTGAAGAACCTCAACCTCGCCGAATGCATACCCTTTCACGTTGATATTTACGTTCGCGGAATGCCAATGTACCCCAATCCATTCGACAAGCACATAACGCTCAGGGTCGGCAAGAAGACATACTCCCCAATTGATTACGACAAACGGTTGAACTTCAAGATACTCGGCCCTAGGGATGGCATGGTGTATTTCCCGCGTTATGACCCCAAAACGGGCAAAGAGATTCTTGACGGCGCAAAAGATCTCCGAATCGTTTTCGACAGCTCAGTGAGTTATGCGCTCATGGGTAAAGGCGATATTCTCTGGGTATGGGATCTCACGAAGGACAGAGGGCAGATTGCCGGAGGAAGAGCCGCTGACAGACTCGAAGCTGACAGACTCATAAAGCGTTCCGACAAAATCAAGGCTGACAGGGAAGCATTGCAGAAACAGCTTGACGAACTCAACAAAGAGTACAATGAAGTTAATTCGCGCATAGACGAACTGCAATCGAATTAGCGCAAGTATTTTCATCACACAAAGGAAAGGAAGTATATACAGTATGGCAAAAATGGATCGCATAGCCGTACTCACAAGCGGAGGAGATTCACCCGGGATGAATGCGGCAGTGAGGGCAGTTGCTCGCACATGCATGTTCAACGAGAAGGAATGTATCGGCGTGAGAAGGGGTTATGAGGGTTTAATCGAGGGCGATTTCATCACACTTGACCGCGCCGCCGTTGGAGGAATCATTCACAGCGGAGGCACAATCCTCAAGACAGCACGTAGCGACCGCTTCAAGACCCCTGAAGGACGCGAGGAAGCTCTCACGAAAATGCGCGAGGCCGAAATTGATGGCCTTGTGGTTATCGGCGGGGATGGCTCATTTCACGGGGCAAAAGCTCTTCATGATATGGGCTTCCCGACAATAGGAATCCCCGGCACAATCGACAACGACATTACCGGCACTGATGAGACCATCGGCTTTGACACGGCGGTAAACACAGCACTTGAAGCCATCATGAAACTGCGCGACACAGCAACGAGCCATGAAAGACTCTTCGTGGTTGAAGTCATGGGACGCAATGCAGGATTCCTCGCACTTGAAGTTGCCGTAGCTACTGGGGCTGAATATGTGGTAGTGCCTGAGTTGCCTCTGAGTATTGGTGAGCTTACGAAGCGCCTCAAAAACTCCTACAAGGAACACAGGAGTCATACGCTGATTATCCTCGCTGAGGGAGTCATGACAGCTGCCGAAATGCGTGAACAGCTCGCGGACTCAGGTGGATATGACGCAAGAGTTACTGTGCTGGGATATATTCAGCGCGGAGGGCATCCTACATCATTTGACGTTGTACTCGCCACGAGAATGGGAGCATTTGCTACGGAGAATCTCATGATAGGCAAATCGGGAATGATGGTAGGCAATATAAATCACAAACTCGTACTTAGCCCGCTTGAAAGGGCATGGAGCGAACATAAATCACTCAGCCCCGAAATGCTGAGCCTGATGAACAAAATGAATTAGCTTCACCCGGGAGGATTCTGACATTCTCCCGGCTTCCATCATCATCACAATCACAACACGTAAGGAAAAATCCAATGCCGAGAAAAAAATCACAGGAAACAGACGTAAACATTGAAGAGCTTGTGCAGAAGATAACAGCCAAGAAAAAACGCACAACGACAACCACAAGGAAGAAAACTGCTGCGGCAGGAAAGAAGGAAGAAATGGCCCCTGAAGAAATAATGCCGACTCCAGAAATATCCCCCGAAGAATTAAGCGAAGAAGTAAGAGCAATACAGGAAGACTCACAGTATGACATTCCAGAAGAAGACATGCTCCCGGAATATGAGCCTGACGATTTGCCCGAAGAACCTGAATCCCCCGTAAGGCTTCAGCCCGGAAAACCACGGGGCCGCGAAATGATACAGCACCCAAAGCCCAAATACACATACGCTATGCTGTCATCAAAGAATGCCGCTGACCTCAAGAAACTTGCCAAAGAACTGGACATAAACATACCCACCTCAATCCGCAAAGACGACTTAATCATAACGATACTCAAAGCACAGGCCGAAAGCATGAATTACCGTTTTGGTGGAGGGACTCTTGAGATACTCCCGGAGAATTTCGGGTTCTTGCGCCCCAAAGGAATGCTCCCAACTGACAGCGATGTGTATTTGTCGTCATCACAGATTCGCAGATTCGGACTCAGGAATGGCGATGTAATTTGGGGATTGATACGCCCGCCAAGAGATCAGGAACATTACGAGGCGTTATTGCGAGTTGAGACGGTGAATTTCTCTGACCCGGAATATTCCCGGAGAAGGCCAAATTTCGCGCAATTGACTCCGATATTCCCGAATCACAGATTGAGCCTTGAGCATGACCCAAAAGACTTGGCAACGAGGCTTGTTGACATGTTCGCGCCAATAGGTTTGGGACAAAGAGCACTCATCGTTTCACCACCCAAAGCCGGAAAAACTACCCTCCTCAAACGAATAGCACAAGCAATAGCAGCAAGCTCACAGGACATAATCATAATGGCTCTGCTGATTGACGAACGCCCCGAGGAAGTTACAGACATATCGCGCTCAATTGACGGTGAAGTCATCGCATCAACGTTTGACCGCCCAGCAGATGA
>JAFSKY010000114.1 GCA_017448685.1 Synergistaceae bacterium
ATCGCCCTTCACCGAGCCTGAATACAGAGCGGCGATGGCGTTCTTGAATTTGGCGTAAGTGCCGTAAATCCCCATGAAAGCGTCATGCCGGACTCGCCTGTCATTGCTCCGGCTGAACCTGTACCATCTCTCTTCGGTCAGCTCAGTCATGTTGGCGGACTCGTCTGTTATGTCGGGGAATTTCATATCCGCGTCAGTGAGTAGGGTGAATGCGTTTTCGGGAACGGCTCTCATTTCTCCGGCTTTGGCGAGGAGTATTTCCTGCTCATGTGGGAGTATGTGTTCACGTTCGCGGAGTAACTTGCGGAAAAAGAACTCATACCGCGTCAACTCATGCTCATTCTTTATGCAGTCGTTGATATAGTCATGTGGAAGGGCTAAAATTTCCGGCTCAAAGAATGCCACAGCCGCCGAATATTTCACGAGCAGGGACTCAGCAAGCCCGGCAAGCTCCATAGGCTTTGAGTCGCGCAAATCCTCGTGGCTTTTCATGTTGGCGTAAACGTAGAGTTTGTTCAGTTCGAGCGATGTAGCCTCATCAGCTTTGATGAATGCGAGAAGGACATCAGAGCCTCCGCCTAATTTCCCAGCATAGCCGCCAAGAGCTTCAATTTCTGCGCATGTCTCATCGTATGCTTTGCGCCACGCGTCAAATGATGGGTATATGGCCTCAAGATTCCACCTGAATTTTTCGGGAATGTCTTTTCTTTCAGGGACTTCGTTTGTTGTTGTCATGGATAGTTATCTCCTGTGAAAGTCTGACAGCCTGAGATTCAAGCTCTGACAGGCTGCCTTCATTGCGTATAATATAATCACTTGCGGACAATCTCAAATCGCGGGACAAGAGGAATTTTTCCCGCCTCAATAATTCTCCGTCATCCCATCCGCGTAATTTGCACCGTTCCGCCCTCACGCTGTAACACGCCTCAACGTAAATCACCGTGTCAATCCATTGTGGCCGCCCGGCTTCAGGCAACAACGGAATCTCAATCACCGCGCAAGGGAGATTCTTCACACACCCACAAAGCTCACTCATGACGAGCGGATGAATGAGCGAATTGCAGAACGCGTGATCCTCCTTTGAGGCGAAAATTCTGCGGGATACTTCCTTCAATGCGACATGGCCGGATGAATCGAGAATGCCATTGCCCCAGCGTGATACGGCAATATTCCTCACGTCATCACGAAGCCATAACGATTTGGCTGTTGTGTCAGCGTCAAGTAGTGGGCATTCCAGAATCCCCGCGAGAATCCCCGCAAAAGCTGATTTACCAGCTCCGATATCCCCGGTGATTGCCGTAACCGCCATAGCCGCGGCCTTTGCCGAAAAATGTACGGGGTCTTTCAGCTCGTCTGCCCCTATCATCTGTTACCTTGCATGAATCTGGAATCTCAAAGAGGAAGCGCGATAAATCATTTTCCATTTTCCCGCCGTAAAGCCTCCTTGAACGCGCCGCAGTGAGGTACAATCTTTCTTCCGCCCGCGTCATTCCGACATAACACAATCTGCGTTCTTCTTCGAGTTCGTCAGCATCATCCTTTGAGCGCGAATGAGGGAATACGTTTTCTTCCATGCCGACAATGAACACTACGGGAAATTCGAGTCCCTTTGAGGCGTGGAGGGTCAACAGTCCGACAGCGTCATCTGAGGCAATGTCTGTGTCTGCGTCAGTGAATAGGGCGGCTTCTGCGAGTGTCTCAGCGAGATTCCCTTCAGGCACGATTGATTTCAGCTCCCTCACATTGTCGAGCCTGTCGCGGTATGTCTCTGAGTCATAGCCCTTCAAGTATGAGTCATATTCCATGTCATTAAGCACGTAATCTATTGCGGGCTTTATTCCTTCCCCGGCAATCTCAAGTATTCCGCACATGTGAGTCGCAAAGGCTCTTATGCTGTCATTCAAAGCACCTTTCACCTTCCATGCTCCACCGGCAATAATGCTCCAGACTTTTGCGGGGTCATTCAATGTTTCATCGTCAAGAGATCTCAGCCACTCATAGAAGTTGTTGCGCCTAACTGCACCCATTCCCTTTATGGCGAAATTCGAGACTCTATCAAGCGATGGACGGTCAAGAGGATTCAATGCGAGCCGCAAAACTGAAAGCACATCACGAACTTCCATGCGGTCATAGAATGAGACTCCCCGAATGATTCTGTAAGGTATATCGCTCTCAAGAAATTTATTCTCGTAAACACGGCTCATTGCGTTTTGCCTGTAGAGTATAGCTATGTCGCTGAAGCTGTAATTGAATATGCTGGTGAGCTTCTCTATTTCGCTGACGATAAAATCTGCCTCCTGATAGTCTGACTGCATGAGCATGGCGCAAACTTTCTCGCCAGCACTTTTTGCCGTGTGAAGAT
>JAFSKY010000009.1 GCA_017448685.1 Synergistaceae bacterium
CACACCTATACGGCCTAAAATTTCTGCGTATTCATCATTTCTGTTCTTTGGAGTCTTGAAGGGGACTCGTGAATTTTTCGGCGGAGTAATCTCTCTAAGCTCCGGGAATGCATCATACACAGCCTTTGCGAAATCCCCACGAGATATGAAGTTACCCGGCTTCGAGATGTCGAATTTTCCGGCGTTCCCCGTGCGTGAAGCGTCCTGAGCTTTAAGCAACATGTCGCGAATGTCATTGCCCGTCATTATGTCATCAACACCGAAAAGCCCCTTATCCGCCCCACGAATGATAGCCATCTCAAGCACAGGGTTATCCAAATCCTGAAGGTTGAACGATGGCGCATGAGGATATTCCTTCGGCGCAATAAGGCCGTACATGTTCGAGATCTGTATGCTACGATTCAGTGAATGCTCCGGCGGAACATCTGAGTACTTGCACAGCGACAATGATACACCAGACTTCAGCAGCTCCCACTGAACACTCATAGGATGAACATCACGCGGCCTTTTCCCCTCCCTAACGCTTACGGCTGCCAAAGCTCCAGCGGCTTGCCCGGTCATCATGGTTATTGGCTGAAGGCGCAATGTTCCTATGGCGAGTCGTGAGGCTGAAATGTTCTTTTCGGCGGCTATGAGTCCGTCAGTCTCTTCAGGGATAAGCACATCCATAGGCACTTGGAACGGCCCCCTCGGCCTATTGATTTCCTGAAACTTTACGCGTTCGTCCATTTCCCATTCCGTATCAGCGTCAGTATTTGCCCCGTGAAGGTCAAGAATGTAGCCTCCTATAGCGATTGCGTCAGGAAACTCACGGCTAGTATGTCCATCTCTGTAGCTCAATGAATTTCGCAGAAGCTCATGTGAAGTCAGCGTGTGAGTGGCTATTATCCGCCGAGATTCCCTCACGTAAGGCATAACGGGCATCCTCCGCACGATTTCTTGCCATTCCTGCGGGAGTCCTTGAGCCGCCGCCGGAAGTACTCTGTTCTTGTACTCGTCATCAGCAACTGACCAAGGCTCGCCCAGCTCATTCTGTATGTAGTAGATGAAGTGTAATGTCTTGATTAACGCTTCATGCTCAACCTGCCTGCGCAAATTTCTGTCCTCAAGGTAGGCTACAGGGAGTCCCCTTCTGCCGTTAGTCCAGCCGTAAGAGCCCGGGTAATCATTGCCCCAGTTTACGCTTGTCTTGGTGATAAATTCGCGGTTCTCCTTTGACGCATCATAGTTATAGGGGTTGGAGCTGTCTGGGAGTCCTCTGTAGGCGTTGTGAGTGATGAAGTTCACCGGGAGCTGAACGGGGTATACATTCCTGAAGTTGTTGCCGTCAGCTGAAACGAATGACTCGTAGTTGCGTTTAGCGATGTCATATCCTGGGAGGGGTGTTTTCGGACGGAGATATTCAGGGACTCCGCCGGGGTATTTGTGGATAACGGCTGTCCATGTTATATCCTGTATCATTGCTTCGTGGTTGATGAATTTTGACACGGAGTTTCCAGCTCTGTAAGGAGTCTTCGTGAGGGGAAGAATATCGCCGTATTCCGTCGCGTCAATGATGATTTTGCATGTGTAGCTTCGATTCCCTGAAGGTGTCTTGACCGTTGCGCCTGTTACTGTATGTCCGTCCATCTTCACGTCTGTGATTTCCGAGCTCATGAGAAATTCGAGAGTACCCTTCCTCCTTGCCTCATTCACCATTGACACAAACGCTTCCTGCCCTATGTGAGGCTCAAATGCAAGCGTTGAGTTATGCCAGTAACATGTTCCCATAGATTTGCCGCGTGAATCGTAATAGCTCTTTATGCGGTTGATGAACTCGAGGTAGATTCCGCTTTTCTGCCTGCTCATGTCGTCCATTGTGGAGACTCCTGCGGCTGTGGCTTGTCCTCCAATCCATGATGACGGCTCTACAACGAGGACACTTGCGCCCATTCTCGCGGCTTGGATTGCTGCTGAGATTCCGCCTGTACCGCCTCCAGCTATGATTATGTCGTATGATGTTCTGGGCTGTCGTGAGGTTCGTGAAGCTGCTGATGAAAAGAATATGAGAATGACGGCGGGAATGATGAGGAAAAATTTTCTGACATTCAAAGTGTAACATTGCCTCCTGGGAGAAAAAATAATTGTCAATGATACACCATGACGGCCAAACTTTTCACGCGATATGCTAGAATGAGGCCAAAAAGGAGTCTTTCACATGTCAACACCCCACAACAGTGCTTCCCCCGGCGATTTCGCCAAAACGGTACTCATGCCCGGAGACCCAATGCGGAGCAAATTCATCGCTGAAACGTACCTTGAGAACCCCGTCCTCGTGAATAACGTTCGCGGCGTTCATGGCTACACAGGAACGTACAACGGCAAAAGAGTCTCCGTCATGGCTTCAGGCATGGGCATTCCGTCAATCAGCATATATTCCTACGAGCTGTATCACTTTTACGGTGTGGAAAATATCATCCGAGTCGGCACAATCGGATCACTTTCAGCGGAAGTGAATCCTCGCGACATAATAATAGCTGAGAGTGCATTATGTGAGGTGGATTTCTCAGCGTATTACCCGCAAATAACCGATGACGCGTACAAATGCTCACCCGCCCTCCTCGAAAAAGCAATCTCATCAGCAACGGAAAAAGGCTTGCGGTTTTTTGTCGGCCCGGTATATTCATCGGAAATGTTCTACTCTGAGACGGACATAGTTATGCGTTATGCTGACAAGGGTGCAATAGGTACTGAGATGGAAGCTGCCGCACTCTACTGCAACGCGTATATTGCCGGGAAGAATGCTCTTGCGGTCTGCACAGTTTCAGACAGCATGGTTACGGGCGAGAGTCTTCCTTCAGCGGATAGGGAGTCAGGCTTCCGCGCAATGATGGAGCTTGCCTTAGACATAGCGTAAACTTCATTTTGAGTTGCCCCGCTGAAACGGGAAGCCCATTATGCGAGCGACGATTTCAGATTTTGCACACGCATATTTGGCCAGCATGTATGACGCGTAAAAATCAATCAGCATGTTGAAGGCGATAATCATAACGGGCTGTGAGACGTGAAAAACATTGCATATTACAGCCCGCGAGATTCCCAGCGTAAAGCCGTTCAGCAGATACAGTTGCAGGGAGTATTCACCGAAACGCGAGAACATCCGCCGGAATATCTCATGCCTCGCCACAATGCAACATGACGCAATCCCAGCAAGAGCCGCGAATATCCCTAACCCCTTGACCTTGAACAGAACTGCAAGCCACACGCCAATCATAATAGGTAGCATGAAGGCAGGAATTTTCATCTCAGGCCATTTCCCACCCGCAAAATATTTCATGCACACTCCAACATGGAAGAAGAACATATAATGCGCCGCCGAACCGATATTGAACGCGCTTATGCTGACACCATGCAACGAAATCACGAATGATAACGCACAGAATACAGCCATGTTCCGCCGTGATGAACCTGCTAGCCTGAAGATTAACGGGTAAATCAGGAATATCACAAACAACGTGTACAAGAACCAATATTCCCCGCCGTAAAGAAGGAACTTCACCGCCGACTCGCCAAAAGAACGTGGCCTCCTGACCAGCGATGAAAGCAGGAAGCGCGGAAACATGTCCAGAATGTTGAATGCCACATAGGGAATAACGAGTCGCAAGAACTTTTTGCGTGTGTATGTCGAGTAATCCTTGCATGACCAGCAGAAGCCCGCAATCATGAACATCAGCGGCATGTGAACGCTTGAAAGCCAGCGGAAAACAAACTCGCAGTAGAAATTTTCGTGAAGGTTTACAGGGAAGAATATAATCGAATGACCCAATACGACAAGG
>JAFSKY010000115.1 GCA_017448685.1 Synergistaceae bacterium
GAGGAGAACCCACTATCAACGCAAGCTACACTCTCACGAAGCAATAAACTCACAACGCAGGACTCACAGCAGGCCGGGTGAAAATGCCCGGTCTGTTTTTTGTGCGGCATTGCGTCAGGCGGGTGCGGCGGTGGAGGAAGCTCCTCAAGCACTGAGGACAACAGAACGAACCAGAACCAAGACAACCAGAATACGGGATATGACTTCAGCATAATAGCAGGCTCATGGACAGCGTCAAATGGTACTGGCTCAGCAACAGGCGCAAACGGGACTTTTGATCTTAGAATGAGACATGTTGTAGCCTCGTTCAGTAATGTGCAAGTCAGCGGAAATTCTGCGACAGCTACAGCCTCTACCTCATCAGAATGGAACGCGTACCAAAACGGCGCATACGCCACCACAATCTACAACGATTACAGCCAAGCAACGATAACAATTCAGCGCACAGGCGAAAACATATGGCGATACACTTTCCCGAATAGCACCAGCACAATAACAGTAACCCTCACATCACCAACAACCGCAAACGTTACGGAGGAAGGCACTACCTCAGACGGTTACAGGTATACAGGTAGCTACACCATGACAAAGGATGACCCGGACAGCCCAGAAACGTATGACATTAGCGCGCTTCAAGGCACGTGGAGACCGTCAAGCGGCGGAGGGTCAGCAACAGGAAACGGAGGTAGCTACGATTTGAGGCTAAATAGCAATGGCAGTCTCACGTTAAGCAATGTGCAAGTCAATGGAAATACGTTAAGCGGCAACATGTCCGGGACTATATACTGGAACGTATACCAGAACGGTATCCGCATAATGACAGCAGGGCTTGAATACAGTAGGCTGGAAATGCATCGCGTAGGCGGAAATACTTGGCGTACAAGCGACAATAAAGCTACATTGACGCTCACATCTCAGACAACGGCAAGTGTCCGCGAACAAGGAACTTTTTGGGCTTACGGTTATCCGTATGAATATGATATTGTCTATGACATAGCGAAGAGGTAGAACATAC
This sequence comes from Synergistaceae bacterium, assembly GCA_017448685.1. GTDB lineage: Bacteria > Synergistota > Synergistia > Synergistales > Aminobacteriaceae > JAFUXM01. The sequence continues at coordinate 1,016 of JAFSKY010000115.1, forward strand.
TTACAATATGGCCGTGTGAAAACGCCCGGTCTGTTTGTGTTTGTGAGGTACTAAAACAAATCCCCCGGCTCATTCGCTGAACCGGGGGACTCATTCATTCTTCCGTACTACTTGTTTGTGGCCTCGTCAATCGCCGCATTCATCGCGCAGACCGCGCAAGCCTCTTTCGCGCTGTGTACACTTCCGCATTTCGGGCAAGTTACCATGTCGCTCTCAGCCGCATACAGCCTTACGCCGTGGCATTCCGGACACTCGTATATGTCAACGTGAACTCTGTCAGCCTTCAGGAATGAGCTTCCCATAGGGTAGCCAGCTTCCCTGAGCTTGAGAGGTTTGTGGCATGACGGGCAAAGTTTTTCTGCCATGTTCTTATTCATCACCTTTCCTGTAATTTCACGCAATTATATCACGCGTCCTTGCGGCTAGGATTTTCCGGGAACCAGCCTTTTTTCACACGCTTCTCCTGCTCTTTGAGTTCACGTATGCACCACAGCAATATAGCTCCCAATATCCCGGCCACACTCGAAACAGCCTCATTCGTTGCCAATAATGACACGACGCACGAAATCAGCCCCAAGACCAAAAACACAGGCCAGACTCTTGCGGAGAAATAGTACTCGCATTTCACAACAACAGGATGAAATATCCCGGTAAGGATTATCATCGCAACTCCTGATATTACGCCCGTGAAATTCACGCTCAAAACGTCTCTGGCCTCCCGAAAATCACAAGCAATGCCGCGCAAACAGCACACATCCCCGCGATATTCATTGAGGGCTTCAGCCAGTCTTTTGGCCTAGCAACGAACCTGCATAGCTGATACCCTGCAAGAACGCAGAAACTCAGCATAGCGACATTCTCAGCAATCACAAGCGCAGGATTCTTGTCGTAGTCCAAGAACACGAATACATTTCTCAGCGTCAGGTAATCGGTGATATTTGCGCAAATGAAGTTGTACATTCCCCAGCCCGCGAACAATACCGCCATTATCCCAGGCCATGAAGATTTAATCCTTCCTGCGATCATTCCCCAATGCATTCCGATATGAAGCCCCATAATCACAAACGCCCAATATGACGAGCAAACATGAGCTGTCCTGCCCCATTCGGTGAAAGACTCCGTGCCGCTGAAGTCGAATGTCTCAGAGATAATCATTCCGCTGATAGCTGACACAATGAACGCCACAATCAACGCTATGTTTATTGCGAGCGATAACACTCTCATAGCACCGTAACGCCCTCTGAGCAGAGTCTTGAACCATGTGCGATTGAGATATTGATGGGCAATCACAAGCGTAACCATAACCATGCCGATATACTCATGCGCAAGGTAGTCTGTAACCTGCAACGACATAAGGAGAATCAATGCAAGCGTCATGAGAATATCAACAATCCTGCGAGCGGTCATTATGAGTTTCTCTTGCGCTCCTTGTCGATAGCTTCCCACAGTCCGAGCAGGTATTCAGCACCTAATGCCCTGTCATAGAGTCCGTAGCCAGGTCTGCCCTTCTCATCCCAAATCATTCTGCCGTGGTCGGGACGTACGTATGTATCCGGGCATGTCTCATACACAGCGCGTACGATTTCATAGAGATCCAAATCCCCGGTGCATGAAAGGTGAGCGGCTTCCCTGAATTTGTGATGGCCGAGATATTTCACGTTCCTGATGTGCATTGCTCCGATTCTGTTCATGCTACCGAAATGGCGAATCACTGCCGGAATGTCATTATCCGGGCTTGAGCCGAGAGAGCCTGTGCAAAGGCATACTGTGTTTGCTGGTGAATCGTGAAGGGCTACTATTTTGTCGTAATCAGCCTGTGAATGTGCTATGCGTGGGAGTCCGAATATCGGCCATGCTGGGTCGTCAGGGTGGCAGGCCATTTTCACGCCGACTTCCTCGCAAACGGGTATTACAGCGTCAAGGAAGTACTTGTAGTTTTTGCGGAGGTCATCACCTGTCATGCCTTCGTACTGTTTGAGTGTTGTCTCAAGGAGCGCGAGTCTCTCAGGTTCCCAGCCGGGTAACGTGAATCCCTGAGAGTCTTCAGCTGTCTTCCTGACGATTTCGAGAGGCCCCATGTCGCCGAGTTCTTTCTCGTCAAAGTAGAGGCTGTTGCTTCCGTCTTCTGGAATCTCGCGGGCAAGGTCAGTCCTCAACCAGTCGAACACGGGCATGAAGTTATAGATGATGACTTTGATTCCGTGGCGGGCAAGGTTCTTGATGGTCTCGATGTAGTTTGCGATGTATTCCTCGCGTGAGGGGAGTCCCATCTTTATGTCCTCGTGTACGTTCACGCTCTCGATGACTTCAAGCTCAAGCCCTGCTGCGTGAACCTCATCAACCAGCGCGGCAATCTCTGCGTCCTCCCAGAGGACTCCGGCGGGTTTGTCGAGAAGCCCCATAAGCCCGGATACCCCGGCGATCTGCTTGATGTATTTCAGGGGTATGGGGTCAGCGTTTGAGCCGTACCATCTGAATGTCATTTTCATGGCAAGTATTACCCTCCTGTAAATTTTTTTTGTGGGATGAGGTAATTATATATTACTGGCGCGGTTAATGGCGGAAAATTTTGAATGAGAAAGGCTTATTCATTTTGTGGAATCGTGAGGACGATTATTTTTTGCACTACAGGAAATATTATGTTAAAGGCAATCCCTCAAAGTGCCGAAAAATTATATAAATTGAGAGCGCAAGCGAAAATCTTTCAAGAAGGAGGAGCGTAATGATGATTGGCAGAATATCAGGGCAGTATTCCGCTGAAGCCCTGAACGGCAGAAAGTCAAAGCGTAGTGTGTCCTACAACAGCGGCTCATTCACAGAGACCGACAACGCAAATATAAGCTCATTCGGGACACTACTTGCTAGGGCAACAGCCGAAATGAAGAACATTCCCGATGTCCGCGAAGATGTCGTAGCTGACTTCAAAGCCAGAATAGAATCGGGAACTTACAATCCCCCGCTCGACAAACTGGCTAATGTGCTTTACATGGCCGGAATGCTTGAAGCCGCAGAAGAGTAAACGCCATGCGCCCGGAAGCTGAAGAGCTTATTGACGCGGTTCTTGATGAGGCTGATTGCATTGACGACATGATTGACGCTGTGAGGGAACAGCGCGAGGCCATGCGCAGACGTGATACTGAAGCGGTGAACGCCCTCATGGATGAGACTCGTGATTTGTCGTTTGAGGCACAATCCCAAGAGAACATACGTAGCGACATCGCCAGAAGATTCGCGGCGAAATTCTCATGTGAACCTGTTGCAAGCTCTATGGCTTCAGTGATGGAACAAGATGAAAGGGACGAATTTAACGGGGCTGTGGACAGGCTGACACAGTCCGTTTTTGTATTGAAATCCGAAATGATGATATTAACCGGCCTAATTGACCAGCACGAACAGTATACTTCAATGCTCCTGTCTGAATGGCGCAGGCTCAACGGTGATATGGTTTCGCAGTCTGGCACGGCTGATTTCAGGGGGTAGATGACATGAGCAGCACATTCGGCGGGCTCGAAATGGGCAAATCCGCGCTAAACGCTTTCAGGCTTGGTATGCAAACGGTCGGGCATAATATCTCCAACATGAACACGGAGGGTTATTCCCGCCAGCGCACAATCTACAAGACTGTAACGCCTGAGAATATTCCGGGTGTTGGCCAGCTTGGTAACGGGATGACCGTCAGCACGATTGAGAGGATTCGCGATGAATTTCTCGATTTCCAGTTCCGCGATAATCAGGCGACATTAGGCTACTGGGAGAAAATCAATGACCTTTACGACTCAATCCAGAACTATATCTCAGAGCCGCTTTCATCCGGCATTCGTTCAGCTATGGATACATTCTTCACTGACCTTCAAACCCTCCAGCAGACACCAGAAGACACAGCTGCAAGGCGTTCCCTCATAACATCGGCAAATTCACTAGGCTCTATGCTGTCAAACCTCGTTTCCAGCTTCGACACCTACAATGAAAGCATCAACATGGAGATATTGCAGTCAGTCAGCGATGCAAACAGCATGTTGCATGACATAGCCGCGCTGAACCGTCAAATTTACGAGGCTGAAGCACTGAATCAGAACGCTAACGATTTGCGCGACCAGAGGGACGTTATCATAGATAAGCTCTCGAAAATGATGGATATATCCTACAATGAGCCTAAAGAGCATAACGGGATAACAGGCGAGTTTTTCCTGTCAGTGAATGGTAAAGTGTTAGTGCAGGGGACAAATGTCAGGGAGCTTAAAGCCCACGCATTCATGTGGGATAACCGCGTGTATTATGACGTTCAAGTTGCGGAGAATGAGTTTGACATAGTGCAGAATCCCGGGATTGCTGATGCGCTTGCAACGGGTGCTGAAGGTTCGTATCAGCTTGCGATTGACAGAATAGCGAACGGCGTTGAATGGACAATCGGCGGAGGAAATGCACATTGCCTTGAAACATACGCGGTTAAGACCTCAAATTTTGACGGCGGAATACTCCTCAATGAGAACAGCGCGGATATACCGTATAAGTTGCAATTCCGTGTTCTTGACGCAGACAATAATCCGAGTGTGTTGACGGTGAAAATCGACAAGACCGACTCAGCTTGGCAACTCAGAGCGGAAAAAGACGGCGACTCAATCAGCAACGCAAGCGGAGAGTCCATCGTAACGACATCAAATTTTGATTTGAACGTTGGAACGCTGGCACAATTCATTAACGACATGGCCGACAACAATTCAATAGGGCTTAATGCAGGTATAGACGGTAACGCGCTTACATTCAAGGCCACAGCTGAAAATTCCCCCGTTGAACTCACAGACTATAGCGGCATGTTAGGCGCACTCACTGAGGCAAAACACGAACTCACATCCGTAAATATGCGCACTGAGCCAGCAAGCATAGATTCCCCGCTGAACATATCCGGCTCATTCCGCATCCAGGTAGGCACCCAGGGAACACGCGTAACCTCCAAGAACTTCAGCGCGAACTCAGGCAAAGGACTCAATGAAGGCGAAATACTCACAGCTATAGACGCAAATGATACGACATCGCCACGCTCGCACACGTTCAGGATTGGCGCATCAGGGGATCAGGTTGACATTTCAGCCACATGGAACGCCTCGACAGGAAAATGGGTACTGAGTTCCGATTTGGGCAACAGCTCTGAAGCTGGAAGCGCATTAACCGTGAAAGACCTGACAGACTTCATGACAGCGACATTCAAGAAAGCAGCAGGCTCTGACAATCCAGCTTTAGCCGGAATGAGGGTAATCACAGGCAAATCATCTTCAGGGGTAATCACGCAATTTTCGGTGGAATCCCGCGATAATTACCTTCTCTCAATCTCAGATGTTACGGGGAATCTCGCTTCAACAATGGGAATCGTGAATGATAACCCTGTAATCACGATTGACGTTGTGAACACTGACAGCCTAGTTACAATCCGCAACAAGATAAACGAGAAATACCAAGAGGAATTTGGCCTGACTGAGCCGGAACAATGGGTACATGCCTCAGTCGACAATGGATATTTGGAGATATTCGCCAATGTTGCGGGCGAGGCACAAAGAATTACGCTCATGGGATCTGATGACGGAAATATGCAGGTTCTTCGCAGATTGGGCTTGACGCGTAACCAGCAAATTACGACCGACATATTGAAGGATGACGGAACGTATATGTCAAGTTTCAGGGAGGTAGCATATATCCCAGAATCGGGAGTCGCTCAGGATGCATCATTCAGCCTGAACGGAGTCCGTTACCTTTCATCGGATAACATGTTCAACATGGCCAGAAGAATCCCGTCATTGTCAGGGGATTCACGAAGCCGCTACAAGGCAGAGGAGCTTTACGAAATTGAGCCGGGAATGTGGCTCAACCTCAAGAGCGCAGGAACAACCACAATCACAGTAAGGCATCACATACAGGATGGCACAATCAAAGGACTTGAAGAGGCTAGGGACGGAATAATCCCCGTGCTGAAGTCTGAGCTTGATGAAATGGCTTATGGCCTCGTCAAAACTATGAACGCGTATCAGTATTCCGGGTATGGTGTTGCAGGCGACATCACGACAACGGGAATAGCTTTCTTCAACTCACTCGCATACAAGGCTGGAGCTGCTACGAATTTGTCGGCAACTGAACGCGTTACCCTTGACCCGTCATTGATTGGTGCGGCTATGGGCAAAAAGGACGAAAACGGACTAGCTGTTTCAGGCGTGAGCGGTGGCTCCGGGGATGGCTCAAACGCTCAAAGAATGGTCTCGCTGAATTTCGCAAAAGTTCTCGGCGGTGGAACGCTCTCAATCAGTGGAGTGTATGACGCAATGCTATCGCAAATAGGTACGGAGGCAGGACACGCAAAACTCATGTACACAACCGAAGCTACTGTGTCAGACCAGATTAACGCGCAGAGGCAAGCCTGTTCAGGGGTCAATCTTGATGAGGAACTTATGGACATTGTGATACTGAATAGGGCATTCGGAGCAATGTCGCGCTATATTACAGCGATGGATGAGATGTTGAACACGATCATTAACGGAATGGGGCTTGTTGGCAGGTAAGGCAAGGCGTGAGGGAGGCTGTGTGATTTCGGCGGGAATTATGCACACTCCCTCACAGAAAAATTCCGGGGGATTATTGGCGGGGATATTCAGAAGTATTACAGCCGGGACATTTAGACTTTTCACATACTTTCACAGTAAATCAAGATTCCACACGATTACACCAAGATATTCAGCAAGCACACGCTACAAATTAGCGGGCGTTGATGGCCTCACGCGGTTATGCCTAGACATTCCAGCACACGACAAATCAGCGGACATTGAGAGCCTCTTGCTATTACGCTGAGTCATTCAGCAAACACGCAAACTCACCGGGCATTGAGAGCCTTGCGATTACGCCGGGACATTCCAACACACACAACAAATCACCGGGCATTGAGAGCCTCACAATTACGCCGGGACATTTCAGCACACGACAAATCACCGGGCGTTAAGAGCCTTACAATTACACCGGTACATTCCAGCACACACGCCAAATGACCGGGCGTTAATGTCCTTGCGATTACGCCGGGACATTTCACACACGACAAATCAATGGGCGTTGAGAGCCTCACGCAATTATGCCGGGACATTCAGCACACACCACGAATCACCGGGCATCAATGGCCTCTCACTATTACGCAGATATTACACACTCACGCAAAAGGCATCGCACACCACAAAAATTAACGCTATGAGGCTTGCAGGCCGATAAATTTACCGTAACCCGCTGAAAGATTCACCCTCCTGAAGGATGCGGGAGGGATTTTTGTTATAGGAGTGATTCGCCAATGTACAGCCGCTTGACTACATCAACTATGTACGGGAGCTTGATGGACTCCCTCATGCAAAGTCAGAGAAATTTGCAAGAGTTACAGAAGCAAATAGCTACAGGCAGCAAATACACAAAACTCTCAGACAACCCAGCAGCCGTCGCTAGGTCATTGCAGATTCAATCCGCCCTCAATGCTAACGACAAATACCAGACCAACACCCAAAACGCCGTAACTATGCTCAGGCATTCCGACAGTGCTTTGAATAACGTCCTCGATGCGGCTCAAGCTATACGCGCCCTCATCATTCAGGCAGGGGATGGCACTTTGACTGCTGACCAGCTCACAGACATTACAGCACAGATTGAAGCCAACAAGAAAGTCATGCTCGACAACCTCAACACGAGAATAGCGGGGCAGTACATTTTCGGCGGCACTGACACAAGCACACGGCCTTTTGTCGAAATGCCTGACGGAAGCATTCAGTATCAGGGCACGGACGAACGCATACAATACGCCGTCAATGATGAGCTTCTCGGTGATGTGTCATTCGCTGGTAGCGACATTGTCCCGGAAAATGAAGACAGCTATTTCATCTGCTCGCATTATGTCCCACTAGATTGGGTATGGACTGGGCGCGAGGAAAAAGTGCAAATCACTGTCGGCAACAGAACATTATCCGTATTCATTCCTGAAGACTGGAAAGACTCTGACTACACCAAAACTAACACTGATGACGCTAATTATTCTGACACAAACGGCTATAGAGATCCCAATGAAGTTACCGGGATAAGCCTCACAGATCTTGCTGACATAGTGAACAGTGCGCTTGAAGAACAGGGTGCGGATATGCTCGTTAAGGCGTATATTGAAACAGATTACGAGGCAGGAAGGCAGCAGCTCATTCTCAAAAGCAACACGGGCGAAAAAGTCGGCATTACCGGGTGGCCTGATACTGATTACATGCCTACAGAAGCGGCTGTTACGACTCTGGGCTTCAGTGATGGGGCATTGAGCTTCTCTGATGGCGATGAATCCAAAATATCAATCATGACAGGCAATGACCCTTCAACTGAACGCAAAATCGCAATGAAAGCTGAAAGGGATTCCAATGATGATTTAATCCTCACAATAACACGAGCTTATGACCCAACAATGGAGGATTATGACTCCTCACTCCCGCCATATGATGACTCTGACGCTACAACAATCACTCTTGGCAATGATGGAGGCACAATCGATGAGGCCATGTACAAAACAATCATGCAGGCACTCGCCGACAAAGTCAACGGCATAAACGGAATATTCGCCCGCACAACTTCTGACAGCGACAAAATAGTAATCACCGCTGAAAGGCAAGGACAGCTTCCCTCAGACAGGCTTCACATAAACGAGGCTGAAGAAGCATTACATTACCCCTCACTCACAATCTCAGCTGAAGGCAACGCAACAAGCATTTTCCCGTTTGAGGATGGAAGCACTACCCTAACGGCCAAAAGCGAAAATCGCAAACTTGACCACAGCCACATGGATGTGTTTGACGTTCTCGGAATGGAGACGGCCATGAAAAGCCGCGAATTTGCTCAGGGCGAAACACTCACCGTAACAGACCAGCTACACTGGCGAATTATGAGCGGGGGAAAAACAGCTGACCTCAAACTCAATGCAGGAACATACACTCTTGAAGATATTGCAACGAGGCTCAAGAATGCTGGGGCAGGTTGGGTTGAGGTTACATTGAGCGAAGATGTAAATGATGATTGGGAGCGCGGGACTCTTGACGCTGAAGCCAAAACACAGCGGCTTGTGATACGCGGTTATGACGGTGAACAGGTGTTATTCCTCGACATGAACGAACAGAATTACGCCGACAAACTCGGACTCTCAACGGCCCTCCGCACTGACGCTTACACCAGCACCCGCGCAGGTACAGGCACGAAATGCGTAAACTTCCCTTCAGCACCTTGCGTTGACGATAACGTTGGGATTCAGCTACGTGTTCAGATGAATTGCGGAATGTATTACGATGTCAATATCAGGAAAGCTGATGTTGTGAACACAAGCACAGGATTTGTTGACCGTGATTTAGTCATGCAGGAAATAGCAGAGCAGGTGAATGAGCTTGAAGGCCATGAAATTATGGGATTCGCACAGCATGTTGATGACAGTGGAGCGGATATTGACGGCTCAAGCGCAATATATTTCTTGTCGGGCGAGGCGTTTACGGTTGTGGATTTGCCCTTCACTGACCCAGAATGGAGCGATTATTCCGGCGGTCTGGCCATGCAGATGGGGATTCATGGCGGAGTAACATCCAACCTCAAGCAAACAGCAGTCCCAATGAAAGACAATGACACATTCGGCGATACTACAGACAGTAACGGCAACACAATACAGGGAGCATACAGCAAAGCGGGCGCAACATTCAGCGAAGGGACTATACGCTTCTCGAATCTTGCGCACAGCGTTGAAATTGACGTTGCTGCAACAGACACGGTAAAAGATGTAATTGACCGTCTCAGGACTCAGGCTGGCGATTGGCTGTATGTGAACTATTACGATGAACATATGGGTCAGCAAGCTACACGCAACACGGGAGATTATCCGTTAATCGCGATTTCGTCAGCTGATGGCTCTGCGGTGAATGTGCTTGACGTGAAGGGGCATATCGCAGAGGACGCTCTCGGACTCTCTACAGGGATTCAGGGAAGGCGCGTTGAATCTGAAGGGGCTGGCATAGATTCGTTTGTGTGGGACATTGACGCGCAGAATTTCCCCGCCGACACAATGAGCATAACTGTAGCGGGATATACTCACACGATAGACCTTACAGCCCTAAGAGATGTTACAGGGGACGGGGCAATAAAGGCTGATGATATTGTGCAGTTCGTGAACGCAAGAATGCAGGATTATGATGTGAGCGCGGAAATCAATCAGGATGGCGAGCTCATGATGTGGTCAAAGCGTGGGTATTCGCTCAAAGTTGAGTTCCAAGAAAAAACAGCGGGTACATATCCCCTCGATTACGTGAATTTTTCGGCCTCCTCAGTGAACATAAAGATTGACGGGAAAAATTACACGGTTGACTTCTCGAACATTTACGACTCAGACGGCAGGAAAAACGCAATAGTCGCGATGTTCAAAGATACAGGCATTACGGCGGAAGTTGATGAAAGCGCGGGGACTATCACATTCAAGAAGTCAGACGGAAGCACACCCACAGCGGAAATTTCATACCCCACAGATGAAACCTCAGATTTTCTCGGCAATACTTCAGCCAGAAGCCTTTATCGTGGAGGCTACAACCTTGAAGGCTCAGCACCAACACGCGGAATTGACGCAAGCAACATGTACAGCACTGGGATTCACGCACAGAACGCTACAATCAGGAGCGGCGCAAACACGATGCGGCAAAACGGATTCGGCGTAATCAATGACGCAATCGCAGCGATTGAGGCGGGCAACAGGGACGATTTATCCGACAAAATGCTTCCCCGAATTGATGACTTCATCAGCAACATTCTGTCAGTCATGGCCGAGAATGGAGCTTTACAGGCACGTTACAGCTACAACACTGATAGGCTTGTGTCAGAGAACTCCATCATGCTGGAGGAATATGATGATGTCGCCAAGATTGACCCGGCAGATGCGATAACGCAATTGATGGTGGCGGATTATATGTATCAGGCGAATCTGGCCATGATTGCGAGGATAATTCAGCCGAGCTTGCTGGATTTCCTTCACTAAGAATTGCGGCTGTTCCCTCTGTCTTAGGGCAGGGGGAATTTTTTTACCCACTTGACATTTTTTTTTTTTTTATAATGAGGAAAATTTACCCTTTATTTTTCAGTTATGAACGATGAACAATGAAAGTGGTTGTAGTGGGTGTTTGGGGATTGCCCTGCTGATTGTAGCGGTAACTTTTTTCAGCGGAGGCATTTTGACAGTACCTTTGATTGTCCTGATTATTGTGATGAACGCAAAAAGGAGGAAAGATCATGAGGACACTAGGTGAAATCGGCAAAGACACAGCTGAGGGCGCGACAAGAGGAGGCCTCTGGGGTGCACTTATAGGAGGTGGGGCTGTTCTCCTTGCTGCTGGTGCTACTATAGCTACGGGCGGGGCTGCACTTCCTGTTTTGGCCGCTGCACTTCCTGTCGCCGGAGGAACCGCCGTAACTGGAGCGGGATGGGGTGCCGGGATCGGAGGCGTAATGGGCGCAACAGGCTTTAAGGAAGAAATCGACAAAGTTGCTGGCGTGGTAGCACTTGGGGCACTCGGTGGGGGGAGCGGTTCTCCCTCAGAGACTCCCAAAGCGTAACTCACGAGCAAAAACTGAATCCCTCTGTCATTCACGGCAGGGGGATTTTTTGTGCCTCACAATTTCGGAATGGAAGAAGTAATTGACCACAACAGGCGGTGCATCAAAATCACGTCTCATACTATCATCATTGCGGACATATGGCAGGCCGTTACTCATGCAATAATCCCTCATCATCATATCTAGCTCATTCCAGTATGACATATCTTTATGCGTGTATATCGCATGATAGAGTCCTTCAAGCTCTGGGCGGTTCTCGTGAATCCATGACATAATCACGCCCCGAAAATTTCCCCGCAAATTGAGGTTCTCAAGCCACACAAGATTGCATATTCCCTTTGCACGTCCAATTATCGCCGGAACATCTGTTATTCCCGGGAATATCGGCGATATGAAACACGTTGTGCGAACACCCGCCTCGTGAAACACCCTCATAGCCTCAAGCCTACGTTCAATGCTCGCGGCTCTGTCCATCTCTGCACGGAAGGACTCATTCAGCGTGTTAATGCTCCATGAGACTCTAGCGTCCGGGAATGTCCGTATCAGCTCCAAATCACGCAGCACAAGATCCGATTTCGTGGCTATGCTCAATTTCACGTTATGCCCCTGCAACTGTTCAAGCAATGCACGTGTACGGCGGTATTTCTTTTCGGCGGGCTGATATGGGTCTGTTACTGACGACAAAAATACTTCCTTCCCAGCGTATTTTCCCGGGTGCTTGATTTCCGGCCATGTCTTAACGTCAAGGAACTCTCCCCATTCTTCTGGGTGATTCGTAAATCTCTTCATGAATGACGCGTAACAATATTTGCAGGCATGAAGGCAACCCGTGTAAGGATTTGCGGAATAATCTGACACAGGAAGGTTTGATTTCGTCAGCACGGATTTGACAGCAACATCTCTCACTATTACGGGCAAAACATAACAGCTCCTTTCACACGCTGAATCTTAACGCAAAAAAATACCCCTCGGCCAAAATTACGGCTGAAGAGTATTGTCGATTTTACGCCCGTTGAAGGTGTGTTATTGCCAGCGTCTGAATACTCCAGCGAGTAATGTCTCGGAAATTTTGTGCCACACGCTGAATGACGCGTAACAATATTTGCAGGCATGAAGGCAACCCGTGTAAGGATTTGCGGAATAATCTGACACAAGAAGGTTTGATTTCGTCAACACAGATTTGACTGCAACATCTCTCACTATTACGGGCAAAACATAACAGCTCCTTTCACACGCTGAATCTTAGCGCAAAAAAATACCCCTCGGCTAAAATTACGGCTGAAGGGTATTGTCGATTTTACGCCCGTTGACGGTGTGTTATTGCCAGCGTCTGAATACTCCCCGCAAGTAATGTCTCGGAAATTTTGTGCCACACGCTGAATGACGCGTAACAATATTTGCAGGCATGAAGGCAACCCGTGTAAGGATTTGCGGAATAATCTGACACA
>JAFSKY010000116.1 GCA_017448685.1 Synergistaceae bacterium
CTTCAACAGTCATATTCCCGCACCATTGGAACATGAATTTTCCACCGCGCCTAATCAGCCCGGCAAGCTCATTACACCTCTTGCGTGATAATGTCCTGAGTCCTAATCGCCTGCCCATGTCGCGAATCGCAAGTGCTATTTCATCCTCAGTGTGTGAACGCAGAATCTTCATGTTCAGCGTGTATTCATCCTCCAAGCATGACGCTAGAATCTCACGACTCGCGATGTCTTCACGTTCACGGATTGGCCTCATGTCCTCGCCGAATTGCGCAAGGTGTTCAACGGCTGAAGCGTTTATGCCAGACTCAATCATGGGTATCAGTTTGAGGCGAATATAGTTGCGTGTATATTCTGTGTCATTGTTGGTGCTGTCCTCACACCATGAAAGCCCCCTTGCCCGGAGAAGCTCACGGAGAAATTCCCGTCTGAGTCCCAATAGCGGACGGTAGAACGTTATCCCCTCAGAGTGTGTTGACTCGGTCATGCCGACTCCGCCACGAATGCCAGTGCCACGAAGAATGTTGAATAGCACAGTTTCGGCTAAATCATCGCGGTTATGGCCTAACATGATGGCATTGATTCCGAGTTGACGTGCCGAAATGATGAGAGCCTCGCGCCTAATTCGACGTGCAGCAGATTCGATTGACTCGCCCTTCTCGCGCTCTGAAGGAACGTTGACGCGCACAGAATGAAAAGACGCTCCCATTTCCGCCGCAATCATGGCCGTGAATGCTTCATCCCCATCAGATTCCGCGCCTCTTATGCCGTGATTGATGTGGATTGCCGTTAGTGGTGCATGATAGAACTTGCTGAACATCCACAACAGAGCGATTGAGTCGCCACCACCTGAAACGGCGAGGGCTATGTGATTTCCGTTTTCAGGAAGCCAGCCTTGTTTTATGCCCGCGTCATGAAAGTATTTCCCAAGCACGTAATCTGAAAGCTCATACGGTATATTGCTATTTGTCGCCATATAACAGCCTGTAGACCTCAAGATTTGCGCTCACCCTCTGAACATATCCATTTGTCTCGGTGAACTGTACAGCTTCAATCCAATGTGGGAGATCTGCGTTGCCTCCGACATTCTTCAGCCATTTACGTGCGTTCCCTGACCCGGCGTTGTATGCGGCCATGACCTGTTCTTTCTTGGCGAAATTCCGCCCTAACCAGCCAAGATGAGACGTGCCTAGGCGTATATTGTCGTTGGCGTTGTAGAGGTCATAATGAGGAAGCCCGGCGCGTTTTGATTCCTCCTTCGCTGTTGCGGGCATGAGCTGCATCAATCCTGCCGCACCTACCCAGCTTCTTGCGTTGACCTGATACGCACTCTCCTGACGCATTATTGCCCACACAAAATTGCTCTCAACTCCGTATTGCTTTGCGGCCGCATCAACTGAGGCTTTGTAGGGGCGTGGGTATAAGGCTTCGAGGTCTTGACGGTACATTGTTGGGCTGGATGTCATGAGGGTTTCGAGCCTTCTTGCCTCGCTGTAACTCTCCTCCAATCCTAGCCACCGCGACAAATGCAACGCCCGGTAAAGCTCCCGTGTGCTTGCTTTTGGCCGGGAATATTTCAGGTAGGCATGATATACGAATCCCCATTGTTCTAACTCTGAGGGCTTGAGGTTCAAATTAGGGTTTGCGCCGTCAACGATTCTGGGTTTTTGCCCGCTGAGTAAAGCGTAAATAGTGAGGGGGTATTTCCGTTTGAGGAGGGCTAATGTGTTTGCTGATGCCTGATTCTGACCCGCAAGCCCCTGCGCATGTGCAAGCCAGTAAAGAATCCTTGCGCGTTTGTACTGGTTCACGCCTGGAGCATCGCACTGACGGAATAACCTC
>JAFSKY010000117.1 GCA_017448685.1 Synergistaceae bacterium
AAACAGCGGAATGATTTTGCGGTATTGCATGGTGATTACGATGTGGATTAACGCGATTCCTCCCGGAAGGACAACGCCGATTAAGCCCTTTGCGAGTACAGCCAGAGCCATGCAGGCATAAAACATGAGTAGCTGAGACTTTTTCCCGCTGACGTTCCAGAAGTAATAGCAAGTCATAGCGGCCGTAAAGAAGAATGTTAGAGTCATGTCGGTAGTGTTGATTCGAGATGTGCCGAACCACAGAATCGACGATGCGAGCATTAATCCCGCAAGCCCTGCCGCATACTTTGACCGAGTAACCTTCAGTGCAACAACGAACGCTAACACGCAACACCCAAGCCCGGCCATGACCGGGAAAAATCTCCCTGCAAACTCATTTTCCCCGAAAATCATGAAAGCTCCAGCCGTCAACCAGTAATGCAACGGGGGCTTCTCGAAATACAGAACGTAATTCAAGCGTGGTGTAATGTAGTCGCCTGTCTCTATCATTTCGCGTGGAATTTCGGCGTATCTTCCTTCGTCAGGGTCAATGAAGCCATAATCCCCCAATCCCCAAAAGTACACGAACACAGCCAGAACTGCGCAGGCCATGAAGATTATTGAGCGTCTGCGTTCTGATGTGTCATTCATGGTATGCTTCGAGGGTCATTCTCACGGCGTCATGAAGGCTGACTTTTGGATCCCAGCCGAGAGCCTTTATCCTATCGATTGAGGGGCGGCGGTTTTTCGTGTCATCATAGCCATCAGAGTAGTAGTTTTCCGGCGAAACTGTAACGAGCTTTACGCGTTCTGCTTTTTCGCGGAAATTCGGAAACTTCTTCATCTCATCTATTATTGTCTCGGCTAATTCTCGGATTGAGTAGTTGTTGTTGGGGTTACCTATGTTGAAGATTTGCGAGTCTGCTTGACCCTTGTAGTTTTTCAGGATGAGCATCAAAGCGTCAGTGCCGTCCCCTATCCATGTGAAGCTTCTGCGCTGTGAACCTCCTCCAACGAGCTTTATTTCTCCCCTGTGAAGTATGTCGTATATGAATTGCGTGATTGAGCGTGCGCGGTGTTGTCTTGCATCCTCCATCGTATCAAGTCCCGGCCCAATCCAGTTGAACGGCCTGAATAATGTGTATTGCAATCCCTTTTCGACATTGTAGGCAGTAATTACGCGGTCAAGCATCTGCTTTGAGCAACTGTATATCCATCTCATACGCCCAACCGGCCCTGTAACGAGGGGGCTTTCATCCTCAAGCAACAGATTATCATTTGCGAGGCCGTATACTTCTGATGTTGAGGGGAAAATGACGCGCTTTTTGTATTTCTGGCACATGCGGACGACTTTCAGATTCTGCTCGAAGTCAAGCTCAAACGTCCACAAAGGTTTTGTGAGGTAAAACGCTGGCATAGCGACACCTGCGAACGGCAATACTACATCACTTGCGGCTACTTGGTCGCGTATATAGTCCGTCTCCTTGAATATGTCGCCCTGAAAGCATGTGAACCGCTTATGCCCTTTGAAGCGTTGAAGCCTTGAAGTGTTTATGTCGAACGCGCTTATTTCGTAGTCTGATGTCTCAAGAACTTTTTGCACGAGATGACTTCCGATGAAGCCTCCCGCGCCTAACAGAAATATTTTCACCTGTATATTATCTCCATGCAAAATTTTTGATGCAATCAACAACCCTCATAGCGTCATCATCCGTCATTAGCGGGAATATAGGCAATGAGACTGCCTCACGATAATAACGCTCCGCCTCTGGGAAATCCCCAGCCTTGTACCCGTATTTGTTCCTGTAATACGGCTGAAGCGGTACTGGCCTGTAATGCACCTGTAGTCTTATATCATTATCACGCATATACGCGAAAAATTCGCCGTGAAGTTCCGCATTGTCAATCCTCGCAACGAACAAGTGCCACGCATGGCCGTTTTTTTCCGGTGGCAATGTCAATCCCTCAATCCCAGCAAGCTCACGCAAATACAGCTGTGCAATCTCGCGCCTTCTTGCGACAAACTCATCAAGCCTCTTCATCTGACTCAATCCTAACGCGCAATGAATCTCTGACAGCCTGTAGTTGTAGCCAAGCTCTTGCATTTCACTGTGCCAAGGGCCGTCTGGTGTGTCAACAAACTCTGAGGGATTTCGGGTTGTTCCGTGATTCCTGAACATACGTAATCTGCGGGCGTATTCGTCATTGTCCGTGAGTACTGCGCCGCCTTCAGCTGTAGTGATGTGCTTGACAGGGTGAAAGCTCAGAGTCGTCATATCCGCGTCATGTCCTATTTTGTGATTCTCGCGGTCGCCTCCCCAAGCGTGTGAAGCGTCCTCAATCAATACAGCGTTGTGTTTATCCGCGATTGCACGGAATGCGGCCATGTCAAATGGGTAACCCGCAAAACTCACCGGGATAACAGCCTTCAGATTTCCTCCGTGTGAGTGTATGACCTTTTCGGCCTCATTGGGATTCATGCAGAGTGTTGACGGGTCAATATCCGCGAATATTGGAGTTGCGCCAGTGTATATGACGCTATTAGATGTTGCTACAAACGTAAGGGCTGTAGTTACGGCGTAATCTCCTTCCCTCATTCCTGAAGCGAACATTGCTCCGTGAAGTGCAGCTGTACCACTTGAGAATGTTACGGCGTGTTTGACTCCTGCATATTCAGCGAGTGATTTCTCGAAAGCGTCAACTGTTGGCCCCATCGTGAGCCAATCACCTTTGAGGACTCGTACTATTTCGGCTATATCGTCATCATTTATCCATTGACGGCCATATGATAATGTTTTCACGTGTTAATCTCCTTTCACCTGTAAAGCTACCTTGCCTGCCCTGCCCGGTATTTCTCCCATCTGTATTTTACATTGCCTCAAATCTGAAGCCTTCACAGCCTCTTTCAGCGTCATGAAACGAACTCCCATATCCCTGCAACGGTCAAGGAACTCGCTGAACGTCCAATGCATTAACCCGCCTTCCATTTCAGTGTGAATCGTGTGAACGTTAAGCCCCTCATGAAGGAGTCCGGCGTAATATTCGCTGACATTCTCCGCTTTGACATCGCCTAAAATTTCATCGAGTGTAGGAAGTGTTGAAGGTATTTGAGGAGTCTTGAAGACATGCCCGGCCATTTCTGGGATGAAGGGTGAATATCCCCGTGCATCACTGCAATATGAGAGTCCTAACTCATCTTGAACGCTCAAACTATCAGGCGTAACCTGCCACCCAGGAGCGGCGCATGAGGTCGGCTTGAATCCTGCGTAATCCTCAAACTGTGAGAACGCCCGTAAAAGCTCAGAGCGTATTGTGTCCTTGCTGAGGCGAGGCAAATTATCCTGCCAGTAGACATGATTCCATGAGTGTATACCGCATTCATGGCCTTCATCAACAGTCCTGCGAATCAAATC